>NZ_LHVN01000042.1:0-7742 GCF_001269815.1 Pseudomonas sp. P1.31 | reverse complement strand
GATCTTCATGCCTTTCAAAACCTGAGTTCGACTGGATATCTCAGGTCGATGTATGACGGAAGAACAACACGGTCAGCTCCCTCTCCCTCCGGGAGAGGGCTGGGGTGTGTAGAGACCGGTACATCCTTTACAAATTAGACCGGGGACATCGTTTACACCTTTACAGGCTTGAAACGCGTTTGGCGCCCCTTTCAAGCCTGCCTAAACAGTGGCTGCAAAGATACAGTTCCCAAGCATCATCAGCCACCTCCTTCAGCGCGATGTCCTCTCCAATCAGAGCCTCTCCTAGAAAAATCAGCTGTCCTTTCCATTTGATTTCCCCATTTGACCGAACCTTGCGCACTTCAACATCGGAACCATATTCAAGCGCAGGCAAGTAACCCGGATAAGCGCGTATCGACGGGCTATAGACAGATGCCGGTGGTTTCATGCCCAGCGCGGTATGCGGTCGGTGGTGGTTGAAGTCTTGGATGAAATCCTGAAAAGCCAGCTGCTGGCGCACCAAGTTTTCCGCCGGTGGCACTGCTGCCTTTAACGTTCGATGCATCCGTTCATGTCGACCATTTTGGTCGGGACGGCCTGGCGTAATCGTTTCGACATGGATTCCAAGCCTGATAAACCAAACCGATAACTTCGAAAGTCGCGCCAGACCTGTCGATGCGAAAGGAGCGCCATTGTCAGTGCGGATCACATCCGGCAGCCCATATTCTCGAAAAGCCCACTCGAAGCCTTCCCGCGTCGGCGCTCCGTGCGTACTGGGCAAAGCGCGACAGACGAATAAAAAGCGGCTCATCTGATCGGTTATGGTCAGCGGATAGCACCAATTACCGTCCTGCATTTTGAACTGCCCTTTGTAATCAGCACACCAAGTCTGGTTGGGCGCGTCGACCGGACGCAAATGTGTCGGAGCACGGGGACGCGGGGGATAGGGCCGTCGCGCCACCACCAAACCAGCTTTCTTCAGCCACTCCCCGGCGGTACTCGCCGCCGGCCATTGGATATGCGAATCGGAAACGCGCAGGCGATCAATGATCTGTTTGGGTCCCCGATCGGGATGTTCGTTTTTCTTGGCCAGCAACTTGGCGATGATTTCGTCGGGCGTTTGATGAGGACAGTTCAACGGCTTGCGCGATTGCTCTTTCAAGCCATCTACGCCCAACGCTGCGTATCGTTCCAGCCACTTGTCGATGGTCGGACGGCTGACGCCATAGCGCCGGCTTAATTGGCTCTTGGTGTAACTGCCGCCAAGCCAGTCGCTGACTAACTTCACTCGTTGATCCATTGGGGACTCTTGATTCCAGGGCATGGTCAGCACCTCCTGACCATGATTGATACCTGTAAACCATGTCCCCGGTCTCAAACGTAAAGGATGTACCCGGTCTTTACCCACCCCAGCCCTCTCCCGGAGGGAGAGGGAGCCGATCTTCATGCCTTTCAAAACCTGAGTTCGACTGGATATCTCAGGTCGATGTATGACGGAAGAACAACACGGTCAGCTCCCTCTCCCTCCGGGAGAGGGCTGGGGTGAGGGTCGGCGTTTACAGCTCAAGCACTTTCTCCACCAACGCCTCAATCTGCTCCTGCCTTTCCGCCTGATTCAATTTCGCCTGCGGATTCAACGACGACCACTGCGGATGCGCCCGCGCCTTGCTCAGCGCCTCCGGCAACTTGCCCTCGCGCCAAGTCTTATCCTGCGGAGTAGCGACCTGAACCGCATCCATCGCCGCATGCCCACGCTGATCCAGCGCCAACACCAACTGCCGCTGGCGCAGCGCCAACAGCCGTAACACCCCATCACCCACTGTCAGCTCACGCTGCCCTTTAATCTTGCCGAGCAAGCGACTGCCATAACTGCGCGCCGTCTGCAGCGCACCCCCGGCAATCGCCCCCGCCAACGCCGCTGCGCCAAGGGTAATCCCGCCAACCAGCAAATCCACACCAGCCCCTGCCGCCGCACCGGCAGCAATTCCGCCACCCACCCGCACACCAAGTTGTTTCAAGGTTTCCGGGTTGAACAGGTCATCACCCCAACGCCCATCGAGCAACGGCAAATCACTTGCCGCCGCATCCTGCGGACGAAACGCATACAGCTTGAGCAGCGCCTCAACACACTTCTGCTCGCGCTGGCGCACAGCCTTGCGCAGTTCGCTGATGGCTTGCTGTTCCTGCTCCGCTTCACTGACCACACTGCGCCGACAAGCCGCACAGTCGATCAATAACTCAGCAATCAATCGCGCCGCACTTTGCTGACGCGCCAGGCGCTGAGCCTGTTGATCAGCAATCAACCGTTCCAGTTGCGGACGAGCATTTTCCAGCAGCAGCGCGAGGCTTTCATACAGCCGCCGCTCGCCATCTTCAGGCGGCGCCACGCTGTCGAAACGCACCAACGCATGCAGCCCCAGCCGCGCCAGCGCCTCACGCCAATCCGGCTCGCGATGGTTGGCGCTGCTGACAAAATTCAGCACCGGCAGCAGCGGTTTGCCGCAACTGGCGAGCACTTCCAGTTCATCGCGGTACTTGGCCAGCACCGGTTCGCGCGCGTCGATCACATACAAACCGGCGTCGGAGGCGAGCAGTTGCCGCAGCACTTTCGCCTCCTGCTCGAAACGCTGGCGCGCCTCGCTGCCGTCGAGAAACCGCGCCAGCCGCGCCGGGCCATCGAGGCGTTCGCCGGGGCGTTCCAGACGTTCGAGAAAATCCAGCAGGGCGATGGCATCTTCCAGCCCCGGCGTGTCGTAGAGGTCGAGCAACGGCTCGCCGTCCACCGACAACCGCGCGCCTTCGACATGCCGCGTGGTGCTCGGGCGATGGGAGACTTCGCCGAAACCGACATCGCGGGTCAGCGTGCGCAACAGTGAGGTCTTGCCGACGTTGGTGTGGCCGACCACCGCGAGTTTCAGCGGCGCTTTCCAGGCATCAGTCATGGCCAGTCTCCAGCCAGTTCAACGGCGCGCAATCGGCAAACTCCAGATCAAGCTGTTGCAGCGCGATGTGCCAGTCGCCGAGGCGTTCGGCATCCAGCGCTTCACCGGGCGGCGCTTGCAGCAGCCAGACGCGGGTTTCTCCGGCGTTGCGCGCCAGTTCGGCGATCAAGGCGAGGCTGCCACGATCCGGTGAGCGCCGTGGGTCGCAGGCAATCGCCAGACGTGCCGGCGGGAAGCGACTGAGTTGTTCGAGAAGTTTATGGCGTGATTCGCGGCTGTCGAGGATGCCAGCATTGCTGACATTTTTCGGCAGCGCGGGCGGCCATGGGCGTTGTTCGTCGAGTTCGATGGCGACCAGCAGCGCACCTTCGCTGGCGAGTTCGCCGACGCTGCTTTCAACGCGGTGCAGTTGCGCAGGCTCCGGATCATTGACGCCGAGGCGTTCGCTTGTCGGCATCAGACGTTCGCGCAATTGCGCGTAGCCGGGCAGGTTCAAGTCCAGACGCAGCGCGGCTTTGCCGCTGTTCCAGCGCCAGAAACACAACAGCGTCAGCAGCAGACGCGGCAGCACGCCGTACACCACCAAAACGCCAACCAGCCAGGTCGCCCAGGCCTGACGGGCGCTTTCGATGTCGAGCGCACCGTCGCCGCTGGCGCGGATCATCTCCACCGTCGGCACGTTGAAGCCGAGCAGCGACGGTAGATACCCCAGCGCGTGGGTGACATGGATAAAGGTGTCGGCGCTGAGAATCGTGGTTTCCCAGACGAAGCCGTAGCGCCGGGTCGCCATCAGCGTCAGCAGCAGAATCAGCGCGCTGAGCATCGCCAGCAACCACAAACCGTTGACCAGCGTACCGAGCGCCCAGCGATTGAGTTTCTTGCGTTGCAGCATCAGCAGCAGGGCGGGCGCCAGTTGCGCGGCTTTGGCGTCGCGGGCCAGTTTTTCGCTGAGCCACAGCCACAATCGTCCGAGCGTGGCGCCGTGTTCGCCGGCAAAGATCAAGCCCAGCAACCAGCTCAGCAGCAGAATCAGGTTCAGCCCGAGCAGACTGCCCAAGGCCCAGAACACATTGACCGGCGTCTGGCCGAGTGCGGCGAAGGCCAGACCGGCGCCGCTCAGCGCCGCGAAGATCATCAGCAACACCAGCGCCAGACGCGCGCCTTGCAGCCAGTGTTTGAGTGCTGCCGTCAGCCCGTCACGTTCGGCCAGCCATAACGCGCGGCGTTGAATGCGGCTCGGCAGATCGCCGCCGGCCGCGCGCGCCAGTCGATTGGCTTCCAGATCTTCCAGCGGGCCTGCGTGTTCTTCGCGCAGGCGCACGGTCTCGGTGAGCCAGAGGTTTTGCAGTGGAGTCAGTTCAGTCACGCGGCATCCCGTCGCTTAATCCAGCGCTGAGCATAACCGCTGTGGCGCTTATCGGGGTAAGCGCGGCTCTGGTATCCTCGCCGGCATGACTAAATCACTCCCCCTCAGCCTGATCGCAGCCCTCGGTGAAAACCGCGTGATCGGCGTCGACAACAGCATGCCCTGGCACCTGCCGGGGGACTTCAAATACTTCAAGGCCACGACCTTGGGCAAGCCGATCATCATGGGTCGCAAGACCTGGGATTCGCTCGGCCGACCGTTGCCGGGGCGCTTGAACATCGTCGTTAGCCGTCAGGCCGATCTGGTGCTGGAAGGTGCCGAGGTGTATCCGTCGCTGGAAGCAGCGGTGGTTCGCGCCGAAGAATGGGCGAAAGAGCAGGGCGTTGATGAGCTGATGCTGATTGGTGGCGCGCAGTTGTACGCGCAAGGGCTGGCGCAGGCGGATCGTCTGTATCTGACGCGCGTGGCGTTGAGCCCGGAAGGGGATGCGTGGTTTCCGGAGTTTGATTCGGAGCAGTGGAAGCTGGTGTCGAATGTGCCGAATCCGGCTGAAGGCGACAAACCCGCGTACAACTTCGAAGTCTGGGAGAAGGCTTAAAAGATCGCAGCCTGCGGCAGCTCCTACACGGTATCCGTGTTCCCCCTGTAGGAGCTGCCGAAGGCTGCGATCCTTTGATCTTGCTTTACATCAGGCCTGAGCCAACTCCGCATGCTCATCGGCATCCAGCAGTTCTTTATCAGTCTGCTGCATCACCTGACTGGTAATCGCACCCGCCGTGATCGAACCACTCACGTTCAACGCCGTCCGCCCCATATCAATCAGTGGTTCAACCGAAATCAGCAACGCCACCAATGACACCGGCAAACCCATCGCCGGCAGCACGATCAGCGCCGCGAACGTCGCGCCGCCACCGACACCGGCCACACCGGCCGAACTCAGCGTCACAATCGCCACCAACGTCGCGATCCACAGCGGATCCAGCGGGTTGATGCCCACGGTCGGCGCAACCATCACCGCCAACATCGCCGGGTACAGCCCCGCGCAACCGTTCTGGCCAATCGTCGCACCGAACGATGCCGCAAAACTCGCCACCGACTGCGGAATCCCCAGACGACGGGTCTGCGCTTCAATGCTCAGCGGAATGCTCGCCGCGCTCGAACGGCTGGTAAATGCGAACGTCAGCACCGGCCAGATCTTGCGGAAGAAACGCAGCGGATTGATCCCGGCCGCCGACACCAGCAAACCGTGTACGACAAACATCAGGCCCAGGCCCAGATACGACACCACGACGAAACTGCCGAGCTTGATGATGTCCTGCAGGTTGGAACCGGCGACCACTTTGGTCATCAGCGCCAGCACACCGTACGGGGTCAGCTTCATCACCAGACGCACCAGACGCATCACCCAGGCTTGCAGGGTGTCGATGGCGTTGATCACTTTCTGACCTTTTTCGACGTCATCCTTGAGCAGTTGCAGCGCGGCAACCCCGAGGAATGCGGCGAAAATCACCACGCTGATGATCGACGTCGGCTTGGCCCGCGCCAGATCGGCAAACGGGTTTTGCGGGATGAACGACAGCAGCAGTTGCGGCACATTCAGGTCGGCGACCTTGCCGGCGTAGTCGGTCTGAATGGTTTGCAGACGGGCCATTTCCTGGGTGCCGGCGACCAGACCTTCAGCGGTGAGGCCGAACAGGTTGGTCAGGCCGATGCCGATCAGCGCCGCAATCGCGGTGGTGAACAGCAGGGTGCCGATGGTCAGGAAGCTGATTTTGCCCAACGACGACGCGTTGTGTAGACGCGCCACGGCGCTGAGGATCGAGGCGAACACCAGCGGGATAACGATCATTTGCAGCAACTGCACGTAGCCGTTGCCGACCAGATCGAACCAGCCGATCGAGGTTTTCAGAATCGGGTTGCCGGCACCGTAAACGGTGTGCAGCGCCACGCCGAAAGCCACGCCCAGAGCGAGCGCGAGCAGGACTTTTTTCGCCAGGCTCCACGTGGTGTGGCGGGTTTGCGCCAGACCGAACAGCAGGGCGAGGAACACCAGCAGGTTGAGAATCAACGGTAGGTTCATGAGAACTCCAGAAAGACTTTGCCAACAGCCTTCCGGGGCTGCTGCGAACCGGCAAGCCTAACAGCTTGATTTGCAATGATTTAATACCGAAATCTTCGGGCGTCCGTCGTTTTTGGAATAAGCGCGTGTCGCTCTCGGCAATGCATCTGGCGCAAATAGCGGCGAGGGCGGTCGCTGACAGACGAGGACTGTCACACACATTTGTTAGCGTCGATGCTTTTACATCAGGGAGAAAGCGTCGATGAAATTCGCACCGAAATTTCTGGCTGTCGCACTGGCTGTGGGCATGGGCCTGGCTTCTCAGGCTTTCGCCACCGACCTGAAACACTGGCCCGCCGATCAGGCCAAAGCGCTGGACGCGATGATCGCGGCCAACGCCAACAAGGGTAACTACGCGGTGTTCGACATGGACAACACCAGTTACCGCTACGACCTCGAAGAGTCCTTGTTGCCGTTCATGGAAAACAAGGGCCTGATCACCCGCGACAAACTCGACCCCTCCTTGAAACTGATGCCGTTCAAGGACACCGCCGACCACAAGGAAAGCTTGTTCAGTTACTACTATCGCCTCTGCGAAGTCGACGACATGGTCTGCTACCCGTGGGTGGCGCAGGTGTTCTCCGGTTTCACCCTCAAGGAACTCAAAGGCTACGTCGATGAGCTGATGGCTTCGGGCAAACCGGTGCCGGCGACTTATTACGAAGGCGATGTAGTCAAGAAGCTCGACGTCAATCCGCCGAAAATCTTCACCGGCCAGGTTGAGCTGTACAACAAGTTGATGGAGAACGGCATCGAGGTTTACGTGATGACCGCGGCTTCCGAAGAACTGGTGCGCATGGTCGCGGCGGATCCGAAGTACGGCTACAACGTCAAACCGCAGAACGTTATCGGCGTGACCACGCTGCTGAAAAACCGCGAGACTAACGAACTGACCACCGCGCGCAAGCAGATCACCGCCGGTAAATATGACGAGAAGGCCAACCTAGGGCTCGAACTGACGCCATATCTGTGGACCCCGGCGACGTGGATGGCCGGCAAGCACGCGGCGATCCTCACTTACATCGACGAGTGGAAAAAACCGGTGTTGGTCGGTGGCGATACGCCGACCAGCGACGGTTACATGCTGTTCCACGATGTTGACGTGGCGAAGGGCGGGATTCACTTGTGGATCAACCGCAAGGACAAGTACATGACGCAGTTGAACGGCATGATGGCCAAACACGCGGCGGCGCAGGCGAAGGAAGGGTTGCCGGTGACGGCGGACAAGAACTGGGTGATCGTCAAGCCTGAAGAAATTCAGTAACCCCCTGTAGGAGCTGCCGAAGGCTGCGATCTTTTGATCTTGATTTAAGGGCAAGATCAAAAGATCGCA
>NZ_LHVN01000041.1:0-61056 GCF_001269815.1 Pseudomonas sp. P1.31 | reverse complement strand
GATCTTGATTTAAGGGCAAGATCAAAAGATCGCAGCCTTCGGCAGCTCCTACAGGGATCGGGTTTTCATTCTTCAAACAAAAAAATGCCCCGCACTTGGCGGGGCATTTTTATTGCTGCGATTTGATGCTTACAGCCCGTCAAGCATCGCTTTGTTACGCACCGCACCTTTGTCGGCGCTGGTCGCCAGCAGGGCGTAGGCCTTGAGGGCGGTGGTCACTTTGCGTGGACGAATCTCGACCGGTTTCCAGCCTTTCTTGTCCTGTTCGGCGCGGCGTGCCGCCAGTTCTTCGTCGCTGACCAACAGGTTGATCGAGCGGTTAGGGATGTCGATCAGCACTTTGTCGCCGTCCTGCACCAGACCGATCGCGCCGCCGGCCGCTGCTTCTGGCGAAGCGTGACCGATGGACAGGCCGGACGTACCGCCGGAGAAACGACCGTCGGTGAGCAATGCGCAGGCTTTGCCCAGACCTTTGGATTTCAGGTACGAAGTCGGGTAGAGCATTTCCTGCATGCCCGGGCCGCCTTTCGGGCCTTCGTAGCGAATGATGACGATGTCGCCAGCCTTCACTTCGTCAGCGAGGATGCCGCGTACGGCGCTGTCTTGGCTTTCGAAGATCTTCGCGTTGCCTTCGAAGACGTGGATCGACTCGTCGACACCAGCGGTTTTCACCACGCAGCCATCGAGAGCAATGTTGCCGTACAGCACGGCCAAACCACCTTCTTGCGAATAGGCGTGTTCGACGCTGCGGATGCAGCCGTTTTCACGGTCGTCATCGAGGGTTTCCCAACGGGTCGACTGGCTGAACGCCGTCTGCGTCGGAATACCGGCAGGGCCGGCCTTGAAGAAGTGGTGCACGGCTTCATCGTCAGTCTGGGTGATGTCCCACTTGGCGATGCCTTCTTCCATGCTGCGGCTGTGCACGGTCGGCAGGTCGGTGTGCAGCAGACCGCCACGGGCCAGCGAACCGAGGATGCTGAAGATACCGCCAGCGCGGTGCACGTCTTCCATGTGGTACTTCTGGATGTTCGGCGCGACTTTGCACAGCTGCGGAACAGTGCGCGAAAGACGGTCGATGTCGCGCAGGTCGAAATCGATCTCGGCTTCCTGGGCGGCAGCGAGCAAGTGCAGGATGGTGTTGGTCGAACCGCCCATGGCGATGTCGAGCGTCATCGCGTTCTCGAACGCCTTGAAGTTGGCAATGTTACGCGGCAGTACCGATTCGTCGTTCTCGCCGTAGTAGCGCTTGCACAGCTCGACGATGGTGCGGCCAGCCTGCAGGAACAACTGTTCGCGGTCGCTGTGAGTGGCGAGAGTCGAACCGTTGCCCGGCAATGCCAGACCCAGTGCTTCGGTCAGGCAGTTCATCGAGTTGGCGGTGAACATGCCGGAGCACGAACCGCACGTCGGGCAGGCGCTGCGCTCGTACTCAGCGACTTTCTCGTCAGAAGCGCTTTCGTCGGCGGCAATCACCATGGCATCGACGAGGTCGAGGCCGTGGGAGGCGAGTTTGGTCTTGCCGGCTTCCATCGGGCCGCCGGAAACGAAGATCACCGGAATGTTCAGGCGCAAGGCAGCCATCAACATGCCCGGGGTGATCTTGTCGCAGTTGGAAATGCACACGATGGCGTCGGCGCAGTGGGCGTTGACCATGTATTCGACGGAGTCGGCGATGATCTCGCGGCTCGGCAGCGAGTACAGCATGCCGTCGTGACCCATGGCGATGCCGTCATCCACGGCGATGGTGTTGAATTCTTTCGCTACACCGCCAGCGCGTTCGATTTCGCGGGCGACCAGTTGGCCCAGATCCTTCAGATGCACGTGGCCCGGTACGAACTGGGTGAACGAGTTGGCAATGGCGATGATCGGCTTTTTGAAGTCGTCATCTTTCATCCCCGTGGCGCGCCACAGTGCGCGGGCGCCGGCCATGTTGCGGCCGTGGGTGGATGTTTTCGAGCGATAATCTGGCATGGAGCACTCCGGGCGGCTAATCAGGTACTAAATGGGAGTGAGCTTCTATTGACCTCTGGAACACTCAGAAATGGCCGTGTGTCCGGAAGTTGCCGATGACGTTGCGGGATCGCCGCTGGTCTCAGCCTGAGCTCATAAACCCGCCGGGGATGAATGGCGATGAATCTGCCGATTCTACACCGCTGGCGTCTGGAGGGAATGGCGCAAAGTGTTGTTCCAGTGCCGACGGCGTGTGTGGCATGACGACCGGCAGCTTTAATCACCGCCCGGCTGCGTCATGGCATGGCTTTCATGGATTCTCGCGCGACGGCTGATCCGGCTGTTCAACGCCAGCGCCACGCCACTGAGCAGGACAAAGCTGTAACCCAGCGTGGCTTGCAGGTTGGCCGGGCTCAGGCTGATCAATGCGCTGATAAGGCCGCCGCAGATAAAAGTGAGGGTACTGCCGGCCGCCGCCGAGGTGCCGGCAAGTTCGGGGAACAGGCCCATGGCTTTCGACGTGGCGGCCGGGCGCGCGATGGTGGTGCCGGCGGTGCAGATCAGCATCGGAATCAGCACGGTCGCTGGCGTCAACGCGAAGTTCGACGACAGGTACAGCATCGCCAGCCCCGACAGCAGGATCAGGCCAAGCCCGACCAGCATTTGCTGGCCGGGTTTGATTCGTCGGCTGAGGACTGTGGCAACGAGCCCACCGACGATGTAGGCCGCGCCGTAGATCAACAGAATCAGTGAAAAGTCATAAGGCGCCATTTGCAGTTGATCCATGAAGATCAGCGGCGAAATCACGATGAAGGAAAAGTGGCAGGCGAAGGCGAACGCGGATATCAGCCAGTAGCTGACGAATTCGAAGTCGCCCAGCACTCGCCGATAAGAGCGAATGAAGCCGGGGCGAGCGCCGCTGTGAGACGGCCGGCTGTTGTCCAGAAACAGCCACGCCTTGATCAGCACCACGGCGGCCAACCCGATAAACACCCAGAAGCTGCCGCGCCAGCCAAGCGTGGCCTGCAGGAAGGTGCCGGCCAGCGGCGATACCGAGATGAAAATCCCAGAGGCGGTGACCATCAGGATCCGCAGCCGATCGCGCTGCTCGCCTTCGAACAGATCCTGCACCAAGGCCTGCGACAACACGAAACAGCCACAGCCCAGGGCCTGCATCACGCGGAATATCAGGAACAGTGTGTAGTCGCTGGTGCTTACGCAGCCGAGGGCACCGAGCATCGAAATGCTCATGCCCACAAGTAGCAAACCCTTGCGCCCGATGGCATCCGACAGCGGCCCGATCAGCAGTTGCGCAAAAGCGATGCCCACCGCAAACAGGCTGATCGACAGCGCAATGTTGGCTGGAGTGGTGCGAAAGTGCTCGGCCAGTGCCGGAAACGATGGCAGCAGCACATCCAGCGGAAACACCCCCAGCAGCACCATCGCCATCAACAGACTGACCGCGCCGCGGCGTTGCCCGGCGGTCACTGCGGCTTTTCCTCTATTCATCGACCAGGCCTGCCTTGGCGAACAGTTTGCGGTTATTGATGAGGGCAAAAAATCCTGCTTTTGTCATCGCCTCCAGCGTTGCCTTCGCCCCGGCCCTGGTGCGCTGACGACTGGCTCTGGGGCTGATCAATCCGTCGAGGATTTTGCGAATGACGTCGTCGGCAATCCCGACACTGCGCAGGCTCTGTTTCAGCCAGCGCTCGTCGACTTCGAAAAAGATTCGCAGGAACTCCAGGAGCATTCTGGCGCTGAAGGTGCGCTGACGGCTGTTCAGGGTCAGCCACAGGTAATGGAACACTTCTGAAAAATAGCGGCTGTGACGGGCCTCGTCGGCGAGGTGATCGCGCAGCATGTCGCTGACGCTGGAGACCAGCGTGTCACGGCAAACCTCGAGCAACTCCCGGGCAATGATCGTCTCTGAGACGAAGCCGAGCAGAAACCACGCGAGTGGGCGATCCGTCTCGGGCACTCGGGTAATCGCGGTGTTCAGCTGGGTAATGCGCATGGGCATCACCGGGCGCTCGGTAATGCCGTACTGGCTGGCGATCTGCTCGGCCAGTTGACTGGAGAACAGCGCGTGATAGCCCTCGTCGGTGTACAGCTGCAGCGCCGCGTTTTTCATGCGCGAGGGCACGAAGGCAGGCAACTCGCCGTGGACGATGGTTTCCACTGCGCGGTTGACGATGCGGTGTTCGAGCAGCGTGGTGTAGTCGAGGAAATGCACCAGATGATTGGCCGTCAGCCGTTGTATGACCTCGCTGCCAGCCGCCCGAATGGCCGGGTGTGAGAGGTACGGCAAAAAGGCCGGGGGAAACCAGTGGCGGGTTTTCAGCTGTTCTTGCAGGTCATCCGGCAATTGATAGGTGTGTTGAGAAGTGCGCACCGATGCGCGGCCGTTCCAGTCATCGAGGGTGAACTTGTGCGCCCATGACACTGAGGCTTCCAGTTGGTCGGAGGTGATTGCGTTCATGCTTGCACCTCCAGCAACAGCGCCTGCATTTCCTGACACATCGCTTGACCGTCGCTGGCGCCGCAACCGACGAAGAACAACGGTTGTTCCGCGCTGCCGGTAATTTTCAGCAGGGCTTCAACCTGATCATCAGAGAACGCGCCGGTCAGCCAGGTGCCGAGACCGAGGGCCGTGGCAACCAACTGAAAGGATTGCGACAAGTGCCCAGCCTCCACGAACGCCATGCGATAGGCGCGTGAGTGTTCATATTTCCACCAGAGCTTGTCGAAACGCGCGGTAATGAACAGGCCCAGCGGCAAGTTATTGATGAAGTGTTGTCCGCCGAGCAGTTGACCCAGCGCCGAGTCGGGCAGCGGGTTTATCAGGCTCAAGGCGTGCTCTACCGGGTGATAGGCGTAGATGCCGGGTTTCAGGCCGCTGACGTTCTGCACCAGCGCAAAACCTTCGCACGCATTCAAACCGCCGCCGGAAGGACTGCTGCGACGGGCATCAAGCCCGAGGGCGATACTGCTGTCACGATCCTGCTGGCGTTCGTGCAGATAACCGAGGGAAAGATAGAGCAGGGTGGAAACGTCATTCATCGTGACCGCTCCACCGGTAAAGGAACGACTGGTTTTGCGCTGGCGCAGGACGTTTCCCAAGCGGTCGTTGCTCAGCACGGCAGGCGCCGGCAGCGCGATGCGTCGCGCGCCTTCCAGCGTGGGGCGCTCTTTATCGGGCGGTGGTTTGCTCAGTACGTCATTGCAATGATCCAGATATTGTCTGGACCATTCATTAATATTCTTGGGTGTCGCTTCGCAGGGAATGTTCTGCGTGCCTATATGAAATATCTTGGATAACTCATCCCAGCCCCAAGGCGGGTTGTCTATTTTTGCAATGGTTAAAATTCCCACGCTTAAAAGTTGTATGTCTATTATGTTGCGACTGTCGAATGCGTTCGGGTTGTCGATAAGTTTCGCCAGTCTTGAAGCGTAATCAAGATCAAGTTCATGTTGAGTGTGTTCTTTATAGTTCCAGACGATTTGTCCGGGCGTGCGCGGCAATATGAATAAGTACGGATTGATGTGCATGTTCAATGCTTCACTCTGGAAAGGGCTGATGGACGCTGGGGTGCCGGCACTCCCCAGCGTCCTGACTTACTTAGCGGGCTTTAGGCGCAACCAGAAAAGCGAGGTTTGCGATTTTGTTGGTTTCCAGAGTAATTGCTTTCATAGTATGAACTCCTTGTTCATTAAGATTGAATGCCACCTCGTGGTGACAACTCAATAATAGTTTGTAATCGATTAATGGCAAGTGGAGATTAAGTAGGAAAAATCCAGTAATTTTGTCGGAGCGATCTCGGCCCTTGTACAAACTTGTCAGTTGTTTTTCGCTAATTAACAGGTGCGCGGAAAATTCCTGCAAGACTGTAGGAAGTTAATTGTAGGAGTCGGCTGGATTTGAAGTGAAATAGACGGCCTTGCACCGCCCAAAAACAAACGGGGAGCCCTTGGGCCCCCCGTTTTTACTGACCAATCAGCTATTTGGCAGCAGACGGCAGGTGATGCTTTTGATGTAGCGGGTTTCGGCGATGGCTGGGTGCACCGGGTGATCCGGGCCCTGGCCGCCGCGCTCGAGTATCTGGATGTTGCGATCCAGGTGACGGGCGCTGGTCAGCAGAATGTTCTGCAGATCGTCTTCCGGCAGGTGCATCGAGCACGACGCGCTGATCAGGATGCCGTCCTTGTTGAGCAGGCGCATGGCTTGCTCGTTCAGACGACGGTAGGCGCCTTCGCCGTTCTTCATGTCTTTCTTGCGTTTGATGAACGCCGGCGGATCGGCAACGATCACGTCGAAACGCTCTTCGCTGGCTTTCAGCTCTTTCAGCGCTTCGAAAACATCGCCTTCGATGCAGGTCATCTTGTCGGCAAAGCCGTTCAGTGCGGCGTTGCGCTCAACGCCGTCGAGGGCGAAGGCCGAGGCATCGACGCAGAACACTTCGCTGGCGCCGAAGGCAGCAGCTTGCACGCCCCAGCCACCGATGTAGCTATAAAGGTCGAGAACGCGTTTGCCCTTGGCGTAAGGCGCCATGCGTGCGCGGTTCATGCGGTGGTCGTAGAACCAGCCGGTTTTCTGACCCTGAATGACCGGGGCTTCGAATTTCACGCCGTTCTCTTCCAGCGCCACCCACTCCGGTACCAGGCCGAACACGGTTTCGACGTAACGATTGAGGCCTTCAGCGTCACGCGCGGCGGAGTCGTTCTTGAAGAGGATGCCGCTTGGCTTGAGCACTTGGGTCAGCGCTGCGATCACGTCATCTTTGTGCGCTTCCATGGTCGCCGAGGCGATCTGGACTACGAGGATGTCGCCGAAACGGTCAACCACCAGACCCGGCAGCAGGTCGGAGTCACCGTAGACCAGACGGTAGAACGGTTTGTCGAACAGGCGATCGCGCAGCGACAGGGCCACGTTCAGGCGGTGCACCAGCAGCGACTTGTCCAGTTGCACCTTGATGTCGCGGGACACCAGACGGGCGCAGATCAGGTTGTTCGGGCTCATCGCAACGATGCCCAAAGTCTTGCCGCCGGCGGCTTCGAGGATCGCCTGATCGCCGGCCTTGAAGCCGTGCAACGGGGTGGCGGCCACATCGATTTCGTTGCTGTAGACCCACAGGTGGCCGTTGCGCAGGCGACGGTCGGCGTTGGCTTTGAGGCGCAGGCTAGGCAGGGACATGACGTCGCTCCGGAAAAAAGAGCGGGAGTATAGCGCGTCAGGCCGGCTGATTGGCCGGCAAATGGACATGTGGTGCGTTCCAGCGGCGATGGGATTTACTTGTGGCGAGGGGATTTATCCCCGTTGGACGGCGCAGCCGTCCCAAATCCATCTGACACGGTATGTCTGATACACCGCGCTGTCAGGTTTTGCGACTGCTGCGCAGCCGATCGGGGATAAATCCCCTCGCCACAATAGATCAGTGTGAAAGGAGAAATGCATTCCCATGTGGGAGCAACTGCCTTGAACGCTAAGCAGACAATGTGTCGATCAGCTCTCTGCTGAACGCCGGAATATCATCCGGCTGGCGGCTGCTGATCAGGTTGCCGTCCTTGACCACTTCTTTATCCACCCAATGTGCGCCGGCGTTGACCAGATCATCCTTGACGGTTTTATAGCTGGTCATGGTTTTGCCATTCACCAGCCCCGCCGAAATCAGCAGCCAGCTGCCATGGCAGATCACCGCGATCGGTTTGCCGGCCGAGGCGCCGGTCTTGACCAGATGCTGGGCGTCCTGATCGATACGAATGGTGTCGGAGTTCTGCACGCCGCCCGGCAACACCACCGCGTCGTACTGCTCAATGCTGGCAGCCTGGAAGGTCTGATCGACCTTGAAGTCATCCGCCGGTTTGTCGTGGTTCCAGCCTTTGACCGTGCCGGTCTCGGCCGAGAGGATGTCGACCTGTGCGCCAGCCTGTTCCAGCGCTTGCTTGGGGCCGGTCAGTTCGACCTGTTCGAAACCGTCGGTTACCAAAAAAGCGACGCGCTTGCCGTTGAGGGAAGTGGCCATCGATAAGCTCCTGAGTCAGTGGGAATTTGTTGGCGCAGCGGCCAGAAAATTTTCGCCGCGCCTTACCAAATCCGAAGCCTGAGCTTGAATGAAAGTTCCTCCGATGTGCCCGTCGGTGTGTCGCCCTGCGGTCTCAGCGGTTAGAATCGCCGCCTGTCCCTGAGTGTGTACATATGTCCCAAGAGCTGACCACCGAACAGATTCAACAATCGCTGCAAGGCATCAGTGTGCCGGCGCAACCGCAGATCATGGTGGATCTGCAAATGGAGCAGTACATGCCCGACCCGGATCTGGAGGTGATCGCCAAGCTGATCGCCCAGGATCCCGGCCTGTCCGGTTCGTTGCTGAAAATCGTCAACTCGCCGTATTACGGCTTGAGCAACAAGATCACTTCGATTCAGCGCGCGGTGAATCTGCTGGGCAGCCGTTCGATCATCAATCTGATCAACGCGCAGTCGATCAAGGGCGAGATGAACGACGACACCATCGTCACGCTCAACCGTTTCTGGGACACCGCCCAAGACGTGGCGATGACCTGCCTGACGCTGGCCAAACGCATCGGCACTCAGGCCGGCGATGAAGCCTACGCGCTGGGCCTGTTCCACGATTGCGGCGTGCCGTTGATGCTGCAGCGTTTCCCCAATTACATGTCGGTGCTGGAAGAGGCGTACGCCAACGCCAGCCCGACCTGTCGCGTGGTCGATACCGAAAACCGTACGTTCAACACCAACCATGCGGTGGTCGGCTATTACACAGCGAAGTCGTGGCGTTTGCCGGAGCATGTCAGTGCCGCGATCGCCAATCACCACAACGCCTTGGCGATCTTCAGCGATGAGTCGTCGCGCAACAGCCAGTTGAAGAATCTGTTGGCGCTGTTGAAGATGGCCGAACACATTTGTGCGTCGTATCGCGTGCTGGGCAACCAGACCGAAGACCACGAGTGGAACAGCATCGGCCCGCTGATTCTCGATTACGTCGGTCTGTCGGACTACGATTTCGAAACCCTCAAACAAACGATTCGCGACCTCGGCGCGCATTGATTCGAGGACACCATGCCTGAACTGCCGGAAGTCGAAACCACCCGTCGCGGGATTGCCCCGCATCTGGAAGGCCAGCGTGTCAGCCGAGTGATCGTGCGTGACCGGCGGTTGCGCTGGCCGATCCCCGAAGACCTCGATGTGCGCCTGTCCGGGCAGCGCATTGTGTTGGTCGAGCGGCGTGCCAAATATTTGTTGATCAACGCTGAAGTCGGCACGTTGATCAGCCATTTGGGCATGTCGGGCAATTTGCGTCTGGTCGAAGCAGGGCTGCCGGCGCTCAAGCATGAGCACGTCGACATCGAACTGGAGTCGGGGCTGGCGCTGCGCTACACCGATCCGCGCCGGTTCGGAGCGATGCTGTGGAGCACCGATCCGCTCAACCATGAATTGCTGATTCGCCTCGGGCCGGAGCCGTTGACCGATCTGTTCGATGGCGAGCGCTTGTTCCAGCTGTCACGCGGGCGGTCGATGGCGGTCAAGCCGTTCATCATGGACAACGCAATCGTGGTCGGCGTCGGCAATATTTATGCGACGGAAGCGCTGTTCGCCGCCGGCATCGATCCGCGCCGCGAGGCCGGTGGCATTTCCCGTGGACGCTATCTGAAGCTGGCGATCGAGATCAAACGCATCCTCGCCGCGGCCATCGAACGTGGCGGCACGACGTTGCGCGATTTTATTGGTGGCGACGGTCAGCCGGGGTATTTCCAGCAGGAACTGTTTGTCTATGGCCGCGGTGGTGAGCACTGCAAGGTCTGCGGCACCGGGCTGCGCGAAGTGAAGCTCGGCCAGCGCGCCAGTGTGTTTTGCCCACGCTGCCAGAGCTGAAAAAGTCCTGGGGTCTATAGTGAGGTGACTCACTGTTCAGCCCGAAGGATCGTGCCATGAAATCCCTGCAAGTCCTCTTTGTCACGTTGCTGCTGTGTTCCAGCCTGGCGGTTCAGGCCACGGAAAGCGGCAGCGGCGACCCGCGCTACACCATTCAAAACCCGCCTGCCTACGCCATGATCGGCGACTTGCTGATTGCCCGACCGTTATTGGTGGTGGCGACGGTGATTGGTGCGGGGGCGTTTGTGGTGTCGTTGCCGTTTACCGCGCTGGGTGGCGGGATTGGCGATGCGGGGCAGGCGCTGGTGGTGGATCCGGCGCGGGCGGCGTTTGTAAGGTGTCTGGGGTGTACGGGGGAGGGGTTTGAGCAGCGCGAGTGAAGGGCAAGATCAAAAGATCGCAGCCTTCGGCAGCTCCTACAGGAGAACGCGATCCTGTGTAGGAGCTGCCGAAGGCTGCGATCTTTTTAGCGATTCAGGCCTTGCCGGTGATGATGCGATATTTCTCCATCAACTGTTCTTCAGTCTCCGGGTGCGCTTCATCCAGTGGGATGCAATCCACCGGGCAGACCTGTTGGCACTGCGGTTCGTCGTAGTGGCCGACGCACTGGGTGCACAGGTTCGGGTCGATCACGTAGATCTCTTCGCCTTGGGAGATGGCGGCGTTCGGGCACTCGGGTTCGCAGACGTCGCAGTTGATGCAATCGTCGGTGATGATCAGGGACATGCTAACTCCAGCCGGGGCGGCAGGCCCGGGCGCTATAAATCAATGCGCGCAATTGTGCCGCATTGGCGAGCGCAGTGCACGTTGCTGCGATCAACTGCTGTGCGTGGCTGCGATCAAGATCAAAAGATCGCAGCCTTCGGCAGCTCCTACTTTTTGAAGCGTAGGGTCAGGGCGTCGGCCACGGCAGGGTGGACGAACTTGGTGATGTCGCCGCCCAGCGCAGCAATTTCCCGCACCAGCGTCGAAGAAATGAACGAGTAACGCTCGGACGGCGTGAGAAACAGGCTCTCCACATCCGGCGCCAACTGGCGGTTCATGTTGGCCAGCTGGAATTCGTATTCGAAGTCCGACACCGCGCGCAAACCACGCAGGAACACGTTGGCGTTCTGCTCTTTGGCGAAATGCGCGAGCAGCGTCGAGAAACCGACCACTTCCACGTTCGGCAGGTGTTTGGTGACCTCGCGAGCCAGTTCAACCCGTTGTTCCAGCGGGAACAGCGGGTTTTTCTTCGGGCTGGCGGCGACCGCAATGATCACGTGATCGAACAGGCGCGAGGCGCGTTCGACCAGATCGCCATGGCCCTTGGTAATAGGGTCGAAGGTACCTGGGTACAACACTCGGTTCATCGCGTCGTCCTGGCGGGAGTCCGTTGGGGAGTCGGATGGTATCGCAGCCGCCCCGGTCGGGAAAGTCGCCTGTTGGGTAAGAAAGCACTATAGACGACGGGAATAATCGGTTTTTTCATGGGTTTTTCAATCGATCGGCGAGGGCGGTCGCCAGTTGCGCAGTGAGGCCATACACCGACAACTGCGGGTTGGCGCCAATGCTGGTGGGGAACAACGAGCCGTCGTGGATCGACAGATTGCTCAGTTGATGATGGCGGCCGAGGCTGTCAGTGACCGCCGATTTCGCCTCTTCGCCCATCGCGCAACCGCCCATGACGTGGGCGCTGCCCAATCGTGTGCGGTACAGCTCAAGGCTCAGGCCATCGATCAGCGTTCGGGCTTCGGCCAGGGTTTTCACGTAACGCGCGTCGGCGTGCATCGGCATCACCGATTTTGCGCCGCCAGCAAACTGGATCTCGGCCATGACGTGGAACGCTTTGCGCAAACCTTCCCAGGCGTAGGGCGAAACCTGATAGTCGAGCACCGGCGTGCCGTCACCGCGTAATTCCACAGCGCCGCCGCTGCTGTCCGGGTGAAAACCATCGCGCAGCAGGGCGAGCATGGCGTGGGTGTGCGGCAGGTCGGCCATGTGCTGCGCGTTCTCCTGGCCGAAACCACCGAGCAACGTCGCCGCCAGCGCCGGGTGCAGTGGCGGCACTTCAAGTTTGAACGCCATCGGCCCGGTGGTGCCGTCCTTCCACTGGAAATGGTCGGAGTAGATCGACTGCGGCGCCCCGTAAAACGGATTGACCACTTCGTCGAAGCGCGCGGCCGACATGTTCACCGGATGCAGAAATGTACGCTTACCGACATTCTTGTGCGGATCCGGCGCATCGGAGCGCAGCAGCAACGCCGGGCTGTTGATGCCGCCGCCGGCCAGCACGTAATGCCGCGCCTTGACCGTGATGGTGCGCCCGGTCGGCGCGACACAGCGCTCGTCCATCGCCACGCATTGCAGGCCGGTGACCTTGTCGCCGCTGATCAACAGCTTTTCCGCGCGGGCCAGATAAAGCAGCTCGCCGCCCTTTTCCAACGTTGCCGGAATGGTGGTGACCATCATCGATTGTTTGGCGTTGGTCGGGCAGCCCATGCCGCAGTAGCCGAGGTTCCAGCAGCCGCGCACGTTGCGCGGAATCACGTGCCAGCTGTAGCCGAGTTGCTCGCAGCCTTTGCGGATCACGTCGTTGTTGGCGTTGGGCGGCACCAACCAGGGGGCGACGCCGAGGCGCTGTTCCATTTTCTCGAACCACGGCGCCATCTCGGCAACGCTGTGGCCTTTGACGTTGTGCTCGGTGGCCCAGTGTTCAAGGGTGGGTTCCGGGGTGCGGAAACTCGATGTCCAGTTGATCAACGTCGTGCCTCCGACCGCGCGGCCCTGCAGGATGGTGATCGCACCGTCCTTGCTCATGCGGCCGATGCCTTCCTGATAGAGGCTGCTGTAGGCCTGGTCTTCGAGCATTTTGAAGTCGGAACTGGTTTTCAGCGGGCCTTCTTCGATCAGCAGGACTTTGTAGCCGGCGGCGCTGAGGATTTCCGCCGTGGTGCCACCGCCGGCGCCGCTGCCGATGATCGCGACGTCGGCTTCCAGGGTCAGGTTATCGGTGAGTTGCGCGCCGTTGTAGGTTTTCCAGCCTCGGGCGAGGCCTTCGCGGAAGGGGTCGGGTACAGGCATCGGTCAGGTTCTCTTGTTTTTGTTGTTTTTGCTGGCCTCATCGCGAGCAGGCTCACTCCTACATTTGGAATGCAATCCCCTGTAGGAGTGAGCCTGCTCGCGATGGGCGCGACACGGTCTCAGACGGTAGGCGGCCCGGGATAGCCGCAGTGCCCCCACGATTCCGCGCGGGTGTACCAGGCCATCGTGACCATTTGCTGCAACGAGCTATGCCCCATTTTCAACAAACTCAACGAACTGTTTTCCCAGCGATCGAGGAAGTTGCGCATCGCCTCGGCACTGGCATTTTCCCAACTGCCCCAGATCCCGGTGAGCGGCCCGCGCGTCACGGCCATGCCGAGCACGTCGAACAATTGGCGAGTGAGTTTGAGCATTTCCGGCGACAGGTGATCGAGGCTGTAATCCAGCGTCTTCAGCGTGCCATCCACCGCGCTCGGCATCTTTTCAGTAGCCACGGCGCCATCGAGCATCACTGGAATCAGCGCGCGCAGAAACAGCAGATCGCCGTCGCGCAAGCTGATGAAGCCGTTGGCCGCGACGCTGGAGGAACAGCCACTCAGGCTGGCACCAAGGCCAGCGGTGGCGAGGAAGGCCGTGGCACCGAGGCTGAATTTCAGCAGGCCACGGCGCGACAGGGCAGGTGTTTCGGTCAGGCTTGGGTGCATTGTTTTTATTACCCGGCGGTGACAAGTGATTAGCGAATAAACAGCTTCTGGATCAGTTTCTGAATCGATTTGCCGTACGGCGGGTAGATCAGTTTGGCGGCGTTGAAGCGCTGTTTAATCAGCACGCCTTTGGCCTTGCTGAAGGTCAGAAAGCCTTCATGGCCGTGGTAATGACCCATGCCGGAAGGGCCGATGCCGCCAAACGGCATATCGTCCTGGGCGACGTGCAGCAGCGTGTCGTTCAGGCACACGCCGCCCGAATGGGTTTCGTGCAGCACGCGGGTTTGTTCGCGTTTGTCGTAGCCAAAGTAGTAAAGAGCCAGAGGTCGTGGGCGCTGATTGATGTAAGCGAATGCCTGCTCCAGATCGCGGTAGGGCACGATCGGCAGCAACGGGCCGAAGATTTCGTCCTGCATCACGGTCATGTCGTCGCTGACATTCAGCAGCACGCTGTGCGGCATGCGTCGGCCCTGACCTTGTTCGAAGAGCGGAATCAACAGCGCGCCTTTGCTGGTCGCATCGCTGACGTAACTGTTGAGCCGGGCCAATTGGCGTTCGTTGATGATCGCCGTGTAATCCGGGTTATCGGCGAGGGTTGGATAGAAGCTCTGCACCGCTTGGCGATAGGCTTCGACGAAGCCGCCGACGCGGTCTTCCGGCACCAAAACGTAGTCTGGAGCGACGCAGGTTTGCCCGGCATTGAGGGTTTTGCCGAAGGCGATGCGCTCGGCGGCGTCCTTCAGCGGCACGTCGCGGGAGACGATGGCCGGCGACTTGCCGCCCAGCTCCAGAGTGACCGGCGTCAGGTTTTCCGCGGCTGCGCGCATGACATGTTTGCCGATGCTGGTGGCGCCGGTGAACAGCAAATGATCGAAACGCAGACGGGAAAATGCCACGCCGATGTCGGCCTCGCCGAGCACCACGCAGACCAGATCTTCGGGGAAGATGCGCGCGAACAATTCCTTCATCAACTGCCCGGTGGCCGGGGTCGATTCACTGAGTTTGAGCATCACCCGGTTGCCCGCTGCCAGCGCGCCGACCAGCGGGCCGATGGCCAGATACAACGGGTAATTCCACGGCACGATCACGCCGACTACGCCCAACGGCTGGTACACGACTTTCGCCGAAGCCGGCTGGAATGCCACGCCGACCTTGCGCCGCGAATCCTTCATCCAGCCCTTGAGATGGCTGCTTGCGTAGTGAATGCCGTGCAGGCTCGGCATCAGTTCGGCGAGAAGGGTTTCGTCGGCACTGCGATGACTGAAATCCGCGCTGATCGCCTCGATCAAAGCCTGACGTTCATTGCTCAGCAGGTCGCGCAACGACTTCAGCCATTGCTGGCGCTGCGCGGCGGGCGGCATCGGGTTGGCGGCGTATGCGGCCCGTTGCGCCTCGAATAACCGGTCGAGCTCTTCCAGGGGCTGTTGCAGCGTTTGCAGGTAGGCAATATCGGCAGTCATCGTAGGCTCCGGATTTATTGTAGTGATGAACTTTTTAGAGTCTATGCTCTATAAAGTCAAATGACTTCCGTGTGCAGCTTTGTTTTATCCATTTCCGGATAGGTCGTAAGATGCCCCTCACCGCACTCTGAATTAAAGCTCAAGCCATGGCCCCACGAATAAAAACTAGCGAGCGCATCGTGCAGAACAGCCTCGAGCTGTTCAATCAGCAGGGCGAGCGCAGCATCAGCACCAACCACATTGCCGCCCATATGGAGATTTCTCCGGGCAACCTGTACTACCACTTCCCCAACAAGCAGGCGATTATCTCGGTGCTGTTCAGCGAGTACGAAGCCTTGGTGGACAGCTTTCTGCGCCCGCCGCAGGGGCGTGCCGCGACGGTCGAAGACAAGCGTTTCTATCTCAAGGAACTGCTCTCGGCGATGTGGGGTTACCGCTTTCTGCACCGCGACCTTGAACATTTGCTCGACAGCGACCCGGAACTGGCCGCGCGTTACCGGCGCTTTTCCCAGCGCTGCGTGATTCAGGGCGCGGCGATCTACGAAGGCTTTGTCGCCGCCGGCATCCTCAAGATGGATCGTGTGCAGATTGAATCCCTGACCCTCAACGCGTGGATCATCCTGACCTCGTGGGTGCGCTTTCTGTGCACCACCCGCGAGAATTCCAACCACCTCAGCGAGCAAGCCGTTAAACGCGGCGTGTATCAGGTGTTGGTGCTGGAAGCCGGGTTCGTCACTGATGAGTCGCGGGATGCGGTCAATGCACTGTTCGACGAGTTTTATGTACCGCTGGCCCAGGCCCTCGAAGACGTAAAGTAAACATTCCGTTGAAACTCCACAGGAGCTCGTTATGCCGATTGCGCAGTTGCTCAGCCCGCAAGCCTTGGATGCCCGCAAGGAACAGCCGGGGCTGGTGATTCTCGATTGTCGTTTTGCCCTCGAAGACCCGGATTACGGGCAGCGCAGCTACGCCGAAGGACACATTGCCGGCGCGCGCTTCGCCGATCTTGAGCGCGATCTCAGCGGTAAAGTCGTCAAGGGTGTGACCGGACGTCATCCGCTGCCCGAGCCGGCGGCGTTGATCGAGCGGCTGCAAGCGTGGGGCATCAACAACGACAGTGACGTGGTTTTGTATGACGACGGCCCGGGTGCTTATGCGGCGCGGGCGTGGTGGTTGCTGGCGTGGCTGGGCAAGCGCGATGGGGTGTTTATTCTTGATGGCGGGCTGAAGGCTTGGCATGCAGCGGGTTTGCCGTTGAGTCTGGATGCGCCGGAGGTCACTCGTGGGGATTTCAGTGGTCAGCCGGACATGGGCTTGTTGATCAGTGCCGAAAAACTGCAAAAGCGTCTCGGGCAACCAGCGTTGACCTTGATCGATGCTCGGGCCTTGCCGCGATTCAAGGGTGAGGTTGAGCCGATTGATCCTGTGGCCGGGCATATTCCGGGGGCGCAGTGTGCGGCGTTTACTGACAACCTGGGTAGTGACGGGCGGTTTTTGCCGGCGGATCAGTTGCAGCAGCGTTTTGCCGCGAAGCTGGGTGATCGTTCGCCGTCGGATCTTGTTGCGTATTGCGGCTCCGGGGTGACGGCGTGTCACAACTTGTTTGCGTTGTGTCTGGCGGGTTATCCGTTGGGTTCGTTGTATGCCGGGTCGTGGAGTGAGTGGATCAACGAGCCAGCGCGCGGCATCGCCACCGGCGAATAAGATCAAAGGATCGCAGCCTTCGGCAGCTCCTACATTGGAATGCATTTCCCTGTAGGAGCTGCCGCAGGCTGCGATCTTTTAGCTTTCCAGGCGGGCATTGCGATACGCCGCAGGCCCGACGCCATAAGCCTGCTTGAACTGTCGGCTCAAGTGGCTCTGATCGGCAAATCCCAACTGCGTCGCGACTTCCAGCGGCAAGCAACCACTCTGCAACAGTGCCCGCGCCTGGGCGATGCGTTGTTGCATCAGCCAGGTGTGCGGCGGCATGCCGGTCGCGCGGCGGAATACCCGGGCGAAATGGAAGGGCGACAGATTGACCGCCGCCGCCAGTTCTTCCAGCGATGGCGGCGCCGCCAGTTGTGCGTGCATGACGTCCTTGGCCAACAGCACCGCGCGGTGTTCTTTGCCGGGGTTGGCAACCTCGCGCACCGCCGCGTGACGCTGTAACAGCAGCAACATCATCTCGCGCCACAGCGTTTGCTGTTGCAGCGCGGTCGCGGGGCTTTCCAGCAAACGGTGCAACTGGCAGAAACCGTTGACCAGATCCGCATCGCGATACAGCGTGGCGCCGAAAGCCGGCAGACTGGTGGTCGACAACTCCAGCTCATCCAGCAGCGAAACAATCTTGCCGGTATCCGGATAAAACGCCCGGTACAGCCAGCCGTCCTCGGTGCCTTTGTGCCCGGTGTGCAATTCGTCCGGGTTGATCAGCACCAATGTGCCGCTGCCCGCCAAGTGTTCAGCGCCGCGATAGCGGTAGCGCTGAGCGCCGGCCATGATCATGCCGATCACAAAACCGTCGTGTACATGCGGGGCGAAGCGTTGCTCGATATAGCGCGCCGACAACAACTCGACTCCGGCCAGTGGCGCGGTTTGCCAGAATCGGATCGACTCGCCCTGATCGCTCATGCGGGCACGCTGGCCAGCCATTGCGGGATACGGCGTTCGAGGTAATAACCGGGCTGGCGCACTGAGCCGTCGACGAATCCAACGTGCCCGCCGCGCGCCTGCAATTCAAAAGCGGTCGAGGCCGACAGTTCGCTTTCCGAAGGCAGGCTGTGCGGGAACACAAATGGATCGTCCGCTGCCTGAATGATCAACGTCGGTGTGCGGATCTCGCCGAGGAAATAACGGCTCGACGCTCGACGGTAATAATCCTCGGCATCGGTAAAGCCGTGCAGCGGTGCGGTCACCCGGCCATCGAAATCCCAGAATGTGCGCATGTTCTCCAGCGAACCGAGCGCTGCCAGAGCCGCCAGTCCATCCTCGCGCCCGTCATGCTGAAACTGCCGTTGCTTGTTCTTGATGTAGGCGACCATCTCGCGCATGAAGTGCGCCTGATACACCTTGGAAAAGCCTTGGCCGATACGGTCGGCGCATTGATCGAGGCGGAACGGCACCGATACAGCCACCGCACCGACCACGCCACTGGCGCTGCCGGTTTCGCCGAGATGTTTGAGCAACACGTTGCCGCCCAGCGAATAGCCGACGGCGTACAACGGCGCCAACGGGCGTTTCGCGCGCAGGTGTTTGATGGTTTCGGCGAGGTCTTCGCTGGCGCCGGAATGGTAGCTGCGCGGCAGCAGATTCGGTTCGCCCGAACAACCGCGCCAGTTCAGCGCAACGCTGGCCCAGCCCTGATCGGCCAAGGCTTTTTGCACGCCGGCGACGTAAGGCGAATTGGAAGAACCGGTCAGGCCATGCAGCACCAGCACCAGTGGCGCATCGGCCGTGTGCGGGCCATGCCAGTCGAGGTCAAGAAAGTCGCCATCCTCAAGCCACAAGCGCTCGCGCTCACGCTGGATATGCACGGTTTTGCGCCACAGCGGCCCCCACAAGGTTTGCAGGTGCGGATTGCCAAGGCCGAGGGCGGGGATGAAGCGTTCTGAAGAGGCGGACACGATGGTTCTCGATGCAGCGCGGCGACCCTGTGGGAAGGGCCGCCGCTTATTCAGACCGGTCGATTAACCGGCGATCTCTGCCGTACGTTGCCACAGCGCGTAGTAAACCCGGCCGGATTTCTGTTCGCGGTGCAGGCGCCAGTTGCCCGGCAGGCCCAGCGTCGATGGCGCCGTTTCACTTTCAGTGTAGATCCACGAGTCGGCGGCCAGCCACTGACGTTCTTCGAGCAAGGTGCACACGGCAGGCAGCAGGTTCTGGTTGAACGGCGGGTCGAGGAACACCAGGTCGTATGCACTGGCGGTCTGGGTTTCCAGATAACGCAGCGCGTCCGCCGTCTGCACCTGGCCGTTGGTGCAGCGCAGGGTGCCGAGGTGTTCTTTCAGGCTCGAGACCGCAATGTTGCTGGCGTCCAGCGCCTGACCCATGGCCGCGCCACGGGACAGCGCTTCGAGAAACAGCGCGCCGCTGCCGGCGAACGGGTCGAGTACCTTGGCCCCTTCAACGTACGGCGCGAGCCAGTTGAACAGGGTTTCACGCACGCGATCCGGGGTCGGGCGCAGGCCCGGCGCATCGGGGAAGCTCAGCTTGCGGCTGCGCCATTGACCGCCAATGATGCGCAATTGGTTCACACCGTTGTGAACGTTGTGCGCAGGCTTTTTAGGGGAACGAGTTGCCATTAATGCTCCGGAACCCCGAGCGGTTGCTCGGCAGGTTTATCAGATGGGGCCGGTAACGGCTTTTGCGGCACGGTCGGGCCAGCGGTGACGATGACCATTTTGTCCGTGCTCAGGTGTTTGTTCAGGGCGTCGCGGACTTGTTCCACGGTCAGGCTTTGCGACTGACGCATGAAATCGTCCAGATAGCTCAACGGCAGATTATAGAAGCCCATCGCGCCGAGTTGGCCGACGATATCGGCATTGCTCGCGGTGGACAGGGGGAAACTGCCGGCCAGTTCGCGTTTGGCGTCGTCGAGTTCTTTCTGCGTCGGGCCGGTTTTCAGGTAGTCGGCGAGCACGTCTTGCACCAGTTTCAGGGTGCCTTCACTCATTTCCGCGCGGGTCTGCAGATTAATCATGAACGGGCCGCGCGCCTGCATCGGGCTGAAACCCGAATACACGCCGTAAGTCAGGCCACGCTTCTCGCGCACTTCGCTCATCAGACGTGTACCGAAACCGCCGCCGCCGAGGATCTGGTTGCCCATCGACAGCGCCGCGTAATCCGGATCGTCACGGTCGATGCCCAGTTGCGCGAGCAACAGGTTGGTTTGCTTCGACGGGAACTCGATGTGATTAACGCTGGCTTTCGGTTCCTGCGGCTGCGCGATCTTCGCCAGCGCCGGGCCTTTCGGCAGGGCTGAGGAAACCTGATTGGCAATCGCCTCGGCCTCAGCGCGAGACAAATCGCCGACCAATGCAATCACCACGTTGCCAGCCGCGTAGGCCTTGGCGTGGAACTCACGCAATTGCGCGAGGGTGATCTTCGGCACGCTTTGCGGATTGCCGTCGCTCGAGTGCGCGTACGGGTGATCGCCGTACAGACGCTTCATCAGCTCGAGGCTGGCGAGTTTGCCGGGGTTCTGTTTCTGGTATTCGAAACCGGCGAGCATCTGGTTTTTGATGCGTGCAAAGGAGTCAGCCGGGAAGGTCGGTTTGCCGACCACTTCCGAGAACAGCTCCAAGGCCGGTTCGCGCTTGTCGGCGGCACTCAGGCTGCGCAGCGAGGCCAGCGCCATGTCTTTGAAAGCACCGTTGCCGAAATCTGCACCGAGGCCTTCAAAGCCTTGAGCGATGGCGCCGACGTCTTTGCCAGCCACACCTTCGTTGAGCATCGCGTTGGTCAGCACTGCCAGACCCGACGCGCTGCCGTCCTGGCTGCTGCCGGCGGCGAAGATCAGGCGCATGTCGAACATCGGCAGCTCATGGGCTTCGACGAACAACACCTTGGCGCCGTCGGCGGTGTTCCAGGTCTGCACGTCGAGTTTGCGGCTGGCCGGGGCCTTGCCGTCGAGTTCGGCCAGCGATTGCAGCTTCTGGCTGGTCTTGGCGTTGTCGAGGGCTTCGCTGGCCTTGCTGTCAGCGCTTGGCGACAGATAGAAAGCAGCAGAGCCGATCACCGCCACGGCGATCAGGCCCAGCAGCATCAAACGTGGGGTTTTGCGCTCACTCATGAGTCGTCTCCAGTGGCAGGACGTGGGCGACGCTGAGACGTTCGCGGGTGAAATACAGCTTGGCGGCGTTCTGGATGTCTTGCGGGGTCACGCTTTCCAGATCGGCGAGTTCGGTGTCCATCAGTTTCCACGACAGGCCGACAGTTTCCAGTTGGCCAATCGCAGTGGCCTGGCTGCTGATCGAATCACGTTCGAAGACCAGGCCGGCAATCACTTGGGCACGCACGCGCTCGAGCTCTTCGGCTGACGGTGCGGTGGTTTTCAGCTGTTCCAGCAGTTTCCACAGACCGGCCTCGGCTTGCGCCATGGTCTTTTTCTTCTGCGTGTTCGGCGTTGCCGACAGGGTGAACAGGCTGTCGCCACGGGTGTAGGCGTCGTAGTTCGACGAACCGCCGGAGACCAGCTCTTCGCCGCGCTCCAGTTGTGTCGGGATGCGACCGCTGTAGCCGCCGTCGAGCAAAGCCGAGATCAGGCGCAGGGCGTTGACCGAGCGCTTGTCTGTAGCGGTGGCGATGCTTGGCACGTTGAAGCCGAGCATCAGGCTAGGCAGTTGTGTCTGCACGTGCAGGGTGATCTGGCGTTCGCCGGGTTCGGCCAGTTCCAGCGGTTTTTTCGCCGGTGGCACGTCGCGCTTGGCGATCGGGCCGAAATAGCGCTGGGCGAGGGTTTTCACTTCGTCCGGGGTGACGTCGCCGACTACCACCAGTGTGGCGTTGTTCGGCACGTACCAGGATTGGTACCAGTGGCGCAGCTCTTCGACCTTCATGCGGTCGAGGTCAGCCATCCAGCCGATGGTCGGCGTGTGGTAGCCGCTGGCCGGGTAGGCCATGGCCTTGTAGCGCTCGTAGGCTTTGGACATCGGCTTGTCATCAGTGCGCAAGCGGCGCTCTTCCTTGATGACTTCGATTTCCTTGGCGAACTCGTCGGCCGGCAGGCGCAGATTGGCCATGCGGTCGGCTTCCAGCTCAAAGGCTACGCCCAGACGGTCGCGGGCCAGCACCTGGTAATAAGCGGTGAAGTCGTCGCTGGTGAAAGCGTTCTCTTCGGCGCCCAGATCGCGCAGGATCAGCGACGCTTCGCCGGGGCCGACTTTCTCGCTGCCCTTGAACATCATGTGTTCGAGCGCGTGAGACAGACCGGTCTGGCCCGGGGTTTCGTAGCTGGAGCCGACCTTGTACCAGACCTGCGAGACCACCACTGGCGCGCGATGATCTTCGCGCACGACGACCTTGAGGCCGTTGTCGAGGGTGAATTCGTGGGTCGGTTGCGGGTCGGCCGCCAGGGCCGAAAGGGGCAGGCAGACTGTGCTGAGCAGCAGGCCTGCGGCGCGGCGGGCTAGAGCATTCATTCGTTTTTTAACCTGTTGGGCTGCCCGCTTGGTCTTAGCGTCGGCGGGCGAGAGGGTGCTAGGATACTGATCCGTTTTACTGGCGGCCACGCCTATCAAGCCACTGATCGGTAGATAGGTTGTATGGGTTCCCGGCAGAAGCTTTGAGTTTGTCAGCTAAACTCTGCGTTTTCGCCGAAGATGCCGTTCCAGTCCTTCGTATTAATCGACCTTTGAGGTGCCTCTGGCGCCTCGACAAAATGTTGCGCGTGAACAAGCTGGATGAAACACAGTCTGTTCTGCATCGAATATTTATTTGCCGGGGCGCCCTTATGGCGCGTCGCTACCGTGAGATAGCCGTCCTCCATGTTTGGTTCCAACGACGACAAGAAGACCCCAGCTGCGGCTGGCGAGAAGAAAAGCCTGTTCGGATGGCTGCGTAAGAAACCGCAGGAACCCGTCGTCGAACAGCCGCCCGCGATTCCTGAACCCGCTCCCGCGCCGGCGCCGGTAATAGAAGAAGAGCCGGCACCGATCGTTCTGCCGATTGCCGAACCGGTGTTGCAACCGGTTGAGCCGGAACCAGAGCCGGAAGTGCCAGTGGCGGCGGAATTGCCGCTGACCCCGGCGGCCGAGCCGTGGCTGACCTTGCCAGTGGCGGAAGAGCCGGTGGCGTTGGTTGAAGAGGCTGCGCCGCACGTTACGCCGGTGATTCCTGCACCAGTCGCGTTTGAGCCGGAAGTAGCTCCCGCGCCTGTGGTTGAGCCGATTGTCGAGCCTGTGCCGGTTGTTGCCGAACCTGTTGCTCCGGTATTCATCGAGCCGGTTGCTCCGATCGTTCAACAGCCTGCACCTGCACCGGTTGTCGCTACGCCAGTCGTGCCGGTCGAAGTGGTTGCTGAAGCCCCCGTCGAAGCCCCGCGCACCGAAGAATCCAAAGCCGGTTTCTTCGCCCGTCTGAAACAAGGCCTGTCGAAAACCAGCGCCAGCATCGGCGAGGGCATGGCCAGCCTGTTCCTCGGCCGCAAGACCATCGATGACGATCTGCTCGATGACCTCGAAACCCGTCTGCTCACCGCTGACGTGGGTGTCGAAGCCACCACGCAGATCATCCAGCGCCTGACCCAGAAGGTCGCTCGTAAAGAACTGGCCGACGCCGACGCGCTGTACAAATCCCTGCAGGCCGAACTGGCCGCGATGCTCAAACCGGTTGAACAACCGCTGAAAATCGCCTCGCAGAACAAGCCATTCGTGATTCTGGTGGTCGGCGTCAACGGCGCCGGCAAAACCACCACCATCGGCAAACTGGCGAAGAAGCTGCAACTGGAAGGCAAGAAAGTCATGCTCGCCGCCGGTGACACCTTCCGCGCCGCTGCCGTTGAGCAATTGCAGGTCTGGGGCGAGCGCAACAAGATTCCGGTGATTGCTCAGCACACCGGCGCCGACTCCGCCTCGGTGATCTTTGACGCAGTGCAAGCCGCCAAGGCCCGTGGCATCGACGTATTGATCGCTGATACCGCCGGTCGTCTGCACACCAAAGACAACCTGATGGAAGAGCTGAAAAAGGTTCGTCGGGTGATCGGCAAGCTCGACGCCGATGCGCCGCACGAAGTGCTGCTGGTGCTCGACGCCGGTACTGGCCAGAACGCCATCAATCAAGCCAAACAATTCAACCAGACCGTCGAACTGACCGGTCTGGCGCTGACCAAGCTCGACGGTACTGCCAAGGGCGGGGTGATTTTCGCCCTGGCCAAGCAGTTCGGCCTGCCGATCCGCTACATCGGCGTCGGTGAAGGCATCGACGACTTGCGTACTTTTGAAGCAGAACCCTTTGTCCAGGCACTCTTTGCCGAGCGGGAGCGTTCATGATTCGTTTCGAACAGGTCGGTAAACGCTACCCGAACGGTCACGTCGGCTTGCATGAGCTGAGCTTTCGAGTCCGTCGTGGCGAGTTCTTGTTTGTCACCGGCCACTCCGGTGCCGGTAAATCCACGTTGTTGCGCCTGTTGCTGGCGATGGAACGTCCGACCAGCGGCAAATTGCTGCTGGCCGGGCAAGACCTGAGCACCATCAGCAACGCGCAGATTCCGTTCCTGCGCCGGCAGATCGGCGTGGTGTTCCAGAATCACCAGTTGCTGTTCGATCGCACGGTGTTCAACAACGTCGCGTTGCCGCTGCAGATTCTCGGGCTGTCCAAGGCCGAAATCGCCAAGCGTGTCGATTCGGCGCTGGAGCGTGTGGCGCTGTCGGATAAAACCGATCTGTACCCAGGCGATCTGTCGACCGGTCAGCAACAGCGCGTCGGCATCGCCCGCGCCATCGTCCACCGCCCGGCCTTGCTGCTGGCGGACGAACCGACCGGTAACCTCGACCCGCGTCTGGCGGCCGAGATCATGGGCGTGTTCGAAGACATCAACCGGCTGGGCACCAGCGTGCTGATCGCCAGTCACGACCTGGCACTGATCGCGCGCATGCGGCACCGCATGCTGACCCTGCAACGTGGCCGATTGATCGGCGACGGGGAGGCTGGGGTATGAGTGCGACACGCAGCCCCAAGGTTTCCGAGCGCGTGGCGCCGAAAGCCGCCGATCCGCAGCCGCAGAAAAAGAAAAAGCACGACGATGACGATGGCCCGGACTTCGCCACGCTGTTCCGCGCGTGGATCGAAAGCCATCGCGCCAGCCTGCTCGACAGCCTGCGTCGCCTCGGCAAGCAGCCGATCGGCAGCTTCTTCACCTGCATGGTGATGGCCGTGGCCTTGAGCCTGCCAATGGGCTTGTCGTTGCTGCTGAACAACGTCGAGCGTCTCGGTGGTTCGTGGCAGCGTGCGGCGCAGATCTCGTTGTATCTGCAACTCGACGCCAGCCCGGAACAGGGCGAGTCGTTGCGCGAGCAGATCAAAGGCATGCCCGGCGTTGCTGATGCTGAATATGTCGGCCGTGATCAGGCGCTGGAAGAATTCCAGCAACAGTCCGGACTGGGCGAAGCCCTGCGCGAGCTGCCTGAGAACCCGTTGCCGGGCGTGGTGCTGGTGACGCCGAACGAAGTCGACAAGCCGACCCTGGAAGCATTAAGACAAAAACTTTCCGAGCTGCCCAAGGTACAACAGGCGCAACTTGATCTAGTCTGGGTCGAGCGTCTGGCCGCCATCCTCAAGCTTGGCGATCGTTTTGTCTTCGGTCTGACGGTGCTGCTGGTTTCTGCATTACTTTTGGTGATAGGCAATACCATTCGTCTTCATATTGAAAACCGCCGCACCGAGATAGAAGTGATTAAACTCGTCGGCGGCACTGACAGTTATGTGCGACGTCCCTTCCTCTATATGGGGGCGTTGTATGGCTTCGGTGCGGGGCTGTTGTCCTGGGGTGTATTGGCGTTCGGCCTGAACTGGCTGAACGATGCGGTGGTTGGGCTGGCCGGGTTGTACGGCAGTGATTTCGCACTGGCCGGCGTGCCAGTTGCCGACGGTCTGTCGCTCTTGCTTGGCGCGGTGCTGTTGGGTTATATCGGTGCATGGATTGCAGTCGCACGTCATCTCAGGGAGCTGGCGCCGAAGTAGAATCTTTTTTGCGCGTGATTGACCTCGCGGTTTTTATGGGAACTCTCGTTTGAATTCCCGGTCAATTTTTCGCAGTGCTGAGAAGCACGAGTATGTAAGTCGGAGGTTTTTTCGTATGACCAATTCTTTGCAACCTGCGTATGCGTTGGTTCCGGGTGCGAACCTGGAAGCTTACGTGCACACCGTCAACAGCATTCCATTGCTGACGCCGGAGCAGGAGCGTGAACTGGCCGAGAGTCTCTACTATGAGCAGGATTTGGGGGCGGCTCGGCAGATGGTGCTCGCCCACCTGCGTTTTGTCGTACACATTGCCCGTAGCTATTCCGGCTACGGTCTGGCTCAGGCTGACCTGATCCAGGAAGGTAACGTCGGCCTGATGAAGGCAGTCAAGCGCTTCAACCCGGAAATGGGTGTGCGTCTGGTGTCGTTCGCTGTGCACTGGATCAAGGCGGAAATTCACGAGTTCATCCTGCGCAACTGGCGCATTGTGAAAGTCGCGACCACCAAGGCCCAGCGCAAGCTGTTCTTCAACCTGCGCAGCCAGAAGAAACGTCTGGCGTGGCTGAACAACGAGGAAGTCCACCGTGTGGCGGAAAGCCTCGGCGTGGAACCGCGTGAAGTGCGCGAGATGGAAAGTCGCCTGACCGGCCATGACATGGCCTTCGACCCGGCTGCTGAAGCCGACGACGACAGCGCTTTCCAGTCGCCGGCCAACTACCTGGAAGACCACCGGTACGACCCGGCGCGTCAACTGGAAGATGCTGACTGGAGCGACAACTCCAACAACAACCTGCACGAGGCTCTGGAAGTGCTGGACGAACGCAGCCGTGACATCCTCTATCAGCGCTGGCTGGCAGAAGAGAAAGCCACGCTGCACGACCTGGCGCAGAAGTACAACGTGTCGGCTGAGCGTATCCGTCAGCTCGAGAAGAGCGCGATGAACAAGCTCAAGTTGTCGATCGCTGCGTAACCGGCGAACAGGCAATAAAAAACGCCCCGATCAGCAATGATCGGGGCGTTTTTGTATGTCGCGTTTAAAGCTGAATCAGATCAGCGCTGAACGACGCGCAATTGCTTGCTGGCCGGTTCATTAGGCAATACGCGCTTGGCGACGACGTAATGCTTTTCCCAATACGGCTTGTTCAGCGTATCGATGCTCACCGACTTGCCGCGACGCGGCGCGTGGATGAAGCGATCATTGCCCAGGTAGATGGCAACGTGGTTGACTCGACGGCTCTTGATGTTGAAAAAGATCAGGTCGCCGGGCTTGAGATCATTGCGCTCGACCTTCACCCCATGACCGCTGGCCATGGCGTTGGAAGTGCGTGGCAGGTCGAATGTGGCGTCGTTAAACGCGTATTTCACCAGACCGCTGCAATCGAAGCCTTTACTTGGGCTGCTGCCGCCCCAACGATAAGGTGTACCGAGGACGTTTACAGCGCGGCTGAGCACGTTGCTGCTCTCCTTGCTCGCCATCGGTGGCACCAGCTTGCTGTGGTTCTTGCTGCTCAGCGTGGTGGTTTTGCTTTTGCTGCTTTTGCTCGAAGGAGCCGAAGCATGGGATTTAGGAGTAAAGCCGTTAACGTTAGGAAGACGTTGCTCACGATTGGTGGCGTGGGCGGCCAGTGGCATTAATAGGCAGATGGTTAGCCATGTCTTGAAAAATGGTCGCATTAGGCGTGGCTCTTAAGTGGTAGCGCGCAACTTTATAACAGCTTTTTTGTCCCTTCCGAGGCCGTTGGTCGATTCAACCCGGTGGTCAATTTCGCTCAACAAGCGGCAAATTGACTCAATTGTCGGACAGAACCCAAGTCCCACAAGGCTTTGCGCAATGTGTAACAGTGAAGAGCCACTTGTCGGCTCGACACAAAAAAGTCACAAAGATGCAGAAAATATTTATCTATCGAGGCAAATGAGGTCATTCATGAACCGCTATCAGCAGGTTGCTCAACCGCAGGACACGCACAGCAAGGTGATCGGTTATCTGCTGTGGATTCTTGGCTTCACCGGCGCTCACCGCTTCTATTACGGCAAACCGGTGACCGGGACGATCTGGTTTTTCACCTTCGGTTTGCTCGGCATCGGCTGGCTGATCGACCTGTTCCTGATCCCGGCGATGGATCGTGAGGCCGATCTGCGTTTTACCGCAGGGCCGATCGAATACAACGTCGCGTGGATTCTGCTGACGTTCCTCGGGGTCTTCGGCGTACACCGGATGTATCAGGGGAAATGGATCAGCGGGCTGGTGTATCTGCTCACGGGCGGGTTGTTCTTTATTGGCGTGCTGTATGACTTCTGGACGCTGAATGATCAGGTCTCGGTGCGTAACGCGCAGAATCGCGGCGCTTTCCAGTAACCTGTGGCGAGGGGATTTATCCCCGTTGGGCTGCGAAGCGGCCCTGAAATATGAGAACGCGGTGGAGATGATCCACCGCGTGCCATGGCTTCGCGACTGCTTCGCAGCCGAACGGGGATAAATCCCCTCGCCACAATATCCCTCAGCATCAAGCCTGGTGGCTAATCCGCCCATCCACCAGCGTATAGCGAACCACACCCGGCAGACTGTGCCCCAGGAACGGGCAGTTCTCGCCCTTCGACAGCCAGTTCTCACCCACCACCGTCGAAGCCTGCGGGTCGAACAGCACGATATCCGCCGCACCACCCACCGCTAGCTTGCCCGCCGGCAGCCGCAACGCCTCAGCCGGGCCAGCACTCAGGCGCGCGAGCAAGGTCGGCAGATCGAGCAAACCATCCTCCACCAGCGTCATCGCCAATGGCAGCAACAACTCAACACTGCTGATGCCCGGCTCGGTCGCGCCGAACGGTGCCAGTTTGGCGTCACGTTCGTGTGGCTGGTGATGGCTGGAAATCGCCGAGATCACCCCGGACTTCACTGCCTCTCGCAGACCGTCGCGGTCAGCGCGGGTACGCAGCGGCGGTTGCACGTGATAGAGGCTGCTGAAGTCGATCAACGCTTCGTCGGTCAGAATCAGTTGATACAGCGCGACATCCGCCGTCACCTTCAAACCACGGGCCTGCGCCTGAGCAATCAGGGCAACGCCGCGCGCGCTGGTCAACTGGCTGAAGTGCGCACGCACGCCGGATTGCTCGACCAGCAGCAGATCCCGAGCCAATGCCACCGTTTCAGCGGTTTCCGGAATCCCCGGCAGGCCGAGGAAGCTGGCCACCGCGCCCTCGTGAGCCAAACCACCTTCGGCCAGATCATGATCCTGCGAGTTGAAAATCACCGTCAGATCAAACGTCGCCGCATATTCCAGCGCCCGGCACAGCGTGCGCGTATTGCGGAAGCTCTCCAGACCGTTGCCGAACGCCACACAACCGGCGTCGCGCAGTGCCACCAGTTCAGCCAGTTGCTCGCCGTCCAGACCTTTGCTCAACGCGCCAATCGGGAACACCTTGGTGTTGCCGGCTTCGCGGGCGCGGTCGAGGATCAGTTCGGCCACGGCGGAGGTGTCGAGCACCGGTTTGGTTTTCGGCGGGCAGCACAGGCTGGTCACGCCACCGGCAGCGGCGGCGCGGGTTTCGCTGATGATCGAGCCTTTGCGGCTGTAACCCGGCTCGCGCAGGGCCACGTTGAGGTCGACCAGGCCCGGAGCGGCAACCAGGCCTTGGGCGTCGATGGTTTCTACTGCCGTGAAACCCGCTGGAGCGGCGCCGAGGGCGACGATCTTGCAGGCTTCAACGTGAATGTCGGTGATTTGATCCAGGCCGCTGCTTGGATCGATGACGCGTGCGCCGAGAATGCTGAGCTTCACTGGGCGTTCTCCTGCTCGAATTGACGCTGCGCGGTTTGTCCGCTCATGGCCATGGACAGCACAGCCATACGAATTGCGATGCCGTAGGTGACCTGATTGAGGATCACCGAGTGCGGGCCGTCGGCCACTGCCGACTCGATCTCCACGCCGCGGTTGATCGGCCCCGGGTGCATGACGATGCAATCGGGTTTGGCCCCGGCCAGGCGCGCGGTGGTCAGGCCGAACAGGCGGTAGAACTCGCCCTCGCTCGGCAGCAGGCCGCCGGTCATGCGTTCACGCTGCAAGCGCAACATGATCACCACGTCGACGTCTTTCAGGCCTTCGGTCATGTCGGTGTAGACCTTCACGCCGTATTGCTCGATGCCGATCGGCAGCAGGGTTTTCGGCGCGATCACGCGGATGTCCGGGCAGCCGAGGGTTTTCAGCGCGAGCATGTTCGAGCGCGCAACTCGCGAGTGCAGGATGTCGCCGACGATGGCCACCGAGAGGTTTTCAAAGCCGCCCTTGTGCCGGCGAATGGTGAGCATGTCGAGCATGCCTTGCGTCGGGTGCGCGTGACGGCCGTCGCCGCCGTTGATGATCGCCACTTGCGGGCAAACGTGTTCGGCGATGAAGTGTGCAGCGCCGGAATCACCGTGGCGCACGACGAACATGTCGGCGGCCATGGCTTCGAGGTTGCGCAGGGTGTCGAGCAGCGTTTCACCCTTGCTTGCCGACGAAGTCGACACGTTCAGGGTGATCACGTCCGCCGACAGCCGCTGGGCCGCCAGTTCGAAGGTGGTGCGGGTGCGCGTGGAGTTCTCGAAGAACACGTTGCACACGGTCTTGCCGCGCAGCAACGGGACTTTCTTCACCGCCCGGGCACCGACTTCGAGGAACGAGTCGGCAGTGTCGAGGATTTCCGTCAGCAACTCGCGGCGCAGGCCGTCGAGCGAGAGGAAGTGGCGCAGCTGGCCCTGATCATTGAGCTGCAGCGGGCGCTTGGTATCTAGAGGCGTCATCGCGAAGGGGACTCTCAATAGGGCGGATTAAAGGGACATGTCTTGCAGTTCGAGCGTCAACGGCTCGGGGCCGGACAGCTTCACCCGTTCGTGAGCGGCCAGCGCCAAGGTCGCGCCGACCACGTTCGGGCGGATCGGCAGCTCACCAGCGTCCAGATCCAGCAGGCAGACCAGGGTCACGCTGGCCGGGCGGCCGTAGTCGAACAATTCATTGAGGGCGGCGCGGATGGTGCGGCCGCTCATCAGTACGTCGTCGATCAGCACCAGATGCTGGCCTTCGATCTCAAAGGGCAGGGCGGACGGGCGCACTTGTGGGTGCAGGCCGTTCTGGCTGAAGTCATCGCGGTAGAAGGACACGTCCAGCGTGCCCAGTGGCGCGTCGCTGCCCAATTCCTTGAGCAAGGCCTGCGCGACCCAGATGCCGCCAGTGCGGATACCGATGTAGCGCGGTTCGGTGATGTCACGCTGGGCAAGGTGCGCCTTGAGGCGGGTCGCCATCTGACTGATCAGATCGGCGGGATTTGGCAGGCTCATGGTTGCTCCTTGTTGGGGGCGAGTCGGATCCTTGGACACGACTCGGTTTTTCACTCAAAAGAAAAGCGCCGAAGCGCTTGTCAGGATTCAAACAATGCAGTGTTTTCATCGAGCCAGCCCTGCAACAGCAGCGCGGCAGCGATGGCGTCCACCGGGTTGTCGCGGTAACTGCCTTTTTGGCCGCCGCGCACCAGACGCTCGCCCTTGGCCTCGAAGGTGGTCAGGCGTTCGTCGTGGGTATAGAAGGGCACATTGAAGCGGCCGTTGAGGCGGCGGGCGAATTTCTCCGCGCGCAGGCACATTTCGCTCGGCGTGCCGTCCATGTTCAGCGGCAGGCCGACTACCACGGCGTCGGGTTTCCATTCCTTGAACAGCGCTTCCACCTGATTCCAGTCGGGAATGCCGTTTTGCGCTTTCAGTGTGCACAGCTCGCGGGCCTGGCCGGTAATGACCTGGCCGACCGCAACGCCGATCTGTTTGGTGCCGTAGTCGAAGCCGAGAATCAGACGCAGCGCCATCAGGCGTGACCTGCCTGGCTGGTCAGCAGGCTGAGGTTGATCCCCAGGTGCTTGGCCGCCGCTTCGAGACGCAGTTCGCTGCTGGTGTTGAAGAGGATGTCGGCGTCGTACGGGCAGGTCAGCCAGGCGTTGTCGGCCATTTCCGCTTCCAGTTGCCCGGCTTCCCAACCCGCATAGCCGAGGGCGATCAGGCTTTTCGCCGGGCCGACGCCGTCCGCGATGGCGAACAACACGTCTTGCGAGGTCGACAGCGACAGGTCGCCGTCCAGCTGTGCGGTGGCCTGGAAGGTTTTACCGGCCGGGTGCAGGACGAATCCGCGATCAGTCTGTACCGGCCCGCCGATGAAGATCGGCACGTGCTGGCACAGTGCTGGCGGGTCGATGTCCGGGCGCAGTTGCTCGAGAATGTCGGCCAGATTCAGCTCTTGCGGTCGATTGACCACAATCCCCATCGCGCCATTGGCCGTGTGCTCGACGATGTAGGTCAAGGTATGGGCAAAGTTCGGGTCGGCCATGTGAGGCATGGCGATCAGGAAGTGATGCTTGAGGTAGCTGGGGCTGACGTTTTTCATGTGCGCTAGTGTGGCGTTCGGGGGGCAAACTGACAAGCTGAAGCCGCCAAAAGATCGCAGCCTTCGGCAGCTCCTACAGGGGAGCACAGGCCAAACTGTAGGAGCTGCCGAAGGCTGCGATCTTTTGATCTTGCCCCTAATTGCTGGACAAGCGGTCACCGCGGGCGAATTTCCAGGTGCGGATGATTTCCAGGCGGTCGATGTCCGACAGGTCGCCGGTAAACGGTGCAAACGGTGCCGCCAGGCGGACGATGCGCTGCGCCGCTTGATCCAGTAGCGGCTGGCCAGACGATTCCAGCACCAGCACTTCATACAGCGAGCCATCGCGGTTGATCGAGACCATCAGGCGCAAATTGCCGTAGATCTGCTTGCGCCGCGCTTCGTCGGGATAATTCAGGTTGCCGATGCGCTCGACCTTCTTGCGCCATTCGTCTTTATACCAGGCGCCCTTGTCGCGCATGGTCGACGCAGCGCTCAAGCGATGAATGCGCGGGCGTTTGGCGTACAGCTGTTGTTCTTTGGCCAGTTCGGCTTCAAGGCTGGCGATGTCGCTGGACAGCTGCGAGCTGTCGAACGTCGGCGCGTCGACCGACGGTTTCACTTCAGTCTTGGTCTCTTCTTTCTTGGTCGGCGCCTTTTTCGGCTTCGGTGCCACCGTGGTCACCGCTGCTTTGGGCGCGGCTTCCTGGACTTCCGGCTTGGCGGCCGGTGGCGGCGTGACTTTTTTGACCTGATTGTCCTGGAACGGCGCGACCTCAGTGGTCTTCGGAATCGCCTTTTTGTCCAGCGTGCCGCTGCCTTCCTGATTTTCCTGAGCGAGAAAATCCGCCTTTTCCGGCTTCTTTTCGCTCTTGAAAGTGGCGAGGGTAATTTCCAGGGTTTTGCTGATTTGCTTGGGCTCGACCATCGTGAAGCCGACGCCAAGCAGCAACGCCAAATGAATCAGCGCCGCAAGGAATAGGGTAAAACCGAGGCGATCGGCCGGGCGCACGCCACGATGGGCGAGTTCAGCGGGCAGATCGGACGGGAGGGTCATTTCAAGAAAACCAACATCGCGTTTTTCAAAGGCCGGGCATGATAACGCAATGTTGGTCGCATCTTGGTTGTTCTATCTCAACGAGCTTTAAGCTTCTGATCGATGGCATCCATGAGCATGCCGCCGATATCAGTGCCAAACGCATTGTCGATTTCACGGATGCAGGTCGGGCTGGTCACGTTGATTTCGGTGAGGCTCTCGCCGATCACGTCGAGACCGACGAACAGCAGGCCCTTCTCACGCAGGGTCGGGCCGACTTGGGCGGCGATCCAGCGATCTTTCTCGGTCAGCGGACGCGCTTCGCCACGACCACCGGCGGCGAGGTTGCCACGGGTTTCGCCCTGCGCCGGAATCCGCGCCAGGCAGTAATCCACCGGCTCGCCGTCGATCATCAGGATGCGTTTGTCGCCGTCCTTGATCGCTGGCAGGTAGGCCTGGCCCATGATCTGCTGGCCACCGAGGGCGGTCAGGGTTTCCAGAATCACCGACAGGTTCGGGTCGCCCGCGCGGTGACGGAAGATCGAAGTGCCGCCCATGCCGTCCAGCGGCTTGAGGATCACGTCGCCATGTTTGGCGGCAAATTCGCGCAGCACATCGGCACGGCGGCTGACAATGGTTGGCGGCGTGCACTGCGGGAATAGCGTGGCGAACAGCTTTTCATTGCAGTCGCGCAGGCTCTGCGGCTTGTTCACCACCAGTACGCCGGCGGTTTCAGCCTGTTCAAGCAGGTAGGTGGAGTAGACGAACTCCATGTCGAACGGCGGATCCTTGCGCATCAGGATCACGTCCAGATCGCTCAGCAGGTTGTCCTGCTCGGCGTCCAGTTCGAACCATTTTTCCGGGTTGGCGAAGACTTTCAGCGGCTTCATGCGCGCCCGCGCCTGACCTTCGCCCTGATACAGGTCGCGCTGTTCCATATAGAACAGTTCCCAGCCGCGCTTTTGCGCGGCCAGCAGCATGGCCAGCGAGCTATCCTTTTTATAGGAGATGCTGGCGATAGGGTCCATGACAATCCCGACGCGAACGCTCATTGGGTTTTCCTCGAAAATTGGCTACCGGATCGGTATTGAAAAAGTGCCGCCAGAGTGGCGCCGGGTGGGTTTTCGGTCAAGGGAAAACCCGTCGATAGATTGGATCTGGAGACTGTGCTAAAAAGGCTGGCATATCGTGCTGGCCCTTAAGCATCAAGGGTTTCCGGCCATTACTCATAGCAAAACGGACAATTTGATTCGCAAAGGCGACGGTAGAGCCCTCTTATGGAACAGCAGTCCAGCGCCTTGAAGGTCATGGTGATCGACGACTCGAAAACGATTCGTCGCACCGCCGAAACATTGTTGAAGAATGTCGGTTGCGAAGTGATCACGGCGATCGACGGTTTCGACGCCCTGGCCAAGATCGCTGATAACCACCCCGGGATCATTTTTGTCGACATCATGATGCCGCGTCTGGATGGTTATCAGACCTGCGCTTTAATCAAGAACAACAGCGCGTTCAAGGCGACACCGGTGATCATGTTGTCATCGCGCGACGGGCTGTTCGACAAGGCCAAGGGGCGGATTGTCGGTTCTGATCAATTTTTGACCAAGCCTTTCAGCAAGGAAGAACTGCTCAACGCGATTCAGGCCCATGTTCCGGGCTTTGCCGCCGTTTTGCCGCAGTAAGACACGTACAGAGACGCGCGGTCAGCGGGCCGGGCGTCGACAAGAAAAATGGGGAAAACCATGGCACGTATCCTGATCGTCGATGATTCGCCGACTGAAATGTACAAACTCACCGGCATGCTGGAAAAGCACGGCCATGAAGTGTTGAAGGCCGAAAACGGCGCGGACGGCGTGGCCCTGGCCCGGCAGGAAAAACCTGACGCGGTACTGATGGACATCGTCATGCCCGGCCTCAACGGTTTTCAGGCAACCCGTCAGCTGACCAAGGATGCCGACACCACGCACATCCCGGTGATCATCATCACCACCAAGGATCAGGAAACCGACAAGGTCTGGGGCACTCGTCAGGGCGCCAAGGACTACCTGACCAAACCGGTCGATGAAGACACCCTGATCAAGACCCTGAACAACGTACTCAAAGGCTGATCGCGCAACCATGAGCGAATCGCTGACCGCGTTCGAACTGCTCTGGCAGATCGACCAGCGCTGCCGCTTGCTGGCGGCGGACTTGCCGTCGCAACCGGCGCGCCAGGATCGCTGGAGCGGCATCGGCTTTCGCCTCGGCGAACACTGGTATGTGGCGCCGATGGGCGAAGTCAGCGAAGTGCTGCACGAACCGCGCTTCACCCAGTTGCCCGGGGTCAAGCCGTGGGTCAAGGGTGTGGCTAATCTGCGCGGGCGGCTGCTGCCGATCATGGATTTGTGTGGTTTCTTCGGGCATGAACTGTCGCCGTTGCGCAAACAGCGGCGGGTGTTGGTGGTGGAGCATGGGGACGTGTTTGCCGGGCTGATGGTCGATGAGGTTATTGGCTTGCAGCACTTTGAACAGGGCAGCTTCGAACCGATCTCGATCAGCAAGCGCCAGGGCTCGAAGGCCGAGTTCGTCAAAGGCTATTTCCGGCGTGAGCAGAACTGGCGGGTGTTCAGCCTGTTTGCCTTGGCCAAATCCCCGGTATTCATGAGCGTCGCGATATAACAGATTCAACACCGTCCCTTGTAGGAGCCGAGCTTGCTCGAGAAGAGGGCGTGTCAGGCGCAATCAATGTTGGCTGACCCACCGCTTTCGCGAGCAAGCTCAGCTCCTACAGGGTAAGTGAACCGTTCCCAAGGCGAGGACCGATGATAAAAGCAAAAACAGGCAAGCCGGCGGAAGGATCGCGCAGTCGCTCGCAGATCATCGTGCTGTTCATCGCACTGATCGTGTTCATCATGCTGCTGTTCGCCAACTTCGCTTACCTCAACACCCAGGCGAACTACGACAAACAGTACATCGGCCACGCCGGTGAGCTGCGCGTGCTCTCGCAACGCATTGCCAAGAACGCCACCGAAGCCGCCGCCGGCAAGGCTGCCGCGTTCAAGTTGCTCAGCGATGCGCGCAACGATTTCGCCCTGCGCTGGGGTTACCTGAAGAAAGGCGACCCGGTCACCGGCCTGCCGCCAGCCCCTGCCACCGTGCGCCCGGAAATGCGCGCCGTGCAGCTGGACTGGGAACGTCTGCTGAAAAACACCGACGCGATTCTCTCCAGCGAACAGACCGTATTGTCGCTGCATCAAGTCGCCGCGACCCTGGCCGAAACCGTGCCGCAGTTGCAGATCGAATACGAAAAAGTCGTCGAAATCCTCCTCCAGCGTGGTGCCCCAGCTGCACAAGTGGCGATGGCCCAACGTCAGTCGTTGCTGGCTGAGCGCATTCTTGGCGCGGTCAACACCGTGCTCGCCGGTGACGAAAACTCGCAGCAAGCCGCCGATGCCTTTGGCCGCGACGCTACCCGTTTCGGCCAAGTGCTCAATGGCATGCTGCAAGGTAACCCGACGCTGAAAATCACTCAGGTCGAAGACCGTGACGCCCGTGCGCGTTTGAGTGAAATCTCCGAGCTGTTCCAGTTCGTCTCCGGTTCCGTCGATGAAATCCTCGAAACCTCGCCCGAGCTGTTCAAGGTTCGCGAATCGGCGAGCAATATCTTCAGCCTCTCGCAAACCCTGCTCGACGAAGCCTCGCATCTGGCCACCGGTTTCGAGAACCTCGCCGGCGGGCGCAACACCGACACCATCGGCGGTTACGTCCTCGGTTTGCTGGCACTGGCCTCGATCATCCTGATCGGCATGGTCATGGTGCGCGAGACCAACCGGCAACTGCGCGAAACCGCCGAAAAGAATGAGCGCAACCAGAACGCGATCATGCGCCTGCTCGACGAGATTGAAGACCTTGCCGACGGCGACCTCACCGTCACCGCCTCGGTGACCGAAGACTTCACCGGCACCATCGCCGACTCGATCAACTATTCCGTCGACCAACTGCGCGATCTGGTCGCCACCATCAACCTCACCGCCGGCCAGGTCGCCGCCGCCGTGCAGGAAACCCAGGCCACCGCCATGCACCTGGCGCAGGCTTCGGAGCATCAGGCCCAGCAGATCTCCGAAGCCTCGACGGCGATCAGCGATATGGCTGAATCCATCGATCAGGTCTCGGCCAACGCCGCCGAGTCTTCGGCGGTAGCCGAGCGTTCCGTGGAGATCGCCAACAAGGGCAACGAGGTGGTGCACAACACCATCCATGGCATGGACAACATTCGCGAGCAGATCCAGGACACCGCCAAGCGCATCAAGCGTCTCGGCGAGTCGTCGCAGGAAATCGGCGACATCGTCAGCCTGATCGATGACATCGCGGACCAGACCAACATCCTCGCCCTCAACGCCGCGATTCAAGCGTCGATGGCCGGTGATGCCGGGCGCGGTTTTGCCGTGGTTGCCGACGAAGTGCAACGGTTGGCCGAGCGCTCATCCGCCGCCACTCGGCAGATCGAAACCCTGGTGCGGGCGATTCAGACCGACACCAATGAAGCCGTTATTTCCATGGAGCAAACCACCACCGAAGTGGTGCGCGGCGCGCGACTGGCGCAGGATGCCGGTGTGGCCCTGGAAGAAATCGAAGGCGTGTCGAAAACGCTCGCGGCGCTGATTCAAAGCATCTCCAACGCGGCGCAGCAGCAGACGACGTCGGCCGGGCAGATTTCCCTGACAATGAATGTGATCCAGCAGATCACCTCGCAGACCTCGTCCGGCTCCACCGCCACCGCTGAGAGCATCGGCAACCTGACGAAAATGGCCAGCCAGCTGCGGCGCTCGGTGTCCGGATTCACCTTGCCGGCGGCGAAAGACAAAGCGTGAGTGGAGTGGTTATGGGTGATCGGCACGACTATGTGGCCCTCGAATGGGTCAAAGGCGAAATTGCCGAAACGCTGAAACAGGCGCATCAGGCGATTGAAGCCGTGCTCGATGATCCACAGGCGTTTCCCGGTCTGGACGAATGTCTGGATTACATCCATCAGGTGCACGGCAGCCTGCAGATGGTCGAGTTCTACGGCGCAGCCTTGCTCGCCGAAGAGATGGAACATCTGGTCGAAGCCCTGCAGCAAGAGCGCGTCAGCCATCGCGACGAAGCGCTGCATTTGTTGCTGCAAGCGCTCGGACAATTGCCGATCTACCTCGACCGCGTGCAAAGCGCCCGGCGTGATTTACCGCTGGTGGTGCTGCCGCTGATCAACGATCTGCGCAGCGCCCGGGGCGAAAGCCTATTGTCAGAAACCAGCCTGTTCAGCCCGCAATTGCCCGAGCTGCCGCCGCTGAGCGCAGAGGCCTTGGCGCTGCTGGAACCGCCAGAGTTGCCGAACGTGCTGCGCAAACTCCGGCAGACACTGCAAATGGCCTTGGTCGGCTTGCTGCGTGAACAGGACGACCAGACCCACCTCGGTTATCTGGCGAAAGTCTTTACTCGCCTCGAAGCGTTAAGCGGCGACACACCGCTGAGTCCATTGTGGCAAGTCGCCTCGGCGCTGGTCGAAGGCATGCGCGAAGGCGTGATCGCCAACAGCCCGGCGCTGCGCAGCCTGTTCAAGGACGCCGACAAAGAGCTAAAGCGTCTGCTCGATCAAGGCATGGCCGGCCTCAACCAGCCGCCACCGCCGGAGCTGCTGAAAAGCCTGTTGTTCTATATTGCCAAAGCCGAACATCCCACCGGGCAGATGCTGACCATGAAAGATCGCTACTCCCTGGACGACGCGCTGCCCGACAGTGCGATGGTCGATGAAGAACGCGCACGCCTCGCTGGCCCCGACCGCGACGCAATGCGCTCGGTGTTGGCGGCATTGTGCGAAGAGCTGGTGCGGGTCAAGGAACGCCTCGACCTGTTCGTGCGCAGCGACCGCCAGCACACTTCGGATCTGGAAAGCCTGCTCGCGCCGCTGCGACAAATCGCCGACACCCTCGCCGTGCTCGGATTCGGTCAGCCGCGCAAAGTCATCATCGATCAATTGGCGGTGGTGCTGAGCCTTGCCCAGGGCCAGCGCGAACCGAACGACGCAATCCTGATGGACGTCGCCGGCGCACTGCTCTACGTCGAGGCGACGCTGGCCGGGATGGTCGGCACCGTCGAGCCGGAAAGCCCGGAAGACGCGCGCCTGCCGACCACCGACCTGACGCAGATTCATCAGATCGTCATCAAGGAAGCGCGCATCTGCCTGCAACAGGCCAAGGACATGATCGTCGACTACATCGACGCCGATTGGGATCGCCAACACCTGCAACCGTTGCCGGCGCTGCTGACTCAAGTGCGTGGTGCACTGGCGATGATTCCGCTGAACCGCGCGGCGAGTCTGGTCGAGGCCTGCAACGGTTTTATCCGCGAACATTTGTTGCTCGATCCGCACGAACCGGGTTGGGAACAACTGGATCATCTGGCCGATGTCATCAGCAGCCTTGAGTATTACCTTGAACGCTTGAGCGACGACCCGCAGGCACCGGGCGAACACCTGCTGGATGTCGCGCATAAATCCCTCGCCAGTCTGGGGTTCTTTCCAAATGAGCCGCATGTTCCCGTGCTCGAGGATGTGCTCAGCCCTAGCGAAGCGTTGGTGATGCAGGACATGCAGGCGCTCGACGATCCGGACATCGTGCAGTCGCTGGCCGACGTGTTGGCCAGCCCGGTGTCAGCGCTCAACCCGCCGGCGCTGATCACCCCCGGCAGTCTGATGCCGCCGCCGGCCGATGAAGAGCCGGTCGACGATGAGCTGCGCGAGGTGTTCCTCGAAGAGACCGATGAAGTCCTCGAAGTCCTCCACGAATACCTGCCGCGCTGGGCTGCCAATCCGCAGGATCGCGATGCGCTGACTGAACTGCGCCGCGCCTTCCACACCTTGAAGGGCAGCGGGCGCATGGTGCGCGCGCTGATCCTCGGTGAACTGGCCTGGTCGGTGGAAAACCTGCTCAATCGCGTGCTCGAACAAAGTGTCGAACCCGGCTCGGTCGTCCAGCAACTGCTGACCGACACGGTGCTGTTACTGCCGGAACTGATCAGCGAATTTGCCATCAACCGCCAGCGTCAGCGCAGCGATGTCGATCAACTCGCCGCCCGCGCGCACGCCTTGGCCAAGGGTGACGAGCCGATGGCCGCTGAAGACGTCGACGATGTCGCGGCGCTTGATCCACTGTTGCTGGAGATCTTCCGCAACGAAGCGGAAACCCACCTCGCCAGCCTCAACCGTTTCCTCGATCAAGCCGCCGAGCATGTGCCGTTGCAAGCCAGCGACGAATTGCAGCGCGCCTTGCACACGCTCAAGGGCAGCGCGTCGATGGCCGGCGTGTTGCCGATTGCCGAACTGGCCGCGCCGCTCGATCAACTGGCCCGCGAATTCAAGGCGCACCAGTTGCCGCTGGATCTCGACGAAGTGGAATTGCTCCTTGAAGCCGAGGGCTTGTTTCGCGTCGGTTTGCGTCAGCTCAAACACGATCCGCTGGCGCCGATTGTCGGCGCGCAGTCGCTGATCAAGCGCACCGATGAACTGCTGGCCGAGCGGCTGGCGTCGATCCTCGATGCGCCGAACACCGGCCTGCGGATCAAGCGCGACCCGCAACTGATCAACAACTTTCTCGCCCAAGGCATGGACATCCTCCTCGACGCCGAAAGCCTGTTGCAGCGCTGGCAGCAGCACCCCGGCGAGCGTCAGGAACTCAGCGCACTGCTGGATGAATTGACCACGCTGGGCGAGGGCGCGCACCTCGCCGATCTGCTGCCGGTCGATGTGTTGTGCGAGGCCTTGCTCGATCTTTACGGCGCCGTCGAAGAAAGCAGTCTGGCGGTCAGCGAGCGGTTTTTTCACGAAGCGCAAAATGCCCACGAAGCGCTGATCAACATGCTCGACGAACTGGCTGCCGGCCAGGAAGTCACCCCGCAGCCTGAGCGGATTCGCGCCCTGCATGATCTGCTCGATGAAAGCCTCGACCCGTCGTCGATGGGCCTGATTCGCAGCGACGGCAGCCGCACCCTGAGCATCCGCGAACTGGGCAGCGCCACCGCCGAACTGCAACAAACGGCCAGCGCTCTTGAAGCGGACGACGAGATCGTCGAGATCTTCCTCGAAGAGGCCGTGGATATTCTCGACAGCGCCGGCCAAGCCTTGCAGCGCTGGCTGAGTGACCCGGACAACAGCGCGCCGTTGTCATCCTTGCAGCGCGATTTGCACACGCTCAAGGGCGGCGCGCGCATGGCTGAAGTCGAGGCCATCGGCGATCTCGCTCAGGAGCTGGAAAGCCTCTACGAAGGCCTGGTCGATCGTCGCTACAACTACAGCGAAACCCTGGGCCGCTTGCTGCTCAAGAGTCACGACCGCTTGGCGCTGTTGCTTGATCAGTTGCAAAACCATCAGCCACTGACGCCGGCGCACGATCTGATTGAAGCGATCCGCCAAGTGCGGCAGGGGCCAGGCATCGCCGAAACGCCGCCAGCCACCGCCGATCATGACAGCGCCAGTCACGATCCGGAGCTGCTGGAGATCTTCCTCGAAGAAGGTTTCGACATCATCGAAAACTCCGGCGCCGCGCTGCTGCGCTGGCAGGCCGAGCCGGGTAATCGACAGGAAATCGAAACCCTGCTGCGCGATCTGCACACCCTCAAGGGTGGCGCGCGGATGGTCGAGATCGGCCCGATCGGCGACCTCGCCCATGAGCTGGAATACCTTTACGAAAGTCTGTCCGCCGGTTCGCTGCAAGCCTCGACCGAACTGTTTGCGCTGGTGCAGCGCGGGCATGACCGACTGGCGCAGATGCTCGATGCGGTGCGTGCGGGGCAACCGTGCCCGCCGGCCGATCGGCTGATCAATGCGATCCAGAATTTCAGTCATCCGGCGACCATTGAAACGCCGCCGGTGCTGCTGCCGGTTGCGGCTAAAACCGAGGCCGCACCGCCGGCGGCCGATGTTGGCGCGGACATGGTCAAGGTTTCCGCCGAACTGCTCGATGAGCTGGTCAACCTGGCCGGGGAAACCTCGATCTTCCGGGGCCGTATCGAGCAGCAGGTCAACGACGCACAGATTGCCCTGAACGAGATGGAAACCACCATCGAACGGATGCGCGATCAGTTGCGCCGTCTCGACACCGAAACCCAGGGACGGATTCTCAGTCGCCAGCAAGCAGATGCCGAACGCCTCGGTTACGAAGAATTCGATCCGCTGGAAATGGATCGCCATTCGCAGTTGCAGCAACTGTCGCGAGCGCTGTTCGAATCCGCCTCTGACTTGCTCGATCTGAAAGAAACCCTCGACCGCCGCAACCACGACGCGGAGAACCTGTTGCAGCAACAGGGCCGTATCAACACCGAGTTGCAGGAAGGCCTGATGCGCACGCGCATGGTGCCGTTCGAGCGCATGTTGCCGCGCCTGAAACGCATCGTCCGTCAGGTCGCCGAAGAGCTGAACAAAGACGTCGCGTTTGTCGTCGGCAACGCTGAAGGCGAGATGGATCGCAACGTGCTCGAACGCATGGCGGCGCCGTTGGAACACATGCTGCGCAACGCCGTCGATCATGGTCTGGAGTCCGCCGAAGTGCGGCTGGCAGCGGGTAAACCGGCGCAAGGGCAGATCAGCCTCGACCTGTCTCGTGAGGGCGGCGACATCGTTTTCGACATCCGCGATGACGGCGCCGGGGTGCCACTGGAAGCGGTGCGCAACAAGGCGATCAAGCGTGGTTTGCTCGCCCCGAATGCCGAGATCAGCGACCGCGACGTGTTGCAGTTCATCCTTCAGCCGGGCTTTTCCACAGCGGAAAAAATTACGCAGATTTCCGGGCGTGGTGTCGGCATGGACGTGGTGCACGAAGAGGTGCGGCAACTCGGCGGCACCATGAGCATCGACTCGGTGCCGGGGCAGGGCGTGCATTTCCGCATTCGTCTGCCGTTCACCGTGTCGGTCAACCGCGCGTTGATGGTGCAGTGTGGCGAGGATCAATACGCGATTCCGCTGAACACCATCGAAGGCATTGTTCGCGTGTTGCCGAATGATCTCGAAGGGCACTTCCGTCAGGATCCGCCGCGCTATCAATACGGCGGCCAGACCTATGAACTGTGCTACCTCGGCGAACTGCTGAAAACTGCGCCACGGCCGAAACTGCTCGGGCAGAACCTGCCATTGCCGGTGCTGCTGGTGCACTACAACGACCGGCATATCGCGGTGCAAGTCGACGTGATGGCGGGTACCCGCGAAATCGTCGTGAAGAGTCTCGGCGCACAATTCTCGGCGCTGCAGGGCGTATCCGGGGCGACGATTCTTGGCGATGGCCGGGTGGTGCTGATTCTCGATCTGCTCGCACCGATCCGGGCGATGCAGGCACGGATAGCGCAGACGCCGACGCTGCCGGAGATCGACAGCGAACCCCAGAAACCGCTGCTGGTGATGGTGGTCGACGACTCGGTCACCGTGCGCAAGGTCACCAGCCGCTTGCTCGAACGCCACGGCATGAACGTGCTGACCGCCAAGGACGGTGTCGATGCGATGCTGCTGCTCGAAGAACACATGCCCGACCTGATGCTGCTCGACATCGAAATGCCGCGCATGGACGGCTTCGAAGTTGCCACCCAGGTGCGCAACGACGAGCGCCTGCAACACCTGCCGATCATCATGATCACCTCGCGCACCGGGCAGAAACACCGGGATCGTGCGATGGCGATTGGCGTCAACGACTACCTCGGCAAGCCGTACCAGGAATCGGTGCTGCTCGAAAGCATTGCCCAATGGAGCAAGAAACATGCATGAGCGCCGGCACAATCAGCGCAGCAGCCAACTGACCGGGCTGCTGTTGCCGTTGGCGGATCGCAATTTGATCCTGCCCAACGTCGCTGTCGCTGAGCTGATCGACTATCAGGCCAGTGCCTTCGATCTGGACACGCCGCCGTGGTATCTGGGCAGGGTGACGTGGCGTGAGCGGCGGATTCCGTTGCTGAGTTTTGAATCGGCGTGTGGGCAGAAAATTGTGATTGGCGAGCGCGCGCGGATCGTGATTTTGAATGCGCTGGGCGGGTTGCCGGAGTTGAAGTTCATTGCGTTGCTGGTGCAGGGGATTCCGCGGTCGTACAAACTTGATAGCCAGTTGAGTTATGTCGACGTGCCGTTGTGTGCGCTGGAGCAGGCGGCGGTGCAGGTCGGGGAGCAGGTGGCTAAGGTGCCGGATTTGTTGGGGCTGGAGCGACTGTTGGTTGAGGCAGATCTGGTTTAACGGCCTGACCCTCACCCCAGCCCTCTCCCGCATGGATTCGGCAAACCGAATGAATTTCTGGCTTGGGAATACGTTCCCCTGTAGGAGCTGCGGCACGCTGCGATTTTTGATGTTGAAGATCAAAAGATTGCAGCCTCGTTTCACTCGACAGCTCCTACAGGGCGTTTCTCAACCATTACTCTGAGCGTAATGATTCACCACCGTGCTTGATTGATGCCCCCACCCCACACGCCTACCTTAGCTCCACGACAGCGAACCCCGTGGAGTGAGCATGACAACAACAATTTCCCCCGACTCGCGCTGGACGCGGCGGCGCGATGAGAAGCAGCGCCGCCTCGACAAGGTGCTCGGGCTGGCCGACGGTGTGGTGTTGCCCACCGACAAGATCGTCGCCGCGCTTGAAGCGCTGATCCATCCCGGCGACCGTGTGGTGCTGGAGGGCAACAACCAGAAGCAGGCGGATTTCCTCTCCCGTTCGCTGGCCAAGGCCAACCCGGAAAAGCTCCACGACCTGCACATGATCATGCCCAGTGTCGGCCGCTCTGAGCATCTGGATCTGTTCGAACGCGGCATCGCCCGCAAGCTTGATTTCTCCTTCGCCGGCACCCAGAGCCTGCGCATCAGCCAGTTGCTGGAAGACGGCCTGCTGGAAGTCGGCGCGATCCACACTTACATCGAACTCTACGCCCGGCTGGTGGTGGACCTGATCCCCAACGTCGTGCTCTCCGCCGGGTTCATGGCCGACCGCGCCGGCAACATCTACACCGGCCCGAGCACCGAAGACACCCCGGCACTGATCGAACCGGCGGCGTTCAGCGACGGCATTGTCATCGTTCAGGTCAACCAATTGGTCGACGACGTCAGCGAACTGCCTCGCGTAGATATTCCTGCGTCATGGGTCGATTTCGTCGTGGTGGCCGACAAGCCGTTCTACATCGAACCGCTGTTCACCCGCGACCCACGGCACATCAAGCCTGTGCACGTGTTGATGGCGATGATGGCGATTCGCGGGATCTACGAAAAACACAACGTGCAGTCGCTCAACCACGGCATCGGTTTCAACACCGCTGCCATCGAGCTGATCCTGCCAACCTACGGCGAATCCCTCGGCCTCAAAGGCAAGATCTGCCGCAACTGGACGCTCAATCCGCATCCGACGCTGATCCCGGCGATCGAGAGCGGCTGGGTCGAAAGCGTGCATTGCTTCGGCACCGAACTGGGCATGGAAAACTACATCGCCGCGCGCCCCGACGTGTTCTTCACCGGTCGCGACGGCTCGCTGCGTTCCAACCGGATGTTCTGCCAACTCGCCGGGCAATACGCGGTGGATCTGTTTATCGGCGCGACGTTGCAGGTCGATGGCGATGGCCATTCCTCGACCGTCACCCGAGGCCGCCTCGCCGGTTTCGGTGGTGCGCCGAACATGGGCCACGACCCGCGCGGTCGGCGTCACGGCACCCCGGCGTGGCTGGACATGCGCCACGACGACTCGCAGCAACCGATGCTCGAACGCGGCAAAAAACTCGTGGTGCAAATGGTCGAGACCTTCCAGGAGGGCGGCAAACCGACCTTCGTTGAAACCCTCGACGCGGTAGAAGTGGCGAAGAAAAGCGGCATGCCGCTGGCACCGATCATGATCTACGGCGACGACGTCACCCACCTGCTCACCGAAGAAGGCATCGCCTACCTGTACAAGGCGCGCTCGCTGGAAGAGCGCCAGGCAATGATCGCCGCCGTCGCGGGTGTCACCGCCATCGGCCTGCGCCACAACCCGAAAGACACCGAACGTATGCGCCGCGAAGGCCTTATCGCCTTGCCCGAAGACCTCGGCATCCGCCGCACCGACGCCACTCGCGAATTGCTCGCGGCGAAAAGCGTGGCCGATCTGGTCGAGTGGTCCGGCGGCTTGTACAACCCGCCCGCGAAATTCAGGAGCTGGTAATGCACGCATTTAACCTGCAAGCGAAACCGCTGTCCCTGGCTGATCGATTGGCCGATCTGGCGGTGGACGCGTTGATCGACGAAGCCGATCTGTCGCCGAAACCGGCACTGGTCGACCGTCGCGGCAACGGCGCGCACACCGATCTGCACTTGGGTCTGATGCACGCTTCGGCGCTGTCGTTGTGGCCGGCGTTCAAGGAAATGGCTGAAGCGGCGGTTGCAATCGGTGAAGTCGATTCAACGTTGCGCGAAGCGATTGGCCGTATCGGGCGCGAAGGCGAACAAGCGATGCTCACCACCACCAACGGCGTGAACACGCATCGTGGGGCGATCTGGGCCTTGGGATTATTGCTGACCGCCGCTGCGCTGAAACCACAATCATCCAGCGCTAACGCCGTGACCCTACGCGCCGCACGTCTGGCCTTGCTGGACGATCGCCACGCACCCAAACCCCTAAGCCACGGCGCCCAAGTCGCTCTGCGTTACGGCGCACGCGGCGCTCGCGAAGAAGCACAACTCGGCTTCCCTTCGGTGTTGCAACGCGGTCTGCCACAACTCAAACGCAGCCGCGCCAACGCCAGCGGCGAACAGAACGCCCGGCTCGACGCCTTGCTCGCAATCATGACCAATCTGGCCGACACCTGCGTGCTCTACCGCGCCGGCGAAGAGGGTTTGCAGGCCATGCAACTCGGCGCGCAAGCGGTGCTCGACGCCGGTGGCAGCGCCAGCCTCAGCGGTCGCCGCCGGCTGCACGAACTGGATCAACAACTCATCGCATTGAATGCCTCGCCCGGTGGCGCCGCCGACTTGCTCGCCGCCACGCTGCTGCTCGACCGTATCGAGCACAACGGCATCCTTCAGGGAGCGTTTTGATGGAAACCCTATCGTTTGAATTCCCCGCCGGGCAGCCGCCACGCGGTCGCGCGCTGGTCGGTTGTGTCGGCTCCGGTGATCTGGAAGTGCTGATCGAACCGGGCCTGGCCGGCAAGCTGACGATCAATGTGCAGACCTCGGTCAACGGCGCACAGCTGCGCTGGCAGCATCTGTTTGCGCGGATGTTCGACGGCACCACGCCGCCAGCAATGGCCATCGATATCCACGACTTCGGCGCGACGCCGGGGGTGGTGCGTTTGCGACTGGAACAAGGTTTCGAGGAGATCGGCCATGACTGACAGCGCCGCGTTGCTCAACAAACACAGCTTCGTCGAACTCGGCGCGCGGCAACGGGCGAAAGCCTTGCTCGATGCCGGCAGTTTTCGCGAATTGCTTGATCCGTTTCAACGGGTGATGTCGCCGTGGCTTGAACGTCAGGGCGTGGTGCCGCAGGCCGATGACGGTGTGGTGATCGCCAAGGGCAGCCTCGACGGGTTGCCGGTGGTGATTGCCGCGATTGAAGGCGCGTTTCAGGGTGGCAGCCTTGGCGAAGTCGGCGGGGCGAAGATTGCCGGCGCGCTGGAACTGGCGGCTGAAGACAACCGCAAAGGCATTCCGACCCGCGCGGTGTTGCTGCTGGAAACCGGTGGCGTGCGCTTGCAGGAAGCCAATCTCGGGCTGGCGGCGATTGCCGATATTCATGCGGCGATTGTCGATTTGCAGCAGTACCAACCGGTGGTCGGTGTGGTCGCCGGCAGCGTTGGGTGTTTCGGCGGCATGTCGATTGCGGCGGCGCTGTGCAGCTATTTGCTGGTGACTCAGGAAGCGCGCCTCGGTTTGAACGGCCCGCAGGTTATTGAACAGGAAGCCGGGATTGAGGAATACGACTCCCGCGACCGGCCGTTCATCTGGAGCCTGACTGGCGGCGAGCAGCGGTTTGCCAGTGGTCTGGTCGATCGTTATGTCGCCGATGACGTGGCGAAGATTCGTCAGCAGGTGGGTGAATTACTGCAGCAGGGTTTGCCGGCACAGCCACGCAGCCAGCGCGCCGAGTGGTTTCTGCAACGCCTCGGCAATCTGAACACTGACCCGCAAATCGAACCGTCGGTGGTTCGCGATCTGTATCAAGGAGAGCGCTCATGAGCGGCTATTCATTGCGCGGTTTGAACTGGTTCAACGCCTTGAGCGCGGGCGCTAGAAGTGTCGAAGGACTGCCGCCATCGTTGAGGGTTGCTGACGGTGAACTGGGGCGTTTTATCGCTGTGGTCGCTGACCCGGACAATCGTTTTTCTCGCGCTCGCAATGGCGAAGTCGGCTTGCTCGAAGGTTGGGGTTTGGCCAAGGCTGTGGATGACGCGATCACGGCTGACCGCGATAAAGCGCAGAAGCGCCCGATCATCGCCATCGTCGATGTGCCGAGCCAGGCTTATGGTCGCCGCGAAGAAGCGCTCGGCATTCATCAGGCGCTGGCCGGTGCGGCGGACAGTTATGCCCGTGCGCGTCTGGCCGGGCATCCGGTGATTGCGTTGTTGGTGGGCAAGGCGATGTCCGGGGCGTTTCTGGCTCATGGTTATCAGGCCAATCGTTTGATTGCGCTGCGTGATCCGGGCGTGATGGTGCATGCGATGGGCAAGGCGTCGGCGGCGCGGGTGACCTTGCGCAGTGTTGAAGAACTGGAAGCGCTGGCCGCCAGTGTGCCGCCGATGGCTTATGACATCGACAGTTACGCGAGTCTCGGATTGCTCTGGGAAACCTTGTCGGTGCAGCAGATTGAACAGCCAACGGCGGAGGATCTATCAAGGGTCAACGAGTGCCTCAAACAAGCCATCGGTGATATCACCGGTGTTGACTTGAGCAATCGTCTCGGCGCAAAAAATCGTGCTGCCTCCAGCCGTGTGCGCGAACTGTTGAGGGCGCAGTGGTGAGCAGCCCTCTGGCCCACGATCTGCTTTGGGGTATGACTCCAGCGCAGCTGCCGGCGGATGTGCCGCTGTGGGCCGTCGAGTCGCTGGCCGCCGGGCAACCGGTGGTGGTGCGGCGGGCGCTGAGCGATGAGGGTTGTATCGCGGTCGGCGTGCGCGGTGTGTTGCGCGAGCAGCGCTTGGCGGCGTTTATGGCGGTCGATTCGATTGCCTGTCGCGTCAGTCCCGAAGCGCTGTGTCAGGTCGACAGCGAGCGCGATCTGCCAGTCATGCAGGCGCTCAAACAACTGCGGCCGATGCTCGACGATTGCGGTTGGGTCTGGGGAGTCAGCGGCAGTGTCGGGTTTGAATTGGCCAGTGGTTTTACCGCGATGCACGCGGCCAGCGATCTCGATTTGATTCTGCGGACACCGCAGATGATCACGCGTAATCAGGCACGCAAGTTCGTTGAGCTTTTCGATCAAGCCGCGTGCCGGATCGACATGCAATTGCAGACGCCATTCGGTGCTGTGGCGTTGCGTGAGTGGGCCGGCGGCTCGGCGCGCGTGCTGCTGAAAAACGCTCATCAGGCCTGTCTGGTGATTGATCCGTGGAACCCGCAGGAGCAGGCAGCGTGAGCAGCTTGTTGGTATTCCCCGGCCAGGGCGCGCAGCAGGCGGGCATGCTTCAACGTTTGCCTCGGGAAACGCTGGTCGAGGCCAGTGATGTGCTTGGTGAAGATGTTTTGCTACTCGATTCTGCTCAGGCGCTGCGCACGACAAGAGCGGTTCAACTCTGCCTGCTGATCGCTGGTGTCGCGGCTTCACGGCAGTTGTTGCAGGACGGACTCACGGCGGATTACGTCGGCGGTCTGTCCATCGGCGCTTATCCCGCAGCGGTGGTTGCGGGCGCATTGAGCTTCAGCGATGCGTTGCATCTGGTCAGCCTGCGCGGTGAGTTGATGCAACAGGCTTATCCACAGGGCTACGGCATGACCGCGATCATCGGCCTGCAATTATCCACAGTCGAAACGCTGCTGGCGCAAGTACACAGCGAGGATTCGCCGGTGTATCTGGCCAACATCAACGCCGACAACCAAGTGGTGATTGCTGGCAGTGACGAGGCGATGCAAGCGGTCGCGGAACTGGCGCGCAGTAGTGGCGCTGGTCTGGCAAAACGTCTGGCGGTGAGCGTGCCGTCGCACTGTCCGCTGCTGGAGAAACCGGCGCAAACCCTCGCTGAGGCCTTCGCCAAAGTCGAGTTGAAGACACCGCAGATCGCCTACCTGAGCGGCAGCCGCGCACGTCCTGTGAGCAAAGTAGAAGCGCTGCGCGACGACCTCGCCTTCAACATGTGCCGCGTGGTGGATTGGCGCGGCACCGTGCAAAGCGCTTTCGAGCGAGGCGTACGGCTACAGATCGAATTACCACCCGGTGCGGTACTCACCGGACTGGCGCGCCGGGTGTTTGAACAAGGCACCGTGACGGCCTTCGACAGCGCTCGCCTCGACACCCTGCAAGCGCTGCTGCGTGAGGAGGGTAGCCGCCAACCCTAAACCGCCGCGACTCAAGCTTCGAACAACAAAAACAACATTCGACGATGCACTTTGAGGACTACAACAATGATTATTTACGGTGTGGCGCTGCTCGCGATCTGTACGCTGGCAGGGGTGATCATGGGTGACATGCTCGGCGCGTTGTTGGGCGTCAAATCCAACGTCGGCGGGGTCGGCATCGCCATGATCCTGCTGATCTGCGCGCGCTTGTGGATGCAGAAACGCGGCGGCATGACCAAGGATTGCGAGATGGGCGTCGGCTTCTGGGGCGCCATGTACATTCCGGTGGTGGTGGCGATGGCCGCGCAACAGAACGTCGTCACCGCGCTGCATGGCGGCACGGTGGCGGTGCTGGCCGCGATTGGTTCGGTGGTGGTCTGCGGCTGCACGATTGCCTTGATCAGCCGCACCCACAAAGGTGAACCGTTGCCTGACGAACCGCTGGAAATCTCCCCGGTCGGCACGCCAGTAGGGGGTCGCTGATATGTGGGATCTCATCGAAAAAGGTCTGGAACACAACGGTCTGGTCACTGCATTCGCTTTTGTTGGCGTGATCATGTGGGTGTCGGTGGTGCTCTCCAAACGCCTGACGTTCGGACGCATTCACGGCTCGGCGATTGCCATCGTTATCGGCCTGGTATTGGCGTGGGTCGGCGGCACCATGACTGGCGGGCAGAAAGGCCTGGCGGACCTGACGTTGTTCTCCGGTATCGGCCTGATGGGCGGGGCAATGCTGCGTGACTTTGCGATTGTGGCCACGGCGTTTGAAGTGCAGGCGACCGAGGCGAAAAAGGCCGGGTTGATCGGTGTGGTCGCGCTGTTGCTGGGCACGATTCTGCCGTTCATTGTTGGCGCGTGTATGGCTTGGGTATTTGGATATCGTGATGCGGTGAGCATGACCACCATTGGTGCGGGCGCGGTGACTTATATTGTCGGGCCGGTGACGGGTGCGGCGATTGGTGCGACGTCGGATGTGATGGCGTTGTCGATTGCGACCGGGTTGATCAAGGCGATTCTGGTGATGGTCGGTACGCCGGTGGCGGCGCGCTGGATGGGGCTGGATAACCCGCGTTCGGCGATGGTGTTTGGTGGCTTGGCCGGGACTGTCAGCGGCGTTACAGCTGGGCTGGCGGCGACGGATCGGCGGTTGGTGCCTTATGGCGCGTTGACGGCGACGTTCCATACCGGGCTGGGGTGCTTGCTGGGGCCATCGCTGTTGTTCTTCATTGTTCGCGGGATTGTGGGCTGAGCCTCTAACTGATCGTTCCCACGCTCTGCGTGGGAATGCAGCCCGGGACGCTCTGCGTCCCAAAGCGGACGCGGAGCGTCCATTGAGGCATTCCCACGCGGAGCATGGGAACGATCATGGGGTGATCTGCCGATTCGCATACATCCGACACTCCGCCAACAACGCCAGCAAATTCGGATCGCGCTCCTTGGCCTTCAAAAACACCACCCCGATGTGCTGCTGCAACCGGTACTTCGCCTGCAACGGAATCAGCTTCACCCGGTTCTCATACACCGCTGCAATCCGCCCCGGCAGCAACGCATAACCCACCCCCGAACTGACCATGCTTAACAGCGTGAAAATGTCATTCACCTGCATTGCCACTTTCGGCTCGAACCCCGCCTGCTTGAAAACCCGGTTGCCGTCCTGATGCGTGGCAAAGCCCTGGGTCAGGGTGATGAACGTTTCATCACGCACTTCCGCCAGATCGACTTCACTGCGCTGAGCAAACTTTGAATCCGCCGGGGTGGCGAGGAAGATGTCGTCGGAGAACAGCGCAATCTGCTCGCAGTCCGGGTCGTTGATGCTGTCGTCCAGCGACACCAGAATCGCGTCGACTTCCATGTTTTTCAGCTTGTAGAGCAGGTCGATGTTCGAGCCGAGGATCAGGTCGATGTTGAGTTCGCTGCGGCGGATTTTCAGGCCCATGATCAGTTGCGGCACGGTTTTTACCGTCAGCGAATACAGGGAGCCGAGTTTGAAACGTTCGGCGGAGAATCCGGCAGCTTCGCGGGTCAGGCGTACGCTTTCTACCACGTCGTTGATTAACTTCTGCGCGCGTTCTTCGAGGACGTAAGCGCTTTCCAGCGGCGTCAGGTTGCGGCCTTCGTGTTTGAACAACGGGCAGCGCAAGGCACTTTCCAGCGAATGAATGGCGCGGTGCACGCTGACGTTGCTGGTCTGCAGCTCGGCCGCAGCACGGGCGAGGTTGCCGGTGCGCATGAAAGCGAGGAACACCTCGAGTTTTTTCAGGGTCAACTCTTCGTCGATCAGCATGGCGCGGACTCTTTTTGGTATCGGCCGATTGTGCACGGAAGATCAAAAGATCGCAGCCTTCGGCAGCTCCTACATTGGAATGCGATCACCTGTAGGAGCTGCCGAAGGCTGCGATCTTTTGATCTTGGCTTTGAACAGAAACATTGCGCTTTTACGCTCAAGGCCCGAGCCTTGCGCGCTGCGGTAATGAATGTGAGGTGAGCAATACATGTATCACGGAGAACGATTGAACGCCTGGACCCATCTGGTCGGGGCGGTGGCAGCATTTGTGGGTGGCGTGTGGATGTTGGTGATCGCCTGCCTCGACGGCAGCCCGTGGAAGATTGTCAGTGTGGCGATTTACGCGTTCACCTTGCTGGTGCTCTACAGCGCCTCGACCGTGTACCACAGCGTGCGCGGGCGCAAGAAAGCGATCATGAAGAAGGTCGATCACTTTTCGATCTACCTGTTGATCGCCGGCAGTTACACGCCATTCTGCCTGGTAACCCTGCGCGGGCCGTGGGGCTGGACGTTGTTCGGGATTGTCTGGGGGCTGGCGCTGATCGGCATTCTGCAAGAGATCAAACCGCGTTCGGAGGCGCGGATTCTGTCGATCGTGATTTACGCGGTGATGGGCTGGATTGTGTTGGTAGCGGTGAAGCCTTTGATTGCGGCGCTGGGTACGACCGGGTTTGCCTGGCTGGCGTCGGGCGGGGTTTTGTACACGGTGGGGATTATTTTTTTTGCCCTTGATCATCGCTTGCGGCATGCGCACGGGATCTGGCATTTGTTCGTGATCGCCGGGAGTCTGCTGCACTTTGTGGCGATTATGTTTTATGTCCTTTAGGCACGCCACCATCCCCCTGTAGGAGTGAGCCTGCTCGCGATAGCGTCAGGTCAGGCGACAGAGTTTTAGGCTGATCCACCGCCATCGCGAGCAGGCTCACTCCTACAGGGGAACGAGTTCATCCAGTTGCTTTTGCGCACGATCGCTGAAGATTTTCAGCAGATCGTTGAGGGTATGCGGCGGTGGTTCGCTGGCGCGGGTCACGGCGTATAGCGTGATCGGCAACGGCGGGGCCAACGGGCGAATCGTGGTGGTCGCCGATGACGCGCCCAGCGCAGTAAACGGATCAATCACCGCCACCCCCGCACCGGATTCCACCATCGCCCGCGCCAGTGAATACGTCTGCACGGCAATCCGCACCAACGGCGGCGGTTCGACCGCTTCCAGGTAACTGTCGAGCCGCGCCGCCAACGGATCGGCACTCGACAAACCAATCAACGACGCCCCCGCCAGCGCCATCAACGGCAACGGTTTTCCTGCCTCTTCAACCGGCCAGAAATCCTTCGGCGCCAATGCCACCAACACCCCAGACGCCAGCGCTTGCGCCTTCAATCCCGGGTGATCGGGCAACTGCAACGTCAGCGCGACATCCACTTCACGCATCAACAAATTCTGCATCAGCTCGCGGCTGTGTGCGCTGGACAGTTCGCAGGCGATGTCCGGGTAGCGCGTTGTCCACTGATGAATCGCCGGCGGCAGCAGCGACAAGGCCAGCGCCGGCGTCGCGCCGATGCGCAAACTGTGTCCCGGCTCGCGACGCAGACTCTGCGCCAGACGCCGCACGCCTTGCAGGCTTTCCGTGACCTTGTCGACTTCGCGCTCCAGCTCCAGCGCTTCCGGGGTCGCCTGCAACTTGCCACGCACGCGCAGGAACAACGGAAACCCCAGTTGCTGTTCAGCGTGCTGCAACACCTTGCTCACCGCCGGTTGCGAGACGTGCAGCAACTGCGCGGCGCCGCTGACCGAGCCGGTCTGGCGAATGGCCTGGAAAATCTCGATGTGACGTAGACGCATGGCGAGTCCATAACCTTTGTTTATGGTTCAGGCATCTTTATTCATTGTCCGGCGGCTGTCACCTGGCTCTAACCTCGGATGCGTATTTAGCAGAATTCAGAGGCAGCGATGGCTCAGCGTGTGTGCATCATCGGCGGTGGCGTGATCGGTCTGGCAACGGCGTATGCGCTGGTGCGCGACGGTTTTGAGGTGACGGTGATCGAGGCGCGGGATTCCCTCGGCAGCGAGACCAGTTTTGCCAACGGCGGCCAGTTGTCCTATCGCTACGTCGCGCCGCTGGCCGATGCCGGGGTGCCGGTGCAGGCGATTGGCTGGATGCTGCGCGGCGACTCACCGCTCAAGCTGCGTCCGCGTCTGGATCCTGCGCAGTGGCGCTGGATGGCGGCGTTTCTCGCCGCCTGCCGCACCTCGGTCAACCGTGAAAATGCCGCGCATCTGCTGCGTTTGGCGCTGTTCAGTCAGAGCACGCTGAAGCGCTGGCGCGAGGACGATGGGCTGGACGGATTTCACTGGCGGCGCAACGGCAAACTGGTGACCTTCCGCAATGCCGGCAGTTTTGAGCATGCACGCAAAGGTCTGGCCGATCCGCAGCAACAGCAGGTGTTGTCCGCCAGCGAATGCGCGCAACTGGAACCGGCGCTGGCCGATGCGCCGTTCGTGGGTGCGATCTATACGCCGGACGAAGAGGTCGGCGATTGCCACGGTTTCTGTCAGCAACTGGCGGCGCGATTGAAGGCGTCCGGGCGTTGCGAGTTTCGCCTCGGCCAAGCGGTGACCGCGATTCGGCACAGTAACGGCGCGGTCACCGCTATCGAGTTGGGCGGTGAAACGCTGCCCGTCGAGCAACTGGTGATCGCCGCCGGCCATCGCAGTTCATTGCTGGCGCTGCCCGGTTTGCGTTTGCCGCTGTATCCGTTGAAGGGCTACAGCCTGACCGTGCCGATCGGCAGCGAGCACCGCGCGCCGGACGTGAGCATCACCGACTACGACCGCAAGATCGTCTACGCGCGCATCGGCGAACAGCTGCGCGTGGCGGCGATGGTGGATATTGTCGGCTTCGATCCGGCGGTCGATCCGCAGCGATTGGCGCTGATCAAACGTCAGGCCCGCGACACTTTTCCCGAGGCCGGAAACTACGACGCCGCAACCGAGTGGGCTGGTATGCGCCCGGCGACTCCAACCGGTGTGCCTCTTTTGGGCGCCACGGCCTATCGCAATCTGTGGCTGAATCTCGGTCACGGTGCGCTCGGTTTTACCCTCGCGTGCGGCAGCGGGCAGTTGCTCCGCGAGCTGATCGGCCTACAACACACGTCGATTGATCTGCACGGTTTCAATCCCCGTGCGGCTTGATTGATCAACGCTTTACCGTTCAAACAACCACACCGACAACGGAGAATAACAATGCAAAAAATCACGTTGCTTGCCTGTACGTTGGGACTGCTGATCGGCAGTCAGGCCCACGCCAATGAGGCGCCGCTGACCGGCACGCTCGGCAAGATCGCCAGCGCCAACAGCATCACGCTGGGCTATCGCGATGCCTCGGTGCCGTTCTCTTACGTGGGCGACAACACTGGCAAACCGATGGGTTATTCGGTGGATCTGGCCGGCAGGATTGTCGAGCGCATTCAGCAGCAACTGGCGCGGCCGGATTTGAAAGTGAAGTACAACCTCGTCACTTCGCAGACACGGATTCCGCTGGTGCAGAACGGCACGGTCGACCTTGAGTGCGGCTCCACCGGCGTCACCGCCGAGCGGCAGAAACAGGTGTCGTTTTCCTATGGGTTCATTTACGTCAAAGGCCAGTTGCTGACGGCCAAGGACAGCGGCATCAAAAGCTTCGACGACCTGCGCGGCAAGAACGTGGTGACCACGGCGGGCACGACCAACGAGCGCTACCTGAAGAGCTACAACCACGATCACAAACTCGATATGTCAGTGATCAGCGCCAAGGATCATGGCGAGGCGTTCCAGATGCTCGAGTCGGGACGTGCAGCGGCGTTCTATATGGACGACGCGCTGCTCTACGGCGAGCGGGCCAAGGCGCGCGATCCGCATAACTGGGTGGTGGTGGGGGAGGAGCAGTCGCGGGAAATCTACAGCTGCATGGTGCGCAAGGATGATCCGCAGTTTCTGGCGCTGGTGAATGGCGCGTTGGCGGATCTGTATCGTTCGGGGGAGATCAACGGGATTTATCAGCGCTGGTTTGAACAGCCGATTCCGCCGAAGGGGTTGAACCTGGAGTTTCCGATGACCAGCGAGTTGAAGGCGATTATTGCCAAGCCTGTAAGTGATCCGGTTCAGTAAAATCAAAAGATCGCAGCCTGCGGCAGCTCCTACAGGGGAATACTGTGTACGAGCTGCCGAAGGCTGCGATCTTTTAAGGCCCTAAAAATCACCCCATAACTGCTGAGCCACCGCCAGTGCAACCACTGGCGCAGTCTCGGTGCGCAATACCCGAGGCCCAAGCCGGGCCGCATGGAAACCGTTGCCCTTGGCCTGCTCAACCTCAGCATCCGTCAACCCGCCCTCAGGCCCGATCAGAAACGCCAGCGTCGCCGGTTTGGCATGACTCACCAACGGCTCCGCCACCGGGTGCAGCACCAGTTTCAACTCGGCTTCGGTCTGCTTGATCCAGTCCGCCAGCAACACCGGCGGATGAATCACCGGCACTCGCGAACGACCACATTGTTCACACGCACTGATCGCCACCTGACGCCAGTGCAGCAGGCGTTTGTCGGCGCGTTCGTCCTTGAGGCGGACTTCGCAGCGGTCGCTGAAGATCGGCGTGATTTCATTCACGCCCAGCTCGGTGGCTTTCTGAATCGCCCAATCCATGCGCTCGCCACGGGACAGACCCTGACCGAGGTGGATGTGCAGCGGCGATTCAACCTGACCGGCGAACTGCTCGTTGATCTGCACGGTCACGCGTTTCTTGCCGACGTCCAGCAGGACGCCGCGAAACTCATGGCCGGAACCGTCGAACATCTGCACCGCATCGCCCTCGGCCATGCGCAGCACGCGGCTGATGTAATGCGCCTGGGCCTCCGGCAATTCGTGTTCGCCGGTGCTCAGGGGGGCGTCGATAAAGAAGCGGGACAGTCTCATTTCGGGTCTCTAAAAAATTGGCGCGTAGTCACTGTAGTGAAGAGCTTCTGTGGCGAGGGGATTTATCCCCGATCGGCTGCGCAGCAGTCGTGAAATCAGAGAATGCGATCATTCTGGTTCACCGCGATTGCTGATTTTAGGGCGGCTTCGCCGCCCATCGGGGATAAATCCCCTCGCCACAGGGTTCTTTTCAAACCTTTAGATGGCAATCAACCCGGATCGCGGAAGCCGGGGTGGAAGTCTTTTGGCACGGCGACGCTGACGCTGTCACGCGTAGCAATGTCGATGCCTTCGCTGGCGACTTCGGCGAGGAAGTCGATCTGCTCCGGGGTGATCACGTACGGCGGCAGGAAATACACCACGCTGCCCAGCGGTCGCAGCAACGCGCCGCGTTCCAGCGCATGCTGGAACACTTTCAAACCACGACGCTCCTGCCAAGGGTAGGCCTCTTTCGTAGCCTTATCCTTGACCATCTCGATGGCCAGCACCATGCCGGTCTGGCGCACTTCGGAGACGTTCGGGTGATCGACCAGATGCGCCGTGGCCGAGGCCATGCGCTGCGCGAGGGCCTTGTTGTTCTCGATGACGTTGTCGTGCTCGAAGATATCCAGCGTCGCCAGTGCCGCCGCGCACGCCAGCGGGTTGCCGGTGTAGCTGTGCGAATGGAGGAAGGCACGCAGGGTTGGATAGTCGTCGTAAAACGCGCTGTAGACCTCATCGGTGGTCAGGCACGCCGCCAGCGGCAGATAGCCGCCGGTCAGCGCTTTCGACAGGCAGAGGAAGTCCGGGCGAATGCCGGCCTGTTCACAGGCAAACATCGTCCCGGTGCGACCGAAACCAACGGCGATTTCGTCGAGAATCAAATGCACGCCGTAGCGATCGCAGGACTCACGCAGCAGCTTGAGATACACCGGGTGATACATGCGCATGCCGCCAGCGCCCTGAATCAGCGGCTCGACGATCACTGCCGCGACGCTGTCATGATTCTCTGCCAGTGTCTGTTCCATGGCGGCGAACATGTTGCGCGAATGTTCTTCCCAGCTCATGCCGTCGGGGCGCCCGTAGCAATCCGGGCTCGGCACTTTGATGGTGTCCATCAATAGCGCTTTGTATGTCTCAGTGAACAGCGGCACGTCGCCGACCGCCATCGCTGCCATGGTTTCGCCGTGGTAGCTGTTGGTCAGGGTGACGAAGCGCTTTTTGTTCGGATGGCCGCGATTGAGCCAGTAGTGGAAGCTCATTTTCAGCGCGACTTCGATGCAGGACGAACCGTTATCGGCGTAGAACACCCGGTTCAGGCCTTGCGGCGTCATCTTTACCAGACGCTCGGACAGCTCGATCACCGGTTGATGGCTGAAACCGGCGAGAATCACGTGCTCCAGTTGATCGACCTGATCCTTGATGCGCTGGTTGATCCGCGGGTTGGCGTGGCCGAATACGTTGACCCACCACGAGCTGACCGCATCGAGGTAGCGCTTGCCTTCGAAGTCTTCGAGCCACACGCCTTCACCGCGCTTGATCGGGATCAGCGGCAGCTGTTCGTGGTCTTTCATCTGGGTGCAGGGATGCCACAACACCGCGAGGTCGCGTTGCATCCACTGGTTATTCAGGCCCATTTACAGTCTCCTCGAGGCGGCTCGCGTCAGGCGCGGGCAAACAATCGCGCAAGCCTATGCAATGCGTCGCGCGGGAACAACCCATTGTGTCGATTGAGCTACTTTGTATGAGCCGATAGACGTCGCTGGCGGCGTTTTGATGGCTAACGTATTCTTCGCGGTTCTTTGGGTCGTCTGACCCGCACAACTGCTTTTTTCTGTGGTATTTCCGGAGTTCGCTGAATGTCTGTCGGTTGGCTGCGCGCCTGTGCGCTGGTGATGTTGGGGCTGTTCAGCGTTACGGCGCTGGCCAAGGATAAAACTGCAATCGTGATCGGCGGCGGCCTGTCGGGTCTGACCGCTGCTTACGAACTGCAAAACAAGGGCTGGCAGGTCACGCTGCTGGAAGCCAAACCGAGCATGGGCGGGCGCTCGGGCATGGCCACCAGCGAGTGGATCGGCAACGACAAGACGCAGCCGGTGCTGAACAAGTACGTGTCGACGTTCAAGCTGGGCACCACGCCCGCGCCGGAATTCGTGCGTACGCCGAGTTATCTGATCGACGGCGAGTATTTCTCCGCCGCTGATCTGGCAACCAAGCAACCGGCCACCGCCGAAGCGATCAAGCGTTACGAGAAAACCGTCGATGACCTGGCGCGTTCGATCGATGATCCGCAGAACCCGGCCGCGACCAACACCCTGCACGCGCTGGACCAGATCACCGTGGCAAGCTGGCTCGACCGGCAGAACCTGCCGGCCACTGCGCGGCAGTTGATCAACCAGGACATCCGCACTCACTACGACGAACCTTCGCGTCTGTCGCTGCTGTACTTCGCGCAGCAGAACCGCGTTTATCGCGGCGTTTCCGACCGTGACCTGCGTGCTTCGCGTCTGGTCGGCGGCAGCCAGGTGCTGGCGCAGGCGTTCGTCAAACAGATCAAAACCATCAAGACCAACTCGCCGGTATCGGCGATCGTTCAGGACAAGGACGGCGTGACCGTCAAAGTCGGCAGCGTTGGTTATCAGGCTGACTACGTCGTGTTGGCCGTGCCGCTGCGTGCGCTGAACAAGATTGCCCTGACGCCGGCGCTGGACGCCCAGCACATGGCCGCGATCAAAGGCACCAACTACGGCTGGCGCGACCAGATCATGCTGAAGTTCAAGACGCCAGTGTGGGAACCGAAGGCGCGCATGTCCGGCGAGATCTACAGCAACACCGGTCTCGGCATGCTCTGGATCGAGCCTGCGCTGAAGGGCGGCGCCAACGTGGTGATCAACCTGTCCGGCGACAATGCCCGCGTGATGCAGGCGTTCGGCGACAAGCAGATGGTCGATCAAGTGCTGATCCGTTTGCACGCGTTTTATCCACAGGCCCGTGGCTCGTTCACCGGTTATGAAATCCGTCGCTACAGCACCGACCCGTCGATGGGCGGCGCGTACCTGGCTTACGGCCCGGGCCAGATCAGCAAGTTCTGGCGCCTGTGGGAACGTCCGCTGCAACGCGTAGGGTGAGCTGGCGAAAAAAGAAACAAATTGGACCCGGGCACGCTGGAAGGCGCACTGCGCGCCGGTCAGCGTGCGGCCAGTCAGGTTGAAGATCTGGCGGCGGGCAAATCCTTTGAGCCATGGAAATTGGTGCCGG
>NZ_LHVN01000040.1:0-77601 GCF_001269815.1 Pseudomonas sp. P1.31 | reverse complement strand
AAGGACGGCGTGACCGTCAAAGTCGGCAGCGTTGGTTATCAGGCTGACTACGTCGTGTTGGCCGTGCCGCTGCGTGCGCTGAACAAGATTGCCCTGACGCCGGCGCTGGACGCCCAGCACATGGCCGCGATCAAAGGCACCAACTACGGCTGGCGCGACCAGATCATGCTGAAGTTCAAGACGCCAGTGTGGGAACCGAAGGCGCGCATGTCCGGCGAGATCTACAGCAACACCGGTCTCGGCATGCTCTGGATCGAGCCTGCGCTGAAGGGCGGCGCCAACGTGGTGATCAACCTGTCCGGCGACAATGCCCGCGTGATGCAGGCGTTCGGCGACAAGCAGATGGTCGATCAAGTGCTGATCCGTTTGCACGCGTTTTATCCACAGGCCCGTGGCTCGTTCACCGGTTATGAAATCCGTCGCTACAGCACCGACCCGTCGATGGGCGGCGCGTACCTGGCTTACGGCCCGGGCCAGATCAGCAAGTTCTGGCGCCTGTGGGAACGTCCGCTGCAACGCGTAGCGTTCGCTGGCGAACACACCGACACCTTGTACCCGGGCACGCTGGAAGGCGCACTGCGCACCGGTCAGCGTGCGGCCAGTCAGGTTGAAGATCTGGCGGCGGGCAAATCCTTTGAGCCAGTGAAAGTGGTGCCGGCTGCAGCAGCGGCGGCGGGTGCCGTGGCGGCGAAGAAGGGTAACTTCTTCAGCAACCTGTTTGGTGGTTCGGATGACGAGAAGAAGCCTGAGCCAGTGAAGGCGCCAGAGCCGGCTCCTGCTCCGGTAGCACCAGCACCTGCGCCGACTCCGGCAGTTGCGCCAGCTCCGGTGGAAGCACCGAAGCCTGCGGCACCGGTGAAGGCTGAGCCAGCGAAGAAAGCGGCGGCCAAGCCTGCGGCGAAGAAACCAGCGGCTAAAACCGAAGCGAAAAAGCCTGCGGCGAAACCGGCAGCGAAGAAGGCTGAGCCGGCGAAGAAGCCAGCGGCCAAGCCTGCTGCAACGACCGAGACCAAGGCGCAGTAAGCCTTGCGGTGAATGAAAAGCGCGGCGTTTATGCCGCGCTTTTTTTTGCCTGAAAGACCGCTTTCGCGAGCAAGCTCGCTCCCACATTTTGACCGAGTACTTCCGGTAAGAATGCGATCACCTGTGGGAGCGGGCTTGCTCGCGAAGGGGCCGGCGCAGGCAACCCGATTCCATTGCTTAGAAACAACATCCCGCCACACTTTCCCCGTTAATCTTTCCTTAACACGCCACTTACAGACTCTTGATCGTATTTCTCGATATTTCAAAGCGAAATTTTCCGCTTTAATTCGATAGATAACTCGCTAGTCTTGGTTCGCAGTTCTCACAGGATTTGGGCAATGCAGCTACGTAACTCTTCTTCGCGCTACGGTTGGGTCAGCATCTTCATGCACTGGGGCGTGGCGCTGGTGGTCTTCGGATTGTTTGCGCTGGGTCTGTGGATGGTCGGGCTGGATTACTACAGCAGCTGGCGCAAAGAGGCGCCGGATCTGCACAAGAGCATCGGCCTGGTATTGCTGGCCGTGATGGTGTTACGGGTGCTGTGGCGCTTTATCAGCCCACCGCCGCCGACGCTGCAAAGCTACAGCCGCATGACCCGTCTCGGCGCCAAATTCGGCCACGGGTTTCTGTATCTCGCGCTGTTCGCTGTGATGATTGCCGGTTACCTGATTTCCACCGCAGACGGTGTCGGGATTCCGGTGTTTGGCCTGTTTGAAGTTCCTGCACTGCTTTCCGGGCTACCGGATCAGGCAGATACCGCTGGGGTGATTCATCTCTGGCTGGCGTGGATACTGGTAATTTTTTCCGGTCTCCATGCGTTGGCAGCTTTGAAGCACCACTTTATCGATCGTGATGTGACCCTGACGCGAATGCTCGGTCGCAAAGCCTGAAATTCAACCTCGACTCAAAGGAAAAGAAAGCATGTTGAAAAAGACTCTGGCCGCTCTGGCAATCGGTTCTGCACTGCTCTCGGCTCAGGCCATGGCAGCGGACTACAAAATCGACAAGGAAGGCCAGCACGCCTTCGTTGACTGGAAAATCAGCCACCTGGGTTACAGCTTCATCCACGGTACTTTCAAAGATTTCGACGGTACCTTCTCGTGGGATTCGGCCAAGCCTGAAGCCAGCAAGATCGCTGTAGACGTGAAAACCGCCAGTCTGTGGTCGAACCACGCTGAGCGTGACAAGCACATCGCCAGCAAAGACTTCCTGGATGTTGGCAAGTTTGCTGACGCCAAGTTCGTCTCCACCGCCGTTAAATCGACCGGTGAAAAGACTGCTGACGTGACTGGCGACCTGACTCTGCACGGCGTAACCAAGCCTGTGACCTTCAAGGCCACGTTCAACGGCGAAGGCAAGGATCCATGGGGCGGCGAGCGTGCTGGCTTCAACGCCACCACCACCCTGAACCTGAACGATTTCGGGATCAAGGGCCCAGGTCCTACCTCGCAAACTGCAGATCTGGACATCTCGCTGGAAGGCGTGAAAGTTAAGTAACTTTCCCCCGCCACACAAAAACGCCCCCGGTTGAAAGGCCGGGGGCGTTTTTTATTGCCCGTCACAACACAATTCCCTGTGGGGTCGGGCTTTTTGTGGTGAGGGGATTTATCCCCGATGGGTCGCGCAGCGGCCCCAAAATCTAACAACGCGGTGCATCTGACGGACCGCGTTCGCTTGATCTGCGACTGCTTCGCAGCCGATCGGGGATAAATCCCCTCGCCACAGGGGTGGTGTGCACGGGGGGGATTGTGGTGAATCAGGAATAGTGGCGGAGGGATAAAAAATGCCCCGGCTCTTTCGAGGCGGGGCATTTTTCATTGCTGCGTTAACTCAGCGATTGCGGGTCAGCAAGGCTGGTTTTTCGCCACGCGGGCGGCTTGGCAGTTGATCGAGCTGCTCAGGCGTCGGGAAGCGGTCGGCTTTCGACTCCTTGTGCATGATCTTCGGGCCAGTGCTGCGCGGGTTTTGCACGGCTGGCTCGCTGCGTGGCTGATCGTCACGGGCCGGACGGCGGTTGCGCGAGGACGAAGCGTCATCGCGACGCGCCGGCTGACCATCACGCGGTGCGCCGTTACGCGGGCCGCTGCGTTTGGCTGGCGGGGTGCCGGTGCTCGAACCGTTGCTGTTGCGCGGGCCGTTCTGGCGACCTTGTGGCTGACCGCCACGAGGTGCGCCCGAACCTGCGCCTGCACCTTGAGCCGGTGCGCCTGGACGACGGCCGCGACCGCCAGCCGGAGCAGGCTTTGGCACGTAGTCAACGCGGTTACCGAAGTTATCCACATCGTCATCGAGGAACTCGTCCGGTGCACGATCAGCTGCCGCACGCGGCGGCTGGCTTGGACGCTGTTCGCGGGCCGGGGTGCCTTCGCGCGGTTTCTGCTGACGGGCAGGGCGCTCGCCACGTTCACCGGCCGGCTTCTCTTTGCCCTTGTCTTTGCCTTTGTCTTTACGACCGCCGCCACCGCCGCCGCCATTCGGCCCGTCGCCGCGTGGGCCACGTGGATTGCGCGGGTTACGCACGTCCGGACGCTCACGCACTTCCGGCTTCTCGGCTTCAATGGTGCTCGAATCGAAGCCCATCAGGTCGCCGTCGGCGATTTTCTGCTTGGTCATGCGTTCGATGCTTTTCAGCAGTTTTTCTTCGTCCGGCGCGACCAGCGAAATCGCCTCGCCCGAACGACCGGCACGGCCAGTACGGCCGATACGGTGAACGTAATCTTCATCGACGTTCGGCAGTTCGAAGTTGACCACGTGTGGCAACTGATCGATGTCCAGACCGCGTGCGGCGATGTCGGTGGCTACCAGAATGCGTACCTGGTTGGCCTTGAAGTCGGCCAGCGCTTTGGTGCGCGCGTTCTGGCTCTTGTTACCGTGGATCGCCACAGCCGGCAGGCCGTGTTTGTCCAGGTACTCGGCCAGACGGTTGGCGCCGTGCTTGGTGCGAGTGAACACCAGCACCTGTTCCCACGCGCCGGCGGTGATCAGGTGCGCCAGCAGCGCACGCTTGTGGCTGGCCGGCAGACGGAAGACGCGTTGTTCGATGCGCTCGACCGTGGTGTTCGGCGGCGTCACTTCGATGCGTTCCGGGTTGTGCAGCAGCTTGCCGGCGAGGTCGGTGATGTCCTTGGAGAACGTCGCCGAGAACAGCAGGTTCTGACGCTTGGACGGCAGACGCGCGAGGACTTTCTTCACGTCGTGGACGAAGCCCATGTCGAGCATGCGGTCGGCTTCGTCGAGGACGAGGATTTCCACGTGGGACAGGTCAACGCTGCCCTGGCCACACAGATCGAGCAAACGACCCGGGCAGGCAACGAGCACGTCAACGCCACGGGACATGGCCTGAACCTGTGGGTTCATGCCGACGCCGCCGAAGATGCAGGCGCTGACGAATTTCAGGTCACGGGCGTAGATCTTGAAGCTCTCGTGTACCTGGGCCGCGAGTTCGCGGGTCGGGGTCAGGACCAGTACGCGCGGTTGGCGCGGGCCATGACGCTGGGATTTGTCCGGGTGACCGTTGGGGAACAACCGCTCCAGGATCGGAAGGGCGAAACCGCCGGTTTTACCGGTACCTGTCTGAGCCGCCACCATCAGGTCGCGACCTTGCAACACGGCGGGAATGGCCCGCTGTTGCACCGGAGTAGGCTCGGTATAGCCCGCATCTTCGATGGCGCGGACTAAAGCCTCGGAGAGACCGAGGGAAGCAAAGGACATGAGTAATCCTGTTTTAGTTAGGGCTTGGCCCAATGGGAGTCTTGCCTGGCGCGAATCACGTTTAAGAGGACGCAATCCCGTCCGGTCCTGCTGCGGTTCCGAAGGCACGTCTGGAGTGCTCGCGCGGGCTGGGAAGCTGCGCTGTAGCGGGTCGAGAGGCCTTTTACGGTTCCGGGCGTCCGGGCGTGAGCCTGGCGGGAACGCCGGAGTATAACAGAGCAATCACTGCGCGCTGCTTTCCTGCTGCTCAACGGTTTTGCGGCTGGCCGAGGCATTGCCCAGCGGCGCGACATCGGACGGGGCCGCGCCGTAGCGCGCGCTTAGCTCGGCGTAGGCCGGTTCGCGCTTGAAACGCTTGAGCTCGGCACCGAAACGCTGCACCAGTAAATCCATGCCGGCATTGCGCCGAACCGCCAAAAACTGGCTCTGGCGGCTAATCACGGTCGGGTTTTCAGTGATCTGATTGCGGATATCCAGTTCATCGAGCAAGTGCTGACCGACGCGGCGATCGGTGATCAGCAAGTCGATACGACCACGCACCAGTTTGCCGAAGTTGGCTTCGTGGGTCGGCGCCGGTTCGCGGGTAAACAGAGTCGAACTGCTGAAGTCGGGGCTATATAGATAGCCCGGCGAGGTGCCGATGGTCAGGCCTTTGAGTTCTTTGAGTGTGCTGAACGGGTGCGGTCGATCGTTGGCGTAGAACATCACGAACTCGACGTCCGACAACGGTTCGCTCGGGTAGAGCAGGGTGGCGTCGCGCTCATCGCTGTGAAAGATATCCAGCGCACCGTCGGCCTGACCGGTTTCGAGCATCGACAGGCAACGCTTCCATGGCAGGAACTGCCATTCGACTTCGATGCCCAGTCGTTTGAAGACAATGGCGGTAGTTTCGTAGTCGAGCCCGAGGTTTTTGCCGTTCTCTTCGTAGACGTAAGGCGCCCACGGCTCGGTGACAATACGCAACTTCTCGCCTCGAGCAGCGAAGCTCAGGCAAGCAAAAACCAGCACGGCGAATAACTGTGTGATCAAGGGCATGGCTTGAGATTACGACGAGAAACGCGAAAGAGCCAGAAGGTGGCAGCAGATGCTCTGTTTCGGGCGTTTAAAAGCAAAAGATCGCAGCCTGCGGCAGCTCCTACATTGGTATTAATCACCCTGTGTAGGAGCTGCCGAAGGCTGCGATCTTTGATCTTTCTTCTAGCGCTTAGCGCGGCAACTTCAAATTATTCCAGATCGCCAGACTCGGTTCAGCCTGGTTCATGGAATAGAAGTGCAGCCCCGGTGCGCCGCCCTGCAACAGGCGCTCGCACATCTCGCTGACGACTTGCTCACCAAAGCGCTGAATGCTTTGCGTGTCATCGCCGTAGGCTTCCAGTTGCTTGCGGATCCAGCGCGGAATTTCCGCACCGCAGGCATCGGAGAAGCGTGCGAGTTTGCTGTAATTGGTGATCGGCATGATCCCCGGCACGATCGGCAGATCGACACCCTGCGCCTGCAAACGGTCGACAAAGTAGAAGTAGCTGTCGGCGTTGAAGAAGTACTGAGTGATCGCGCTGTCGGCGCCAGCCTTGGCTTTGCGCACGAAGTTGGCCAGATCGTCTTCGTAGTTGCGCGCTTGCGGATGCATCTCCGGGTAAGCGGCGACTTCGATGTGGAAATGATCGCCGGTTTCTTCACGAATGAATTCAACCAGTTCATTGGCGTGACGCAGCTCACCGCTGGTCATGCCCATGCCGGACGGCAGGTCACCGCGCAGGGCGACGATGCGCTTGATGCCGGCAGCCTTGTACTCGTTCAGCAGGCCGCGCAGGTCGTCCTTGCTGTCGCCGACGCACGACAGGTGCGGTGCGGCCGGTACTTTGACTTCGCTTTCCAGTTGCAGAACGGTGTTGAGGGTGCGATCACGGGTCGAACCACCAGCGCCATAGGTGCAGGAAAAGAAATCAGGGTTGTAAGTGGCCAACTGACGAGCAGTGGCGAGCAGTTTTTCATGCCCAGCATCGGTCTTGGTCGGGAAGAACTCGAAGCTGTAGCGACGGTCTTGGGACATGGTCATACCCTTGGAAACACGAAAGCCTTGCAGGCGCCGCGCATCCTGTAGGAGCCGAGCTTGCTCGCGAAGCAGGCACCGCGGAATTCAGGACTGAAACCGTGGTGAAGCTTTCGCGAGCAAGCTTTGCTCCTACAGGACAGCAGACAGCGGAACCAATCAGTAGCGGTAAGCGTGCGGCTTGAACGGGCCTTCGACGGTCACGCCGATGTAGTCAGCCTGTTGCTTGGTCAGTTGGGTGACCACGCCGCCGAAGCCGCGAACCATTTCCAGGGCCACTTCTTCGTCGAGTTTCTTCGGCAGTACTTCAACGGTCAGACGCTCGGCTTTCTGGGCTGGCGACAGGTCGGCGTACTTCTGGTCGAACAGGAAGATCTGCGCCAGAACCTGGTTGGCGAACGAACCGTCCATGATGCGGCTTGGGTGGCCAGTGGCGTTACCCAGGTTCACCAGACGGCCTTCGGCCAGCAGGATCAGGTAGTCGTCGTTCTGCGCGTCGAAGGCGCCCGGGCCGGTACGGTGGATCTTGTGTACCTGTGGCTTCACTTCTTCCCATGCCCAGTTCTTGCGCATGAAAGCGGTGTCGATTTCGTTGTCGAAGTGACCGATGTTGCAGACAACAGCGCGCTTCTTCAGAGCTTTGAGCATGTTCGCATCGCAAACATTGACGTTACCGGTGGTGGTCACGATCAGGTCGATCTTGCCCAGCAGCGCTTTGTCGATGCTTGCTTCGGTGCCGTTGTTGATACCGTCGATGAACGGCGAAACCAGTTCGAAACCGTCCATGCACGCTTGCATGGCGCAGATCGGGTCAACTTCGGAAACCTTGACGATCATGCCTTCCTGACGCAGGGACTGCGCGGAGCCCTTGCCCACGTCACCGTAACCGATGACCAGCGCTTGCTTGCCGGACAGCAGGTGGTCAGTACCACGCTTGATCGCGTCGTTCAGGCTGTGACGGCAGCCGTACTTGTTGTCGTTCTTGGACTTGGTTACCGAGTCGTTGACGTTGATGGCCGGGATGCGCAGTTCGCCCTTGGCCAGCATGTCCAGCAGACGGTGTACGCCGGTGGTGGTTTCTTCGGTCACGCCGTGTACGCGATCCAGTACTTGTGGGTACTTGTCGTGCAGCAGCTGAGTCAGGTCGCCGCCGTCGTCGAGGATCATGTTGGCGTCCCATGGCGCGCCATCCTTGAGGATGGTTTGTTCCAGGCACCACTCGTACTCTTCTTCAGTTTCGCCTTTCCAGGCGAAAACCGGGATGCCGGCAGCAGCGATAGCGGCAGCAGCCTGATCCTGAGTCGAGAAAATGTTGCACGACGACCAGCGTACTTCGGCACCCAGGGCAACCAGGGTTTCGATCAGCACGGCAGTCTGAATGGTCATGTGGATGCAGCCGAGGATCTTGGCGCCTTTCAACGGCTGTTCGCCGGAGTACTTGCGACGCAGACCCATCAGAGCCGGCATTTCCGATTCGGCGATGATGGTTTCGCGACGGCCCCAGGCAGCCAGGGACATGTCGGCAACTTTGTAATCGTTAAAATCTGCAGGCGTGATAACAGCGCTCATGAAGAGCCTCCATTCGTAATGTATGCGAATGGGCGCCGTTGTGCGTTTAGTGTCCAGCCTCAGGCCGGTCAACGCCCCATCCGAGCCTGACAGGTTGAACCTGCTGCAGCGCCCCTCGGACAGGTGGCGGGAAAACGGTATCAATTGAAGATGACCGTTTTGAAACGGTGGCGATTATAGCCGTCTAGACTGATCTTCCAAAGGGTTTCTGTCGGCCAAATGAAGATCGCTAATGGCGACCATAGTCGAAGCCGCATGGAGCATGACCGCTCAGTCTGCCAAGATACCGTCCATCATTCGGCAAGACACTCAGGAGTGAAGATGAATTTCCACACCCGCAAATGGGTAAAACCCGAAGACCTCAACCCCAACGGCACCCTGTTCGGTGGCAGCCTGTTGCGCTGGATCGACGAAGAAGCGGCGATTTACGCCATCGTCCAGTTGGGCAATCAGCGCGTGGTGACCAAGTACATTTCCGAAATCAACTTTGTCAGCGCCTCGCGCCAGGGCGACATCATCGAACTGGGCATCACCGCCACCGAGTTCGGCCGCACCTCGATCACCCTGACCTGCGAAGTGCGCAACAAGATCACCCGCAAGAGCATTCTGACGGTTGAGAAGATGGTGTTTGTGAACCTCGGTGAAGACGGCTTGCCGGCACCGCATGGCCGGACTGAAATCAAATATGTGAAAGACCAGTTTCAGGAAGATGAACTCGTTACCAAGTGACATCGGCGGCGCGCCCTTCGCGAGCAAGCCCGCTCCCACATTTGGAACGCGTTCCCCTGTGGGAGCGGGCTTGCTCGCGAATGCGGTCGTGCAGCCACCGAATCTTCATCTGGCCACTGAACAGTCGTGAGCCGCGGGAGTCGTAGCTAAACACCACCCCCACGGTTCCCACGCCATGACCACCCCTACCGACGGCAAAACCCCCGACCTCTCGGCCAAAGAACAGCACGAAGTCGAGAAAAACCAGCCGCCCCGCGCGGCCGTTCTGCATGAAATCATCCGCTCGCAAGGCGATCAGGAACTGGAGCGCAGCATCGCCGCACTCTGGTGGTCGGCGCTGGCGGCCGGGTTGACCATGGGCCTGTCGCTGATGGGCATGGGCCTGCTCAACTCGCGCCTGCCCGACGGTGACGAATTCAAAGTGATCGCCAGTTTCGGTTACTGCGCCGGTTTCCTCGCGGTGATCCTCGCCCGCCAGCAACTGTTCACCGAAAACACCCTGACCGCCGTGCTGCCGGTCATGACCAAGCCGACCCTTCAAAACTTCGGCCGGCTGATCCGCCTGTGGACGGTGGTGCTGGTCGGTAACCTCTGCGGCACGATTCTGGTGGCGTACGTGATGCTTGAGCTGCCGATCTTCGACACCAAGACCGATCACGCTTTCCTCGAAATCGGCCGCAAGGTAATGGAAAACCACGCCAGCCAGATGTTCGCCAAAGGCATCGTCTCCGGCTGGATGATCGCCACCATGGTCTGGATGATCCCGTCCATGGAGAGCGCGAAGATGTGGATCATCATCCTCATCACCTACCTGATGGCGCTCGGCGACTTCACCCACATCGTCGTCGGTTCGGCGGAGGTTTCGTACCTGGTGTTTGCCGGCGAGTTGCCGTGGAGTGATTTCTGGATGGTCTTCGCCGGGCCGACGCTGGCGGGGAATATCATCGGTGGCAGTTTCATCTTCGCGTTGATCAGCCACGCGCAGATTCGCAGTGAGAGCGGGACGCCGAAATCCAGCGGCCCTGATGAGGATCAAGGCGAGTCGAAGAAGGATTCCGAGCGATGAGGCGTGGTCGTTGAAAGTGCCGCGCACAAAGCGCTGATCATGTTTGGCCGATCGGTTTGGGCCGGGCTGATCAGCGCGATCTCGCGGTCATAGCGATCATTGCCAATCTGGCTCACTGCGCATTGATGGCCCCATTGCTCAAAACCGGACCAATAGGGCACGAGGCTCACACCCATGCCGCCCGTGACGAGCATGGCAATGGTCTCCAGCGCATCCAGATCGACCATCGGTGTCGGCTTCAATCCTTGATCCGCCAGATATTGCTCGGCGTAGCGTCCGCCCCAAGCGTCCGGGTCGTAGCGGATGTAAGGCTGGCTCATGAGTTGCGCAGGAATGCTGATCGAGGACTTTTCTTTCGACAGAAACACCAGCGGTTCCTTGCGCAGGGACACCGCTTGCAGGGCTTTGGGCAATTCGAACGACGGAGCGACGAGGATCGCCGCGTCCACCTCGCCTGAGAGAAGTGCCTGATACAGCGATCGCGATGTTCCCGGCACGATCACCGGCGTCAAACCCGGCGCCGACACGGTCAGCGCGCGCAATGCTTCCGGCATCAGCCCGGTCAGAACCGTGGAAATCGCGCCGATTCGCAACTGTCCGGTCAGCCCCGCGCCGTCAGCGTCTCCCGCCAATAAGGCCACTTCACGAACGATACGTCTGGCTCTGGGCAACAAACCGAGACAGGCCTGACTCGGCTTGGCGGCATGCCCGACGCGGGATAACAGCTCAAAACCGAGCTGCCGTTCGAGCGCGAGAATGCGCTGACTGATTGCGGCGGCCGTCAGTCCTTCAATCCGCGCAGCATGGGCGATCGAGCCGCATTCGACGACGGTGATCAGGCTCTTTAAATATCGCGTATCCATAAGAAATGCTTTCGATAGCAGTAAGAATTACAGGCTATCTCTTTTGATCGAAACCGCACAGTCTTCAAGCATTCCGCTGTTTCCATCGTCCGGTGATCGTCAGGAGTTCTTTATGCAGTCGATTTTTCATCTCGCTATGCACGTCCGCGATTTGCAGGTTTCCCGCGATTTTTATGGAGGCGTGCTGGGGTGTAAAGAAGGTCGCAGTACCGAGACCTGGGTCGATTTCGATTTTTTCGGCCATCAATTGTCGTTGCACTTGGGCGAACCCTTTGCGGTCAGCAACACCGGGAAAGTCGGCGAGCATGACGTGCCGATGCCCCATCTCGGCGTGATCCTCGAGATGTCGGACTGGGTTGCGTTGAAGGAGCGCTTGATCGAAGGCCAGGTGCAATTTGTGCTTCATCCGCACATTCGTTTTCCCGGAGAGCCCGGTGAGCAAGCCACGATGTTTTTTCTGGATCCTGCCGGCAATCCGATTGAGATAAAGGGCTTCACTGACTTGCAGGGTGTTTATGCGCAATTTTGATCAGGCTGATGCCACCGCCATTGCCGAAAGCGTGCGCTCCGCTGTTGTGAATGCGGAGACCGTTGCCGAGCATTTTCTTGAATGCGTCGATACGCGCGAGCCCGTCATAAAAGCGTTTGTTTCGTTCGACCCGGAAGAGGTACGCCGCCAGGCTCGCCAACTGCAGAACGGTCACGCGAAAGGCCTGCTGGCGGGTGTGCCCGTGGGGGTCAAGGACATCTATGACACCGTGGATCATCCGACCCGTTTCTACTCGCCGATCTACGAGCACAATCGTCCTTCGCGTGATGCCCATGTCGTCGCACTGCTGCGCCAGGCCGGGGCGGTGATCATGGGCAAGACCCACACCACCGAATTCGCTTACATGCACACCGGGCCAACTCGCAATCCGCATGATCTCGACAGAACGCCCGGAAGCTCCAGTGCCGGCTCGGCAGCGGGGATGGCGGCCGGTTTTTTTCCGCTCGCATTGGGCACGCAGACCGCCGGGTCATTGATCAAGCCAGCATCCTACTGCGGTCTGTATGCGTTCAAACCTTCGTACGGGCTGGTTTCGCTGGAAGGGGTAAAGCCATTGGCGCCGAGTTTCGACACGGTGGGTTGGTATGGCCGCTCGGTGCGCGATCTCGAGCTGATGGCGCAAGTCTTGATCCCCGGTCTCCCGACGCTTGCTCATCAACAGAGCGTTTGCACGTTCGGCTTCTGTCGTACGGCGCGTTGGGATCAGGTTGATGAAGAGGTAGCCACAGCATTGGAAGGCGCTGTTGAGGATTTGCGAATGGCGGGCCATCAAGTCATTGAGGTGGTGCTGCCTGAAGAGTTTGCGTCGGTATTCGATGATCATCTGTTGATCAACGATTGCGAGGGCGCCCGATCACTGGCCAAAGAGCTGCAAGCGCACCCTGACCAACTCAGTGAGGAATTACTGGCGATGATCGAGCGCGCCCGTCTGACGACGTGGGCGCAAGAGTCAGCGGCGAAGAAGCGCCTGGCAACGTTAGCCGCGGTGTTGGAGCCGATATTCCAACCGTTTGACGCGGTGCTGGGTGCGAGCTGCGGTATCGTCGCGCCGTTGGGGCTTGGCGCGACGGGGCCATCCGATTTCAGCAAGTTCTGGATGGCGTTTGGCTTGCCGCAAATCAACCTTCCTCTCGTCCGCAAGACCGGGGCGTTGCCCATTGGCCTGCAAATGATTGGCGCGTTCAGAGCTGACAGTCATCTGTTACACGCTGCCGGGCAGGTTGAGGCAGTGCTGAGCACTGCCCGCGAGGCGGCGCCACAGTGATGGGTCAGTGCGCAGATTCAGTCGCGGCTTTCGGCTCATTGCGCGTCGCATGCTTGACCAGTTTGCCGATGGTCAGGCCCTGCAACAGGATCGACGACAGCACCACGATGTAGGTGATGCTCAGCAGCAAATCGCGCTCCGGCCTCAGCGGCAGGGCCAGCGCCAGTGCCACCGAAACACCGCCGCGCAAACCACCCCAGGTCAGAATGCGGATGGTGCCGGCGGGCACTGTGCGCCAGCGCCGTAGCAGCAGAATCGCCGGAGCGACGGTGAGCAGACGCGACAACAGAATCGCCACCGCCAACACACCGGCTGCGGCCATGTGCAGCCAGTTGAACGGCAGCAGCAACAGCTCCATGCCGATCAGCGCGAACAGCAGCGCGTTGAGCATGTCATCGAGCAATTCCCAGAAACCGTCGAGATAACGACGAGTCATTTCGTTCATCGCCAGATTGCGCCCGACGTTGCCGATGATCAGACCGGCGACCACCATCGCGATCGGCGCTGACACATGAATCTCGGTGGCCATCGCCGAACCGCCGATGACCAGCGCCAGCGTCAGCATCACGGTGATCTGGTGCTGCTCGATGCTTTTGATCATCCGATAGACCAGGTAACCGATCAGCCCGCCGAACAGCACACCGCCAATCGCTTCGTGAACGAACAGCATGGCCGTGGCGCTGACGGTCGGGGTTTCGCCGAGTTGGGCGATGCCGAGCAACACGGTGAACACCACAACCGCCGTGCCGTCGTTGAACAGCGACTCGCCGACGATGGTGGTTTTCAGTGGTTTCGAGGCGTTGGCGGTACGCAACACGCCGAGCACCGCGATCGGGTCGGTCGGCGAAATCAGCGCGCCGAACAGCAGGCAGTAAAGGAAACTCACGTGCCAGCCGAACAGGGCAAAGATGTAAAAGGCGAGGCTGCCGATCACCGTGGTGGCGATCAACACACCGAAGGTCGCCAGCAGGCCAATCGGCCAGCGGTAGCTGCGCAAGTCGTTGAGGTTGACGTGCAAGGCACCGGCGAACAGCAGGAACGAGAGCATCCAGTTCATCAGCAGATCGCCGAAGTCGATCTGGCCGATCAGTTGCTGCACGCGTTCTTCAAGACCGGGGTAGCCGAGTACGCTCAGGCCTTGCAGGATCAGCGAGAACAGCAGCGCGGTGACCATCACGCCGATGGTCGGCGGCAGTCCGATGAAGCGGAAGTTGACGAAGGTGAGGAGGGTGGTGAGGCAGATGAAAGCGGCGACAAGTTCAAGCATCCGGGGTCCTTTGGATGGAGGGGTTTTTGAGGTGCGGCCATGCTTGGGCGCAAGGGTTTGATGGGGTGACAGAGGCTGAAGGCACAAGCTTCCCTCACCCCTGCCCTCTCCCGGAGGGAGAGGGAGCCGATCTTGGTCGAGTTCAAATCCTGAGTTCGACTCGAAGTTTCACGTCGGCGTAACTCGCACATTCACCTCGGTCAGTCCCCTCTCCCTCTGGGAGAGGGTTAGGGTGAGGGCTAGCCGGACACATTGACCGCAACCGCCCCCCGACGTTGCAGATAAATAAACAAAAGCGCCGTCAGCACCGTCAACCCGCCGACCAACGCCCCCGTCCACGGCAGATCCGCCAGATCCGCACCGCTGGCCACCACCAGCCCGCCGATCCATGCACCCGCCGCGTTACCCAGATTGAATGCGCTCTGGTTCAACGTCGAACCCAGATTCGGTGCTTCATGCGCCTGATCAATAATCAGCAACTGCAAAATCGGGCACAGCGCAAAGGCAAAAATCCCCCACAGCACCAGCGTGATCGCCGCCGGTATCACCGAACGACTGGTCTGACTAAACGCCGCGAGAATCACCACAACCGCCAATGCCACGCCGACCAGTGAAGGCAGCAAACGGCTGTCCGCCAGACGTCCACCGAGCATGCTGCCGCCGGTCAAACCCACGCCGAACAACAGCAACATCACGGTCACGCCGTGCGGGCTGACGCCGGTGATGTCCTGCAGGATCGGTGCGATGTAGGTGAACACGCTGAACAGACTGGTCGACGCCAGCACGCTCATGCCCAGCGCCAGCAGCACATTGACCTTGCCCAGCACTTTGAACTCGCTGGCGAGGTTGGCCTTGTCCATCGGGATGTGTTTCGGCAGCCAGAACCACTGCGCGAGGGCGGCGATGACGCCGATTACCGACACTGCCCAGAACGTCGATCGCCACCCGGCGTACTGGCCGAGCGCTGTGCCCAGCGGTACGCCGAGGACGTTGGCCAAAGTCAGGCCGGTGAACATCATCGCAATTGCTTGCGCACGTTTGTTCGGCGCAACGAGCCCGGCGGCAACCACCGAGCCGATGCCGAAAAACGCACCGTGGCACAGCGCCGTGACCACGCGTGCAGCCATCAGCGTCGCGTAGTTCGGGGCGAGGGCGCAGAGGATGTTGCCGAGGATGAACATCAGCGTCATGCCGAGCAATGTCGCTTTGCGCGGCATGTTGGCGGTGCCGATCGCCAGGATCGGCGCGCCGAAAACCACGCCCAGCGCGTACCCGGTGATCAACAAACCAGCGTGGGGAATGCTCACGGCGAGGTCGCGGGCGACGTCGGGCAGCAGGCCCATGATGACGAATTCAGTAGTGCCGATGCCGAATGCGGCAACAGCGAGGGCAAGCAAAGCGAGTGGCATGCGCAAGGTCTCTGTCGGTAGTCTTGACGCTGTGATCAGGCGTACGCAGGCCATCGACCGTTCTCGGAGAGAGGCGGTGCAGGCGGGAATTATTGGAATTTTTCTGTGCGCAACTGAGTGCGGCGTGGTCGCTTGCAGTATAAACAGCTGCTGACACATCGCGAATCAATAATCTGACTATTCGAATTATCGATTTTCACTGTAGGAGCTGCCGCAGGCTGCGATCTTTTGATCTTGTTGTTGAAAATCAGAATCAAAAGATCGCAGCCTGCGGCAGCTCCTACACGGGGATTCATAAAAATAAGAGGTGAAAGGTGCTGGCGACAGCTTTGGTATTGATGGCGGCGCTGTTGCATGCGACGTGGAATACGTTGATCAAATTCAGCGCCGAGCGGCTGCTGGTGGTGGCATGCATGGACACCGTGGCGCTGCTGGTCGTCGCCATCGCGTTTCCGTTTGTGAGCCTGCCGCCCATGGAAATCTGGCCATGGATTCTGGCGTCGGCGGCGTTTGAACTGCTCTATCGCTATCTGCTGATTCAGGCGTATCGGGTGGGTGATCTCGGTTTGGTTTATCCACTGATGCGCGGACTGTCGCCGCTGGTGGTGCTGGCGCTGACCCTGATCTTCGCCGGTGAGGTGCTCACCACCCAGCAGATCTTCGGAATCATGCTGATTCCGGTGGGCATGGTCTGCCTGCTTTGGCAGGGCGGCGGTGGCAAACACCTGCCGTGGTCGATGCTGCCCGTGGTGGCGCTGATCGGCTTGTGCATCGGTTGCTACACCTACATCGATGGCCAGGCGCTGCGGCGCTGGTCGCATCCGCTGGATTATCTGGTCTGGGTCACGCTGCTCAGCGCCTGGCCGTTTCCGTTGCTGGCGTGGGTCGCCAAGCGTCCGGCGTTCATGCTGTTCTGGCGCGAGCAATGGAAGCTCGGTCTGGCGGTGGGCTTCTGCGTGTTGGCCAGCTACGCTCTGGTGCTGTGGGCAATGCAATTGGGCTCAATTGCCGAAGCGGCGGCGTTGCGTGAGATCAGCGTGATCCTGGTGGTGCTGTTCGGTATGCGCTACCTCAAAGAACCTTTCGGCCGACCGCGGCTCTTAGCCTGTGGGCTGGTGCTGATTGGCATGCTGATCATGAAGTTCTGACAGCCCGCGAATTCTATAACTCGAAAAAAGGACGGCGTTATGACGGTGGCTCTGTGGTGTGTGTTGATCGCGATATTTTTACCGTATGTCTGCACCGGTGTGGCCAAGGCTGTTGGCGGCTATCGGCTGAGTGACAATCATGATCCGCGCGATTTTCTCGAAAGCCTGAATGGTGTGGCTCGGCGGGCGCATGCGGCGCAATTGAACAGCTTTGAAGTGATGCCGGCGTTTGCCGCGGCGGTGCTCGTCGCGCATCTGGTGGGGACAGCGCAGTTGGTGACAGTGAATGTGCTGGCGGTGATGTTTATCACCAGTCGCCTGCTGTACATCATTTGCTATCTGGCCGACTGGGCGATCTTGCGTTCGCTGGTGTGGTTTGTGGGGATGGGGTTGATTGCTTCGTTCTTCTTTGTATCTGTTTGATTATCGATGTTGCTGATGGCCTCTTCGCGAGCAGGCTCGCTCCCACATGGATGTGCATTCCAACTGTGGGAGCGAGCCTGCTCGCGAAAGCCATTGTTCAAACGACAAAGATCCTAAGGGTTACTTCTTCTCTGTATCCGCCACCTGCGGCACTTGCGGCAGCGTCGCGCCTTTTGGCCAGAGCATCCAGATTTGCCCCTGCTGTTTCATGTCCCCGGCCAGTTGCCCGGCCGCATCGCCTGTGCCCCAGAACAAATCCGCACGCACCTCGCCAGCAATCGCGCCGCCGGTGTCCTGCGCCGCGACCGGGCGAACCAATGCGGTGCCATCCGGGCGCGTGGTCGACAGCCACAACAGACTGCCCAATGGAATCACCTTGCGATCCACCGCCGCGCTATAGCCAGCCGTCAGCGGTACGTTCAGCGAACCGCGCGGGCCTTCGTTGCTGTCCGGGTTACGGGTGAAGAACACGTAGCTCGGGTTGCTGCCCAGCAATTCCGGGATGCGCGCCGGGTTGGCCTTAGCCCAATTGCTGATCGCGCTCATGGTCACGTCTTCTTTCTTCAACTCGCCTTGCTCGACCAGCCAACGACCAATCGGTCGGTACGGATGACCGTTCTGATCGGCATAGGCGATGCGCAGCTGTTTGCCGTCCTGAGTCTGGATGCGCCCGGAACCCTGAATTTGCAGGAATTGCAGGTTCATCGGATCGGTCAGGTAAGCCACCACTGGGGCTTTCACACCTTTGGCTTCGATGGTCGCGGCGTCGTCGTAAGGTTTGAGCACGCGACCTTCGAGACGACCGCGCAGGCGTTTGCCCTTCAATTCCGGATAGATGCTGTCGAGCGAGACGATGATCATGTCTTCGGGCACGCCGTACACCGGGACATTTGCCACGTCGGTCGGGGTCAGGCTGCCGGGGTAGACCGGCTCGTAGTAACCGGTGATCAAGCCGTTGGGATTGTCGTTTTCAGCGCGCAGGCCGAAGACATCGAGGTTCTGTTTGAGAAAGGCGCGAATCTCGTCGGCGCTCTGCGGCACAGTGGCCGCTGCTGCGCAGGTCGGGCCCCAGACCGTATCAGCCTTGAGCCGGGTGCAGGCGCTGCGCCACGAACCGAAACCTGCCACCAGATCGCTGTCGGACACAACCGGCAGTGCTTCCCACGTGGCGCTGGAGTAAGTGGCCAGTGCGTGGGTTTTCGGCTTGGCAGTCTCGCCACCGGTGCAGCCGGCGAGGATCGCCAGCAGCGGAAGGGTTGCGATCAGTGGGTGACGCCAGGCCTTGAAGCGGCTGTTCATGGAGTAATTCCTGTGCCGGTTGCCCGAATGCTCCATGCGTTCAGACAACCCTTAATTTTAATAGGGCTATTGGTGTTTGTCGGTGACGCGGGGATACTGGCCGCCGATTCCGTGACCTGAAGCCACCATGACTCTTAAAAGAATTTCTGTTGTATTGCTGGCCTGTCTGACCTTGTCCGCCTGCGGCGGTGTCGATCCGAACTCTCCACTGGGTCAACGCAAGGCAATCTTCAAACAAATGCTCAAAACCGGCGAAGACCTCGGTGGCATGTTGCGCGGACGCATTCCGTTCGACGGGCCGAAATTCGCCGAAGGCGCGGTCAAACTCGATGCGCTGTCCCATGAGCCGTGGAAGCATTTCCCGCAGGTGCGCGAAGAAGATCACACCAGCGCCAAGGACGATGTCTGGCAAAAACAGGCGCAGTTTCAGGACATGGCCCGCAAGCTGGAAGCGGCCACCGGTGAATTGGTGATCGCCAGCCAGGTTCAGCCGTACAAGGCCAGCAACCTCGGGCCTGCGGTGCAGAAGGTTGAAGACGCCTGCAGCGTTTGCCATAAACAGTTTCGGGATCATTGATCTTCAAAACTGCTGAGTAATTCTGTGGCGAGGGGATTTATCCCCGATCGGCGGCGTAGCCGTCGCAAATTCATTCAACCAAGTATGTCTGTTACAGCGGAGTTGAATGGACTTGGGGCCGCTTCGCAGCCCATCGGGGATAAATCCCCTCGCCACAAGGGCATCGATTACTTATCGATTTCATCCAGCGCGTCTTGCAGTTCTTTGCGCGACTCGGCGAGTTTGTCTTTGCGCTTGTTGATCTTTTCCGGATCGCCTTTCTTCATCGCCTTGTCGAGATCAGCTTGGCGCTGGCTCACTTCGTGTTTGGCTTCGAGCACTTTATTTTCGCGCTCTTTTTTCAGGCCAGCGTCGGTGCAGTTCTTGGTCACTTCATTCAGTGCAGTTTCCAGACCGGCCTGCTGATCGGCATTGCCACGGGATTTGGCCTGTTCGATCTGGTTCATGATGCCCTGCTCTTTAGCAGCGCAACCGGTCAGGCCCGGGGCGTCTTCGTCAGCCATCACGGGGGCGGCCATTACGCCGCAAAGGGTCAGCAGGGCGAGCGGTGCGAGAAATTTCATAAAAGCTCCATGTGCAAAGGCAATCGGGTCGGTAGGGCACTGCGCTGTTGGAGCGCTTTGCCGGCCGTTGGGTTCCCGGCTTGCGGGGGTTGCGTGTTCAGAAACCGTCGATTGCGGCGGCCTGTAAGGTTTTACTCAGAGCCAGCACTTGCGGGTCGCGAAAGAATGCGCTCAATTGCGCCGCGCGTCCCGGGCCGATACCGGCTTCTGCCTGCCATTGTTCGGTGTCACGTTGTGCCAGCGCCTGCCACGAGTCAGGCAGTTGTGCCTGACCGGTTGGCGGCATGCCCAAAGCTTTCAGCCATTGAGTGAACGGCCGTTGGCGCGCGCTGTTAAAACTGTTGAGCAAACGCGCGCTGCTGCGCTCGCCGAAGCCGGTAATGTTAGCAAGCTCTGGCGCGTCGAGGGTTAACCAATCCAGCAGGTTGTTCACGCGGCGTGTTTCGAGAAGTTTCTCCCAAGTGCCGCGCCCGACATTCTGCATTGCCAATCCTTGCTTGCCACTGAGCCAGGTCAAGCGCGCAAGAAACTGGCTCTCGCAACCGGGGGTGGGTTGCCAGCAGCTCAGCGCGTGGAAGTCGTCGGAGTTGGGGATGTTGAGGGCTGTGCGTTCGGTGGCGCGCAGCACAACGCTATCGAGCCGTGGAATCGTCAGGCCGGCGAGGCTGATTGCCACTTGATCGCCGGGGCGAATGTCCAGGTCTTGCCAGCGTTTGAACGAGCTGGCGCTGACCCGTTTGATTTCGCGGTCATCGAGCATGACGGGTTTGAGTTCGAGCACCGGCGTGATGCGCCCGGTGCGCCCGATCTTGAAGTTGACCTTGCGTACTTCGGCCAGCGCTTGAGCAAAAGGATACTTCCAGGCAATTGCCCAATAGGGAGCGCGCACCTGCCAGCGCTCGGCGGGTGGTCGTTGGCTCTGGCGCAATACCACGCCGTCAGTGGCAAAGGGCAGGGGCGAGCGATACCAGTGATCGCGCCATTTCTGCGCTGCAGCAAAATCGGTGACGGGGTGGCTGTACGGTTCAATTGTGGCGAAACCCAGCGTCGCCAACGTGGCGATTCGCTCGGGCAATTGCGCTGGGCCTTGGGGCCAGTCCCAAACGAACAATCCAATCCCGGAAGCTTGCTCGGCATCCAAAGATTTTCGCCCCATCAGGCCGGCAACGGTGGCGCGCGCGTTAATGCTGCCGGATCGAGCTTGCACGTGCTGGTTCAAGCGCCAGTAGAGTTCGCCCTGCACCAGCAAATCCAAGGGTTGTAACAGGCGTTGCGGGATGGCGCCGATCTTTTGTGCTGAGGCTGTCCAGTCCTGCCCGCTAACCCCGTCGCCACGGCTGATGGCTTGTTGCAAAACTCCCGCGCGATAAATCAGCGTCACGGCGACACCGTCGACTTTGGGTTGAACCCAGACATCCTTGCGATCATGTAGCCATGCACCCACGGCCTCGGCTTTGTGGATTTTATCCAGACCGGTATGGGCGATGGGGTGTGCAACCGAGCCTGAGACTGTGCGCAAAGGATCGGGCGGCGAGGGCAGGTTGAAGCACGCCCGCCATTCGTTCAATTGCGCAATGGATTGGTCGTAGAGTTCGTCGGCAATCAGTGAACGGCCTTCGCGGTGGTAGGCGTCGTCCCATTGGTTGATCTGTTTTTGCAGGGTGGTGATTTCGCGTTGGGCTTGGGGCCCGGGCCAGTTCGGGCAGGTGGCGTGGGCGCTGAATGTTGCGGGCATCAGCAGGACAATAAATAACAGGCGCAGCGTGGCAAGCATCGTGAGCGTCCTTGCTCGAGGGGAATGATTGAAGGTTAGAAGACGATGGTGAGTTCGGTTGGTGGGGTGTTTTGCGAGGTGTGTCTGGGCGGGATTTGATGTGGATCTTGCCGGCCTCTTCGCGGGCAAGCCCGGCTCCCACAGGGTTTTGGGTTGAATTCGACAACGTATTTCAGTCATAAAAAAGCCCCGCACGGCGCGAACCGTGCGGGGCTTTTTGTACCGCCGGGGAAGTCTTACAGACCAGCAGCAGCGCGCAGGGCGTCGGCGCGGTCGGTTTTTTCCCAGGTGAACGTGGTGAAGGTGTCTTCGCCAACGGTCTTGGTCTCTGGCGTGCGACCGAAGTGGCCGTACGCTGCAGTTTCCTGGTACATCGGGTGCAGCAGGTCGAGCATGGTGGTGATTGCGTATGGACGCAGGTCGAACACTTCACGCACCAGTTTGACGATCTTGTCGTCGCTGATCTTGCCGGTGCCGAAGGTGTTCAGCGAGATCGAAGTAGGCTGAGCCACGCCGATCGCGTAGGAAACCTGAATCTCGCAACGCTCGGCCAGGCCGGCAGCGACGATGTTCTTGGCAACGTACCGGCCAGCGTACGCAGCCGAACGGTCAACCTTCGATGGATCTTTACCGGAGAACGCGCCGCCGCCGTGACGGGCCATGCCGCCGTAGCTGTCGACGATGATCTTGCGACCGGTCAGACCGCAGTCACCTACCGGGCCGCCAATGATGAACTGGCCGGTCGGGTTGATGTGGAACTGGGTGTCTTTGCTCAGCAGTTCGGCAGGCAGTACGTGCTTGACGATCAGCTCCATCACGCCTTCGCGCAGGTCTTTGTACGACACTTCAGGGTTGTGCTGGGTCGACAGAACAACCGCGTCGATACCGACAACCTTGCCGCCTTCGTAACGGCAAGTCACTTGCGACTTGGCGTCTGGGCGCAGCCAAGGCAGCAGACCCGATTTACGGGCTTCAGCCTGGCGCTGCACCAACTGGTGCGAGAAGGTGATCGGTGCAGGCATCAGCACGTCGGTTTCGTTGCTGGCATAGCCGAACATCAGGCCTTGGTCGCCGGCGCCCTGATCTTCAGGCTTGGCACGGTCAACACCCTGGTTGATGTCTGGGGACTGCTTGCCGATGATGTTCATCACGCCGCAGGTCGCGCCGTCGAAGCCGACGTCGGAGCTGTCATAGCCGATGTCGAGAATCACGTTACGCACGATCTCTTCCAGATCGACCCAGGCGCTGGTGGTCACTTCACCGGCAACGATGGCCACGCCAGTCTTGACCAGAGTTTCCACGGCAACGCGTGCGTGTTTGTCCTGGGTAATGATGGCGTCCAGCACCGCATCGGAAATCTGGTCGGCGATTTTGTCCGGATGTCCTTCAGACACGGACTCGGAGGTGAAGAGGGAGTATTCGCTCATCTCGATGTTTTCCTGAATTTACCGATGGTGAGTGTCGCCAGCCGGTCGCTGAAAGTGGCGAACCTGGATCTGGAAACCATTACGTAAGCCTACATAGAGGCTTTCCCCGGGAACGAGTCCCGCAGCGGTGGCCCAACGGGCCAAATCGTCCTGTTCAAACCCCAACCATAGATCACCGCAGGCCTCCCTGGCCCAACTCTGGTTGTGGCTACATAACTCTGTCACGAGCAGACTACCGCCCGGTTGCAGCAGGTCGGCCATGTGCTTGAGCGCATCGGCCGGCGCGGCGAAATGGTGCAAGACCATATTCAGTACAACGCAATCGGCCTGAAGGCTTGTGCCGTTCAATGCATCGGCCAATTGCAGGCTGACGTTAGCCAGCTGTTCACGTTCGCATACCTGACGCGCCAGTTCGAGCATCGCCGGGCTGTTGTCCAGCGCGGTTACAGTGCCGAAGCGACGCGCCAGTTCCGGCAGAAAAGCACCATCGCCGGGGCCGACTTCAATGGCCGTGGCCGCACCATTGAAGTTCAGTTTGTCGAGCAGGGCCAGCACGCTGTCGCGGTACTGCGGCAGGCCGGCGATCAAGTCTTGCTGGGCGCGAAATTTCTCCGCGACCCGGGCGAAAAAGTCCTGACTGGCGGCGGCACGTTGGCCGTGAACCTGTTCGATCCGCGCTTGCACGTCGTCAGGCAGGTCGAGGTTGTCGACTTCTTCTAACAATGCCGCGTGCAATTTGCCGCCAAGCAATTCGGTGTGGGGCAGGGCGCGGCGATAAAAAATCGCGTTGCCTTCGCGGCGCGTTGCCACCAGATCAGCCTGCGCCAACACTTTAAGGTGATGACTCATGCCGGACTGACCGATGCCGAAAATCTGCGCCAGCTCCAGTACACCGAACGAGTCGTTGGCCAGCGCGCGCAATACATTCAGCCGCAACGGATCGCCGCCGGCCTTGCACAGGGCCGCCAGCTCGTCGCAATCGTCATGGCGAATGGAAGGCACGCGTAAATTCATAGGGCCGCAGTCTAGTGACGGTGAGAATTCCTCGCAAGGGCAATATCAAAAAGTTTTGATATTGCTCGATCAATGGCGCTTTTTATTGCACTTCTAACCAAGCGGTTCACTCTACAAACGAACAGCGGAAAGGTTTCACCAGCCGAAACCGCCGTTAAGCATGGGAAAAACGCCCGCCGATGACTATCTATCATTGCCCCGAGGCGTCCCGGTGAGGGAAAATGCTCGCCTTTTTTCCGTTCCGATTATTCACCCTTAGTTTCAGAACCCCAGGAGATCAGCGATGCCTAGCCGTCGTGAGCGTGCCAACGCCATTCGTGCCCTCAGCATGGATGCCGTGCAAAAAGCCAACAGCGGCCATCCCGGTGCACCTATGGGTATGGCAGATATCGCCGAAGTGCTTTGGCGCGACTACCTCAAGCACAACCCGAGCAATCCATCGTTCGCCGACCGTGACCGCTTCGTGCTGTCCAACGGCCACGGCTCGATGTTGATCTACTCGCTGCTGCACCTGACCGGTTACGACCTGTCGATCGACGACCTCAAGCAGTTCCGTCAATTGCACAGCCGCACCCCGGGCCACCCGGAATTCGGTTACACCCCGGGCGTTGAAACCACCACTGGTCCGTTGGGTCAGGGTCTGGCCAACGCCGTCGGTTTCGCCCTGGCTGAAAAAGTCCTGGGCGCGCAGTTCAATCGTCCTGGCCACGACATCGTCGACCACCACACCTATGTGTTCCTGGGTGATGGCTGCATGATGGAAGGCATTTCCCACGAAGTCGCTTCCCTGGCCGGTACGTTGGGTCTGGGCAAGCTGATCGCTTTCTACGATGACAACGGCATCTCCATCGACGGCGAAGTCGAAGGCTGGTTCACCGATGACACCCCGAAGCGTTTCGAAGCCTACAACTGGCAAGTGATCCGCAACGTTGACGGTCACGACCCGGAAGAGATCAAGACTGCCATCGAAACCGCGCGCAAGAGCGCGCAGCCGACCCTGATCTGCTGCAAGACCACCATCGGTTTCGGTTCGCCGAACAAGCAGGGCAAAGAAGACTGCCACGGCGCCCCATTGGGTGACGCGGAAATCGCGCTGACCCGCAAGGCGCTGAACTGGAACTACGGCCCGTTCGAAATCCCGGCCGACATCTATGCCGAGTGGGATGCCAAGGAAAAAGGTCGCGCGGCCGAAGCCGAGTGGGATCAGCGTTTCGCTGCTTACTCCGCCGCGTTCCCGACCGAAGCCAACGAACTGATCCGTCGCTTGAGCGGTGAGCTGCCGGCTGACTTCTCCGAAAAAGCTTCGGCCTACATCGCTGAAGTCGCGGCCAAGGGCGAAACCATCGCCAGCCGTAAAGCCAGCCAGAACACCCTGAACGCGTTCGGCCCATTGCTGCCGGAACTGCTTGGCGGCTCCGCTGACCTCGCCGGTTCCAACCTGACCCTGTGGAAAGGTTGCAAAGGCGTCAGCGCTGAAGATGCCAGCGGCAACTACATGTACTACGGCGTGCGCGAATTCGGCATGACCGCGATCATGAACGGCGTGACCCTGCACGGCGGTCTGGTGCCTTACGGCGCGACCTTCCTGATGTTCATGGAATACGCCCGCAACGCCGTGCGCATGTCCGCGCTGATGAAGAAGCAAGTCATCCACGTCTACACCCACGACTCCATCGGTCTGGGCGAAGACGGCCCGACGCACCAGCCGATCGAGCAACTGACCAGCCTGCGTACCACACCGAACCTCGACACCTGGCGTCCAGCCGATGCCGTTGAATCGGCCGTGGCCTGGAAAAATGCGCTGGAGCGCAAGGACGGCCCTTCGGCGCTGATCTTCTCGCGTCAGAACCTGCAACACCAGGAACGCGATGCTGGCCAGATTGCCGCCATCAGCCGTGGCGGTTATGTACTGAAGGACTGCGCAGGCGAGCCTGAGCTGATCCTGATTTCGACCGGTTCGGAAGTGGGTCTGGCGGTTCAGGCTTACGACAAGCTGACCGAACAGGGCCGCAAAGTGCGCGTGGTTTCCATGCCGTGCACCAGCGTGTTCGACGCTCAGGACGCTGGCTACAAGCAGGACGTGCTGCCATTACAGGTTGGCGCGCGGATCGCGATCGAAGCGGCGCACGCCGACTTCTGGTTCAAGTACGTGGGTCTGGAAGGTCGCGTGATCGGCATGACCACTTACGGCGAATCGGCTCCGGCTTCGGCACTGTTCGAAGAGTTCGGCTTCACCCTGGAAAACATCCTCGGTCAGGCTGAAGAACTGCTGGAAGACTAAGCAGTACGAATGCGGTGGCCCCAGCCACCGCATTCCCCTGTAGGAGCTGCCGGAGGCTGCGATCTTTTGATCTTGATCTAAAAAAACAGGATCAAAAGATCGCAGCCTTCGGCAGCTCCTACAGGGGGTTGTGTTGTAGCGAATACTATCGAGAACCCCATGCCTCAACCGCGTCCTTACAAAGTTGCACTCAACGGCTACGGCCGGATTGGTCGTTGCGTCTTGCGTGCGTTGTTTGAGCGAGGCGAGAAAGCCGGGTTTGAAATTGTCGCGATCAACGATCTGGCGGACATGGCCAGCATCGAATACCTGACACGCTTCGACTCCACCCACGGCCGTTTTCCCGGCGAAGTGCGAGTAGAAGGCGATTGTCTCTACATTAATGGCGACTGCGTGAAGGTTCTGCGCAGTGCCACCCCCGAAGGTATTGATTGGGCGTCGCTTGGCGTCGATCTGGTGCTTGAGTGTTCCGGTGCCTACAACACCCGCGAAGACGGCCAGCGCTTTCTCGACGCCGGCGCGCCACGCGTGTTGTTCTCGCAGCCGATGGCCAGCGAGGCGGATGTCGACGCCACCATCGTCTACGGCGTCAATCAGGATTGCCTGACCGGCGACGAACTGCTGGTGTCCAACGCCTCCTGCACAACCAACTGCGGCGTGCCGCTGTTGCGTCTGCTCGACAAGGCCATCGGCCTCGATTACGTGTCGATCACCACCATTCACTCGGCGATGAACGATCAGCCAGTGATCGACGCCTATCACCACGAAGACCTGCGTCGCACGCGCTCGGCGTTCCAGTCGGTGATCCCGGTGTCCACTGGTCTGGCGCGCGGGATCGAGCGTCTGCTGCCGGAACTTGCCGGGCGAATTCAAGCCAAAGCCGTACGCGTGCCGACGGTCAACGTGTCCTGCCTCGACATCACGATGCAGACCGCCACCGCGACCGACGCCAATGAGGTCAACCGGATCCTGCGCGAGGCCGCCACCAGTGGCCCGCTCAAAGGCCTGCTGGCGTATACCGAGTTGCCGCACGCCAGCTGTGATTTCAACCATGACCCACATTCGGCCATCGTCGATGCCAGTCAGACCCGTGTTTCCGGCCCAAAACTGGTGAACATCCTGGCCTGGTTCGACAACGAATGGGGTTTTGCCAACCGAATGCTGGACGTTGCAGAACACTATCTGCAAACAGCCATTTCAAAAAAACCGTAGGAAGTGCGACCCATGACCGTGTTGAAGATGTCCGACCTCGATCTGCAAGGTAAGCGCGTATTGATCCGCGAAGACCTCAACGTCCCAGTCAAGGACGGTGTTGTCACCAGCGATGCGCGTATCCTGGCTTCGCTGCCGACCATCAAGCTGGCCCTGGAAAAAGGCGCGGCCGTGATGGTCTGCTCGCACCTTGGCCGTCCGACCGAAGGCGAGTTCTCCGCCGAGAACAGCCTCAAGCCTGTCGCTGACTACCTGAGCAAAGCGCTGGGCCGTGAAGTGCCGCTGGTGGCTGATTACCTCGGTGGCGTTGACGTCAAGGCTGGCGACATCGTGCTGTTCGAAAACGTGCGCTTCAACAAAGGCGAGAAAAAGAACGCTGACGAACTGGCCCAGCAATACGCCGCCCTGTGCGACGTGTTCGTGATGGACGCGTTCGGCACCGCTCACCGCGCCGAAGGTTCGACCCACGGCGTGGCCAAGTTCGCCAAAGTCGCCGCTGCTGGCCCACTGTTGGCCGCCGAACTGGATGCACTGGGTAAAGCGCTGGGCGCACCGGCTCAGCCAATGGCAGCCATCGTTGCCGGCTCCAAGGTGTCGACCAAACTCGACGTGCTGAACAGCCTGAGCCAGATCTGCAACCAGTTGATCGTCGGCGGCGGCATCGCCAACACCTTCCTCGCGGCGGCCGGTCACCCGGTGGGCAAATCGCTGTACGAGCCGGATCTGCTCGACACCGCGCGTGCAATCGCCGCCAAAGTCAGCGTGCCGTTACCGGTTGACGTAGTGGTTGCCAAAGAATTCGCCGAAACCGCAGAAGCCACCGTCAAGCTGATCGCTGACGTCGCGGCTGACGACATGATTCTGGACATCGGCCCGCAAACCGCAGCCAACTTCGCCGAACTGCTGAAATCGTCGAAAACCATTCTGTGGAACGGCCCGGTCGGCGTGTTTGAATTCGACCAGTTTGGCAACGGCACCAAAGTGCTGGCTCAGGCCATCGCTGAAAGCTCGGCATTCTCCATTGCTGGCGGTGGCGACACCCTGGCCGCCATCGATAAATATGGCGTGGCTGAGCAAATCTCCTACATTTCCACCGGTGGTGGCGCGTTCCTCGAATTCGTCGAGGGCAAAGTGCTGCCAGCCGTTGAAGTCCTGGAAAGCCGGGCCAAGGCCTGAGGCCGCCCGTTTGGCCAGGCAAAGGAGTGTTCACATGGTCAAGTCGTTAGCACTGTTGTTGCTGACCGGTACGCTGGCGGCCTGCGGGAGTAACCCGAAGGCCGAAGCGACGCCGGCACCGAGCGAGTCGCAGAAGGGCTGTTATCAGGCCGACTGGCAGGCCGAAACCAACCCTGTGCTGAACAAGCGCTCGGGGCCGGACGGTCTGGACAAATACGAGACGCAAACCCCGGCCAAGGAACATGGTTGTCCTTGACGGGTCTGACTCTTTAACTCAGGGCTGGCGGCGTGCGCCGTCAGTCGAGGAACACGGATGAAAGGCTTGATCGCCATTGTGGCGTTGGCATTGTTGGGCGGTTGCGCGCAGTTGAACCTGTTCCAGTCGTCTGCCCCGGCGGATAACTGGACGACCTGGACCTGCGACAGCCAGGCCAAAGTGCTGTGGCGCTACGCCGATGCCGACAAGAAGGAAGTCGACGTTCGACTGGGTGGCGGTGATCAGGTCTATCGCCTGAAAGAAGAGCCGGGCGCTTCGGGCACGCTGTACAGCGACGGCATGCTGGCGTTTCACGTCAAGGGAGAGGAAGGCCTGGTGTACTGGGTCGCCACCAATGACCTGATCGGCCGCGGCTGCAAAGCCGAGTAATTGCAACACCTGTAGGAGCAGAGCTTGCTCGCGAAAGCGCTGGTTCAGCTTGCATCAACAGTGAATGTGCCTGCGCATTCGCGAGCAAGCTTTGCTCCTACAAGGGTTCTGCGCAGTTCTGAAGAATTGGCTGTATCGAATCACCAGACCGGGCCTCAACCCCCGATCTGCAATCACTTGAATAGCCGCCGCCGCTCCGGCAGGCTGGCACGATTAACGACCCTCAACCGGGAGAGACACACACAATGGCACTTATCAGCATGCGCCAGATGTTGGACCACGCAGCCGAATTCGGCTACGGCGTTCCAGCTTTCAACGTCAACAACCTTGAGCAGATGCGCGCCATCATGGAAGCCGCTGACAAGACTGACTCCCCGGTGATCGTTCAGGCTTCGGCCGGCGCTCGCAAATACGCCGGCGCACCATTCCTGCGTCACCTGATCCTGGCCGCGATCGAAGAGTTCCCGCACATCCCGGTGTGCATGCACCAGGATCACGGCACCAGCCCTGACGTCTGCCAGCGCTCGATCCAACTGGGCTTCAGCTCGGTAATGATGGACGGCTCGCTGGGCGAAGACGGCAAGACCCCGACCGACTACGACTACAACGTCCGCGTTACCCAACAAACCGTGGCCATGGCTCACGCCTGCGGCGTTTCGGTAGAAGGCGAGCTGGGCTGCCTGGGTTCGCTGGAAACCGGCATGGCCGGTGAAGAAGACGGCATCGGCGCCGAAGGCGTTCTGGATCACAGCCAAATGCTGACCGACCCGGAAGAAGCCGCTGACTTCGTTAAACGCACCCAGGTCGATGCCCTGGCCATCGCCATCGGCACCAGCCACGGCGCCTACAAGTTCACCAAGCCACCTACCGGTGACGTGCTGGCCATCGACCGTATCAAGGAAATCCACAAACGCATCCCGAACACCCACTTGGTGATGCACGGTTCCTCGTCGGTGCCACAAGAGTGGCTGGCGATCATCAACCAGTACGGTGGCGACATCAAAGAAACCTACGGCGTACCGGTTGAAGAAATCGTCGAAGGCATCAAATACGGCGTACGCAAAGTCAACATCGACACCGACCTGCGTCTGGCATCCACCGGCGCGATGCGTCGCCTGATGGCCACCAACCCGAGCGAATTCGACCCACGTAAATTCTTCGGCGCGACCGTGACTGCGATGCGTGATGTGTGTATCGCTCGTTATGAAGCGTTCGGTACTGCGGGCAATGCTTCGAAGATCAAACCGATCTCGCTGGAAGCGATGTATCAGCGTTATCTGAAAGGTGAGTTGAACGCTAAGGTTAACTAAGCGTTCGGTTTGACCTGTTAAAGAAACCCGCCGAGAGGCGGGTTTTTTTGTGGGTGGGTTGTACGCAGTCTGTGACGCATAGCTGAACCCCTGTAGGAGTGAGCCTGCTCGCGATGGCGGTGGGTCAGTCAGCACAGATGTTGGATGTTGGTCCGTCATCGCGAGCAGGCTCACTCCTACAGTTGGATCGGATGTGGGCTGTAGGAAATTGGGTGGCTGTCAGACCGTCAACGTTGACAGGCCAACTCTCACAAGTGACGGGGGTTATTTATCGTGATCGATATCCAGTTTGGTGAAGGTCACCTGGCCGCCTTCGCTGGTGTAACCGGTGTTGTCTTGCACGTAAACCCCGGCCTTGAAGTACAGCGGCTTATTCCGCCACGTTGCGCTGATTTGTGAATCCCATTGATACCCGGCCGCGCTCACGCCTAGCGCGCCGCCCGGGCTCAGGTGAATGAGGTAGTTGAACTCGTTATCCAGTTTGATCCCGGTGGCCAAGGTAATAACGCGGCTTTCTTTGTCATCCGGGTGCATGCGCACCTTGATCACAAGATTGCCGGTTTCAGTCTTGGTCTTGTACTGATATTCAAGTTTCACCATCGGCCGCTGGCTTTCATACGCATGAATCTGGCCGATCACGATTTTGCCCGAGCTCGGCACTTTGTTGACCGTAACCGTCGCGCGCAGCAAGTTGTCGGCGTCGGGGTAATACCAGTTTCGCAGCGTGCCATTGCTGTAGGTCTCGCGCAGTTCAGTGCGTGGATAGATGGCGTTTTCGGTTTTTGAGCCGGTCACCGGTGACCAGAAGAACAAAGTGCCGGTGTCGGAATGGAAGTACTGATCTTTGAAGCCATTCACCAGTTTTGAGGTTTCGACGGTGTACGGCGGACTGCCGACGGGAACGCTGAGGTTCCAGGTTGCGAGATCGATCATGTCGGTTCTTCCACTCAGTTCATCCTGAACGCGGGTGCCAGAAGCTCTAGCCCGCGCCTTTTGGGGGCGGCCTTTATAAGCGTAGAGGCGTTTTTTGTTAACGCCCGTTTGGCAGATGATTGACGTCAACATCCTGTCGAAATGCCATCTTTCCCGGATTCCGGGGGCTGTAGCGGTGACCGTTAGTCGGTAAATGGCACGTTTGGTTAAATGATGGCCTGATGACAGCTATTGCTTTTACAGATCCCGGACTAGAGTGAACGCTCAGTATGTGTACGGTTTTTACCGGAACCGACCTGTAGTCCCGAGAAGAGAAGCAGCATGGAATGCGCGCAACCCCCGCCAGGTGAAGGCAACTCTGTCCTATTGATTGTTGATGATTACCCTGAAAACCTGATCAGCATGCGCGCGTTGCTGCAGCGTCAGGACTGGCAGGTCATCACCGCCGCCTCCGGTTTCGAGGCGCTCAGTCTGTTGCTTGAACACGACGTCGATCTGGTACTGCTCGATGTGCAGATGCCGGGCATGGACGGTTTCGAGGTCGCGCGGCTGATGCGCGGCAGTCAGCGTACGCGGCTTACGCCAATTATTTTCCTCACCGCCAACGAGCAATCTCAGGATGCCGTGATCAAGGGTTACGCCAGCGGTGCAGTGGATTACCTGTTCAAACCGTTCGACCCACAGATTCTCAAGCCCAAGGTGCAGGCATTGCTGGAACACCAGCGCAATCGCCGCGCATTGCAGCGTCTGAGTCATGATCTGGAAGCGGCGCGAGCCTTTAATGCTTCGGTATTGGATAACGCTGCCGAAGGGATTTTGGTGGTGGGCGAGGACGGCGTGATCCGTTTTGCCAACCCGGCGATTTCCCGGCTGCTCAACGCGCCAGTAACGGAGCTGGAGGGTAAGGAGTTTCTCGACTACCTGCAGAAACCGCACATTCCCGTGTGGGCCGATTCCGAGTTTTATGCCGGCTACAAACGCGGGGAAACCCTAAGACTGCACGACGCTTTATTACGCACCGCGCCGGGTCAGCAGGTGCCGGTGGCACTTTCATGTGCTGCGCTGCCGTCTGAGCAGCACGCGATGGTGGTGACCGTGCTGGACATGTCGGTCGTACGTCACCTTCATCAGCAACTGGAATTCCAAGCGGTTACCGATCCTTTGACCGGTTTGCTCAATCGCCGAGGTTTCTACCAGACCGTTGAAAACCTGCTGCTGCGTGGGGAGCGCAGCGACAGCAGTTGGGTGCTGCTGTATCTGGATCTCGATGGCTTCAAACGGGTCAACGATTCGCTGGGTCACGATGCCGGCGACCGCGTGTTGCGCTGGGTCTCTGAACAGTTGAAGGCTTGCCTGCGACCGTTCGATATCCTCGCGCGCATGGGCGGCGATGAATTCACCGCACTGCTGGATCTGGAATTCCCTGAGCAAGCGGCAAAGATCGCCGAGAAACTCATCGAGCGCGTTTCCATCTGCCAGCAAATCGAAGGGCTGGATATCGCCCTCGGCGCCAGTATCGGTATCGCGACGTTCCCTGACTGCGGCTCAAACCTCGACGGACTGCTGCGCGCCTCCGACATTGCCATGTACGAAGCCAAACGTGCGGGGCGTCAGCAATATCGCTTCTATGATCACGAAATGAATGGCCGCGCCCGTTCGCGCTTGATGCTCGAAGAGAGCGTGCGCACCGCCATCGAGAACCGTGATTTCAATCTGGTTTATCAGCCGCAAGTGGCCATCGACACTGGCCAGATCCGTGGGTTTGAAGCACTGCTGCGCTGGCAGCACCCAAGTGTCGGCGATGTCCCGCCAGGGCTGTTTTTACCGTTGCTGGAAGAGGCGCGGTTGATCAGTCGGCTTGGCAGCTGGATCTATCATCGCGGCGCTGGTCAACGCAAAGCCTGGGAAACCTTGTTCGCTGAAGATCTGGTGCTTGGTGTGAGTTTGAGCAACACCCAGTTCAGCATGCCGAACCTGGTCACTGAATTGCGTCAGGTCATGGAGCGCCATGCGCTGCAGCCTCGGCAACTGGAAGTTGAAGTCACCGAAGAAGCCTTGATGCAAAACCCTGACGAAACCCGCAAGCAACTGCGCTTGTTGCGCAATCTCGGCGTGCGGGTGGCGCTGGATGATTTCGGTTCTGGCCCGTGTTCGCTGGCGCATCTGCGTGATCTGGAGCTGGACACGCTTAAACTCGATCGCCACCTCATCGCTCGATTGCCGGACTCTGCGCGCGACGCTTCGCTGGTGAGCACGGTGATCAACTTGTGCAAACAGTACGGTTTGCTGGTGATCGCCGAAGGGGTCGAAACCATCGAGCAATACCAATGGCTGCAGGCGCATGGCTGCGAGTACGTGCAAGGTTTCCTTGTCGCACGGCCATTGATCGCCGAAGACGCCGCCAGCTTCGCCGAGCCTTTCGACTGGAGCGCGCTGCCCGGTTGAATTCGCTACACTGGCGCACCTTTTTTCGAACCGTGCCGCCCGTCCATGACCGTGTTGAAGTACCTCCAGGCCTATCCCGCGCAATTGCAGGATCAGGTGCGCCAACTGATCGCCGAAGGGCGTTTGGGCGATTACCTGAGCCAGCGTTATCCGGGGCGGCACGATGTGCAGAGCGACAAGGCGTTGTACAGCTACGCGCTGGATCTCAAGCAGGAATACCTGCGCAACGCCCCGGCCATCGACAAGGTGCTGTTCGACAACCGCCTCGACCTGACCCACCGCGCCCTCGGTCTGCACACCACGGTGTCGCGGGTGCAGGGCGGCAAGCTCAAATCGAAGAAAGAAATTCGTATCGCCTCGTTGTTCAAGGACGCCGCGCCGGAGTTTCTGAAAATGATCGTCGTGCACGAACTGGCGCACTTCAAAGAGTCGGATCACAACAAGTCGTTTTATAAATTGTGCGAGCACATGCTGCCGGGGTATCACCAGATCGAGTTTGATCTGCGTGTGTACCTGACGTGCCGGGATTTGTAGGAGCTGCCGCAGGCTGCGATCTTTTGATTTTCCAATTAATGGGCCCATGCATGGACGTCAGCAAGACCAAAAGCAGTTTCTATCGCCGCCTATACGTGGCGTACCTGATCGACAGCGGTCTGGCGCCGAGTGTACCGACGCTGACCGAAGTGACCGGCATGCCCCGGCGCACGGCGCAGGACACGATCGCGGCGCTGGCGGATCTGGATATCATTTGTGAATTCGAGCAGGAAGAGGGCGCACGCAACCATGCCGGTCGTTATCGGATTCGCGAGTGGGGGGCGATTGATCGGGGGTGGATTGAGCGGAATTTGCGGCAGATAAAAGCGGTGCTGGAATATCCCTGAAAGTTGCTGTGCCTGAGGCTGACGCCTTCGCGAGCAAGCCCGCTCCCACAGGGAAATGCATCCCAAGTGTGGGAGCGAGCTTGCTCGCGAAAGGGCCCTTAAGAGCGACGCATGCCGATATGTGGAATGTCATCCTCCAGATATTCCTCACCCGCCACCACAAACCCGTACTTGCCGTAATACCCCTGCAAATGCGCCTGCGCCGACAGATAGATCGGTATCGCTGGCCAGTTCTTCTCAGCCTGTTTCAACGCCTCTTCCAGCATCTCGTGGCCCAGGCCTTTACCGCGTCCCTCCGTTGAGGTCAGCACGCGGCCAATCACCACGTCACCGCCCTGGGATTCCGGATCCAGCAGGCGCAGGTAGGCGACCAGTTGATCATCGGCCCAACCCATCAAATGGCAGGTGTCGCCGGCCAGATCCTGACCATCGGGATCCAGGTAGGCACATTTCTGTTCGACCACGAACACTTCCGAGCGCAGCTTCAAAATGGCGTACAGCTGCTCCTTGCCCAGATCGCTGTGATGTTTGCAGATCCACTCGATATTCATTTGCCGACTCCTTGAACGTGTGTCCGGATACTAAGCGTCCACGCCTTTGATGTCTGCATGGCGTAAGAGTCTGTGACAAAGATCAAAATGCCATCATTCCTTTCTCGCGGTCGTCACGTCTTTGTGTAATCTGCTGGAGAGCGCTGTGCACTGGCTCCGTTGAGCTACTGTTAGTGCCTGGGTTTTGCCGGTAAGGGGCCTTGGGGTTTTGACTGAAAACAGGCCGGGCAGCCCGCCCGCTAAGGATTTTCAAGCATGCCGCGTGTGTATCGAGCCTTTGCGTTGATCGGACTGCTCCTGCTGGCTCAAACCGCTGCAGCGGACAAGCTGCGGTTGGTGTTTGATATCTGGCCGCCCTTTACCGACGACACGCTGGTCAATGGCGGTCTGGCCACCGACATCGTCAGCACCGCGCTGGCCCGCGCCGGATATGCCAGTGGCTACGAGCAAGTGCCGTGGGCACGGGCGCTGATGGGTGTTGGTGAAGGGCGTTATGACGTGTTGGTCAACGCTTGGTACAACGAAGATCGCACCAGACTCGGGCAGTTTTCCGGCGAATATCTGCTCAACCGCATCCGCTTTCTCAAGCGCAAAGACACACCGCTCGACTACTCCAATCTGCAACAACTGCACACCTATCCGATTGCGGTGGTGCGCGGTTATGCCTATTCAGCGCCGTTCGATGCCGACACGGCGTTGCAGAAAGTCCCTGTGCATAACTTCGCCATGGCCGTGCGCATGCTCGCGGCGGATCGGGTCAAGTTGACGCTGGAAGATGAGTACGTGGCGAAGTATTACCTGGCGCGGGAATCAGCCAAGGTGCGCAACTCCGTGGAATTTTTGCCCAAGCCGTTGAGTGAGAACAGCCTGCACATTTTGGTCAGCCTGAAGAATCCGCAGCATGCGCAGATTGTCGCGGGGTTTGATAAGGCGATTGCGGCGATGAAGGCGGATGGGAGTTATGAGCGGATGCTGCGCCAGCATGGGATGTGAGTTTCTGATCCCGGAGTTGTGTTGTTGCTGATGGCCTCTTCGCGAGCAAGCTCTGCTCCTACAAGGCCTACGCAATCCCGTAGGAGCAAAGCTTGCTCGCGAAGGCGTCCTGTCAGGCAGCACTAACCTCACTGGTATCCTTGATCAGGTGCGCCGCCAAAGTGCGCAACGGCCCCAACTGCCGGCAAATCAGCGCCAACTGCGTCTGCACCAACCGCTGCCCTTCATCAATCTCATCGGCCATCTGCTCCAGCTCATTGGCCAGCGCTTCTTCTTCATCACTCTGAATCGCAATCGGCTGTTTACTCGCCAGCCCCTGAGCAATTTCATCAATGCTTGCCGCCAGTTTCACCCCGGCCCCATCGATCAACTGTTCGCGCACCTCCGCCGGCAACTGCGTCTCGCGATGCGCGCCCAGGCCTGACAGATAACTCAGCAACGTGTGCGACAGCACCAGAAAGCGGAAACCGACATCCGCTTCCTTCCTGAAATGCCCCGGCTCCATGAGCATGTTCGCCAGCGTCGTCGACAGCGCGGCATCGGCGTTGTGCGCATTGCGCCGGGCGAGACGATAAGCGAGGTCGTCGCTTTTGCCGGCGGCGTATTGCTGCATGATCTGCCGCAGATAGATGCTGTTGCAGGTCAGGGTGTTGGCCAGCACTTTGTTCAGGCGTCGACCCTGCCAGTCTGGCAGGAACAGGAACACCGCGAGCCCCGCAATCAAGCTGCCGAGCAAGGTATCGAACAGCCGTGGCAGGAACAGCCCGTAACCGTCGCCGACCTGATTGAAGCAGAACAACACCATGATGGTGATCGCCGCGGTCGCCAAGGTGTAGCGCGTGGTGCGGTTGGTGAAGAACACCACGCCGGCAGCGATGGCGAAACACGATTGCACCAACGGGTTCGGGAACAGATCGAACAGCGCCCACGCCACGGTCAGGCCGATGGCGGTGCCGAAAATCCGCTGACCGAGTTTGCGCCGCGTCGCGCCGTAGTTCGGCTGGCAGACGAACAGCGTGGTGAGAATGATCCAGTAGCCTTGCGACGGGTGAATCAAATGCACCATGCCGTAGCCGATACTCAGTGCCAATGGCAGGCGCAGGGCATGACGGAACAGCAGCGACGTCGGCGTCAGTTGTGTGCGCAGGCGAATCCACACGTCTTTGAAATTGCGTGGTGAACGATCGAGCAGGCTGCTGTCGGTCGCGTCAGCCAAGGCATCGGGATTGCTCGCGTCGCTAAGTAAACGGTCGAGGGTGCCGAGGTTGGCCGCCAGTGCGCGCAGCGAGCGCAGCAGCCCGCGCCAGGCCGGATTGCTCTGGATGCGCAGGTGTTCGAGGGACGCGTCGAGGTCGCTGAGGGCTTCGGCGAAACTGGCGTCGTAGATGAACGGCTGACGCAACTGGATCGACTCGGCGAGAGCCCGGCAGGCTTTGCCTTGCTGGCGCAGCAGGCGTTGGCAGCGGAACAGCACGTCGCTGTGGAAAAACGCATCAGCGAGGGCGTTGTACGGATAGTGCGAAGAACTGGCGCGTTCGTGAATGTCTTGCGCGAGGAAGTACAGCTTCAAGTAGCGGCTGACTTTCGAGCCGGGGCGACCGTTACCGACCCGGTGCAGGATGATTTCTTTGGCACTGTTCAGCGCCGCCACCACACGACCGTTTTGCTGGGCCAGTTCCAAGCGTCGCGCTTCGACGTCCATCTGCCTAATCGGCTCGAACAGCGAGGATTTCAGTTTCAGGTAAAAGCCCAGTTCGCGGAACAGTCGCGCCAGACTTTGCTGCACCGGCTGATTGGAAAACAGTGCCTGCCACAACACCGAGAGCAAGCCGTACCACGCGGCGCCGGCGACCAGCAGCATCGGTTCGTGCCAGAAATCGGTGACCGCGCCACCGCGCTGATCCACGCCGATCATCGTGTACACGGAGAGGATTAATGTCGCCGAAGCAATCGCCCCATAACGCTCGCCGAGCGCACCGAGCATGGTCAGGCCGAAACTCGCCAGCGCCAGGGCAATGGCAAACACGATGGGGTAGGGGAAGAGCAATTCCACCGACAGCGCGGCGATGCTGAAACACACCAGCGTCACGGCGAGGGCGTTGAGGCGGCCCTGCCAACTGTCGTCGGTTTCGGCCAGGGCGCTGGCGATGATGCCGAGGAACAACGGGATCAACAGGCCCATTTCATCCTGATACCAACACAGCGCCATGCTGCCGGTCAGGGCGATGAACACCCGCACGCTGTAGCTGAATTTATCCAGCGCCCACAGGCGCCGCAAAGACTGACGAAACGAGGTCGAGGACATGAAGTGCGAAGGCCTTCCGAGGCGATGCCGCTAAATTGAGCCAGTAATGACGCCGACGCAATGGCGGCGATCACATCTGACAGCAAAAAGTGTTCCTTGATCGCCCCGCACGCCCTTGTAGGAGCTGCCGAAGGCTGCGATCTTTTGATCTTGATCTTAAAACAGGATCAAAAGATCGCAGCCTTCGGCAGCTCCTACAGGGGGAGTGTTGTTTCGGTCAGGCGTATTGCGCGGCGGCGTAGCCGGAGGCCCAGGCCCACTGGAAGTTGAAGCCGCCCAGATGCCCGGTGACGTCGAGCACTTCGCCAATGAAATATAGGCCGGGGCTTTTCAGCGATTCCATGGTTTTGGACGACACTTCGCGGGTATCAACGCCACCGAGCGTCACTTCGGCCGTGCGATAACCTTCAGTCCCCGCCGGCACGACTTTCCAGCTGCCCAGCTTCTCGGCGATTTCCGCCAGCTCTGCGTGGGTGTACTGCTTCATCGGCTTGGAGACAAACCAGTTATCCGCCAGCAGATTGGCCATCTTCTTGGTGAAAATCTCACCCAGCAAAGTTTTCAATTCACTGTTCGGACGCTCGGCCACTTGCTGTTGCAGCCAGCTCGCCGCGTCGTGATCCGGCAGCAGGTTGATCTCCACTGTATCGCCCGATTCCCAGAACGACGAGATCTGCAAAATCGCCGGGCCGCTGAGGCCGCGGTGAGTGAACAGGATGTTCTCGCGAAAGCTCTGATCGTTGCAGCTGACCAGGCAATCCACCGACGTCCCGGACAGCTCGGTGCACAATTCCTTGAGCTGATCGGTGATGGTGAACGGTACCAGGCCGGCGCGGGTCGGCAGCAGTTCATGGCCGAATTGCTTGGCCACTTGATAACCAAAACCGGTGGCGCCCAGCGTCGGGATCGATAGCCCGCCGGTAGCGATCACCAGCGACTGGCACTGAACCTGTCCGAGGTTAGTGTCGAGCAGGTAACCGCTCTCGACTTTCTCGATGGTCTGGATCGACGTGTCGAGGTGCAACTCGACGCCGGCCTGATCGCACTCGGTGAGGAGCATTTCAAGAATGTCGCTGGATTTGTTATCGCAGAACAACTGGCCGAGTTTTTTCTCGTGGTACGGCACGGCGTGCTTGCCGACCATGCCGATGAAATCCCACTGGGTGTAACGCGCCAGTGCGGATTTGCAGAAGTGCGCATTCTGCGAGAGAAAATTGCTCGGTTCGGTGTACATGTTGGTGAAATTGCAGCGGCCACCGCCCGACATCAGGATTTTCTTGCCGGCCTTGTTCGCGTGGTCAAGCAGCAAAACCTGACGCCCACGCCCGGCGGCGGTCAGTGCACACATCAACCCAGCGGCGCCAGCGCCAATGATCACGACTTCGGTAGAGCGCAAAACGGTGTCCTCACAAAGAATTCAAAATTCACCGAAGACCAATGTGGGAGCGGGCTTGCTCGCGAAAGCGGTATATCAGTCAACATTGATGTTGTCTGACACTCCCACTTCGCGAGCAAGCCCGCTCCCACATTTGATCTCTGTCGGCCAGCAGATCGGTTACAGGATACGCACGCGCAGCGAACGGCCTTTGATCTTGCCGTCGTTCAGGCGCTGCAACGCTTGCATGGCCACGGTGCGGTCTACAGCCACATAAGCCTGGAAATCGAAGATCGCGATCTTGCCAACCTGCGCGCCCGGAATACCGGCATCACCCGTCAGTGCACCCAGAATGTCGCCCGGACGCACTTTGTCTTTACGGCCAGCACCGATGCACAGCGTGGTCATCGGCGGTTGCAGCGGGGCGAGGCCCTGGGACTTGAGGTTATCGACCTGATCCCAGTTCAGCGGCGATTTTTGCAGTTGCTCGATGGCTTGCGCGCGATGCGCTTCGCCCGGAGCAACCAGGCTGATCGCGATGCCTTTCTCGCCAGCGCGACCGGTACGGCCGACGCGGTGAATGTGGATTTCCGAATCGCGCGCCAGTTCGACGTTGATCACCATGTCCAGCGCATCGATGTCCAGACCACGGGCGGCAACGTCGGTGGCAACCAATACCGAAGTACTGCGGTTGGCGAACATCGCCAGCACCTGATCGCGATCACGCTGTTCCAGATCGCCGTGCAGGCCGACGGCGGAAATGCCTTTGGCGGTCAGGTGATCAACAGTTTCTTGCACTTGCTGCTTGGTGAAGCAGAACGCCACGCACGACGCCGGGCGGAAGTGGTGCAGGACTTTGGTCACCACGCTCATGCGATCTTCCGGGGAAATCTCGTAGAAGCGCTGCTCGATCTGCGTGTCATCGTGGAACGCTTCGGCTTTCACCGTTTGCGGGTCACGCATGAATTTCGACGCCAGTTGCTTGATGCCCACCGGGTACGTCGCGGAGAACAGCAGGGTCTGACGACGCTCCGGGGTCTTGACGATGATGTCTTCGATGGCGTCGTAGAAGCCCATGTCGAGCATGCGATCGGCTTCGTCGAGGATCAGCGTGTTCAGGCCATCGAGCACCAGTGAACCTTTGCGCAGGTGCTGTTGAATGCGCCCCGGGGTGCCGACGATGATGTGCGCGCCGTGTTCCAGCGAAGCGATCTGCGGGCCAAACGACACGCCGCCGCACAGGGTCAGAACTTTGATGTTGTCTTCGGCACGGGCCAGACGACGGATTTCCTTGGCGACCTGGTCGGCCAGCTCACGCGTCGGGCAGATCACCAGTGCCTGGCAACCGAAGTAGCGCGGGTTGATCGGGTTCAGCAAACCGATGCCGAACGCGGCGGTTTTGCCGCTGCCGGTCTTGGCCTGAGCGATCAGATCCATCCCTTTGAGGATCACCGGCAAGCTCTGCGCCTGGATCGGCGTCATCTGGGCATAACCGAGGGATTCGAGGTTAGCCAGCATGGCGGCGGACAGCGGCAGAGTATTAAAAGCGGTGGCGATGGTGGTCACGGGACAGGCCTGCAAAACAAAATGTCGCGCAGTGTAGCAGCCCCGTGCCACTTTCCTCGAAAGTTCTGGACGAACAGCGACTAAAACCAGAAGTGAAGGATTTACCTGTGGCGAGGGGATTTATCTGTGGCGAGGGGATTTATCCCCGTTGGGGTGCGCAGCACCCCCCTATACCTGCCACCTCGGTACATCAGACCGATCGCATTCAACCTTTTGGGGCTGCTGCGCAACCCAACGGGGATAAATCCCCTCGCCACAAAAGCCAGCATGGCAAATTAATGTTCAATGTGTTCTTCCGGCCGTTTCGCGCGGCGGCCGTCTTCTTTCGACAGCTGCGAGAAGATCGTCGCCGCCAACATCGCCATGATCCCGACAGTGACAAAGGTCAGCTGGAAGGCACCCAGCACAGTCTCCACACCATCATTACCGACCTCCGCCGTAAACCCGCCAAGCAACGCACCCGCGCACGCCACCCCAAGACTCAACGACAACTGCGCGACCACCGACAGCAAACTGTTGCCGCTGCTGGCGCTCGCATCATCCAGATCAATCAACGTCACCGTGTTCATCGCCGTAAATTGCAGCGAGTTGATCGCGCCAAGTACCGCCAGCAGACACAGCAGCAACCAGTACGGCGTCTGCTCGCTGACCAGGCCCATGCTCGCCAGCATGATCCCCAGCGCCAGCGTGTTGCCGGTGAGGACGATGCGGTAACCGAGCCGCTCAATCAGCGGTCGCGCCACCCACTTGGCGATCATCGCCGCAGCGGCCAGCGGCAGCATGCTCATCCCCGCTTGCGACGGTGAATAACCCAGCGCGACTTGCAGCAGCAACGGCACCAGAAACGGCAACGCGCCGCTGCCCAGACGCGCAAACAGGTTGCCAAGAATGCCGACGGCAAAGGTTCGGGTCTTGAACAGTGACGGCGCGAACAGCGGGTTTTCGATATGCCCGGCACGCAACCAGTACGCCGCCAGACAGGCCATGCCGCCGAACAGCAGCAACATCACGCGCAGGTGCGGCAGATGCAATTCGCCAAGGCCTTCCATGGCGATGGTGATCAGGATCATCGCCGCGCCGAACAACAGGAAACCCAGTCCATCAAATCGCGTGCGCTCGCTGCCGCGCAGGTCGGGAATGAATTTCCACACCGCGTAGCAGCCGATCACGCCGACCGGCAGGTTGATCAGAAAGATCCAGTGCCACGTCAGGTATTCGACCATCCAGCCGCCCATGGTCGGGCCGATCAACGGGCCGAGCAGACCGGGGATGGTGATAAAGCCCATGATCCGCACCAGTTCGGATCGCGGATAAGCGCGCAGCACCACCAGGCGCCCGACCGGCAACATCAGCGCACCGCCCAGGCCTTGAATGACGCGAGCGCCGATCAGCATGCTCAGGCTGCTCGACAGCGCACAAAGCAGCGAGCCGAAGCTGAACAGCAGAATCGCACCGAAGAAGATTTTCTTGGTGCCGAAGCGGTCGGCGATCCAGCCAGAGGCGGGGATCAGCAATGCCACGGTGAGCATGTAGGCGATGATCACGCCTTGCATGCGCAGCGGATCCTCGGCGAGATCTCGGGCCATGGCGGGCAGGGCGGTGTTAAGAATGGTGCCGTCGAGAGACTGCATGAAAAACGCAATGGCGACGACCCACGGCAACCAGCGGGCGGTGATGGCGTCGAGAGGCGGGCGATTGGGCATGGAACCTCTGATGGGTGGTTAATCCAAATTCTTGTTCAAACATGAAACCCTGTGGCGAGGGGATTTATCCCCGATGGGTCGCGCAGCGGCCCCAAAAAGCGGGACTGCTGCGCAGTCCATCGGGGATAAATCCCCTCGCCACAGTTTCTATTCCAACAGTTGATTCCCTGTGTGCCGGGGATCTTTGTTTTACAGCGTTAGCGTGAGTCGGCTAACCAGCGCCCCCGGCAGCAATGCCGACGAGGTATTGCGCTGGCTGTACGTGCTCGCCGAGAGCAGCAACTCGCGCTCCGCCGTCAGCGCTTCCAGCTGCGAACCCAGCAGGCTGTACGCGCTGTCGTCAAAACGCATGGTGCTCACCGGCGCCTGAATTTCGCCGTTCTCGACCCAGAAGGTTGCAAAACGGGTCATGCCGGTCATGCGTGCCGCCGGTTGATCCGAGAAATTCAGGTACCACAGGTTGCTGATGTACAACCCGGTGCCCAACTGCTTGAGGATCTCTGCTTGCGACAGATCCCCCGCCGCCATGTTCAACGCACTTGGCGATTCACCGCCGCTGGCGCCGTTAGCGGCCAAACCATATTCCGCCGCACTGCGTGAACCAACCAGTTGATCGCCCGCCTTGCCTTCGACGATCAAACGCAGATCGCTGCGCGGATAACCTTCGCCGGAAAACGCCGGGCTCAGTGAGTCGCTGACCTTTTCGTCCAGCGACACCAGTGGGCTGAACGCCTGATCGCCGACATACAACTTCTGCAACGGGCTGCTCTTGCTGGCAATCGACTGCGCCGAAAATCCGCCCCAGCTCAACATGCCCATGATTTCTTCCAACGCTGCTGGCGCCAGATACGCGCGGTACTGCCCCGGTGCCAAGGTGCGCAACGGCCGACCGAGAAATTCCAGTTGCTCGCGCGCCTGAGCAAAGCGCTTGGCGAACCCTTCGCTGCTCCAGTCATGCCCGGCGTAGCTGGCTTTCACCGCTTCGCCGTTCTCGTGAAACAGGCTGAAATCGAAGTTGAAGCTGTTCGCCTGATGCCAGCCAAACGCCCCCGAAGAACTGGCAAAACCACGGCTGATCGGCCCGGCGGCATAGAAGCCCACCAAGTCGAGACCTTCAGCGGCAGCGCAGATTTCATCGACCACCTGTTCCGTGTCCGGCAGTGGATGTTCCTGCACATTCTTGCTCTGCCAGCCGTTGTGATTGAGCAGCAGATAGGGATCCTGCGGCAACAGCGGCAAGGTTTCGCGCAGTTGTTGCAGACCTTCGGCGAGGCGTTGCAGATCGCCTTCCTGATCACCGGAGAGGGTGACTTGCAGGTCGGCATGACGCCCGTCGTTGATCAGCTTCAGAACGATGTTGGCCTGCTGCACCTGCCCGGCCTGACGCACTTTGGCGTGATTGAAGCGCACAAACGCCGAGGATTCAGCGGCATAGCTGAGGGTGAACTGTTCCGGCTCACGGACGCTGTCACGCAGCCAATTGACCATGACCTTGAAGGCGTCGGACTGACTCTTCGAAATGCTCATCAGGCGTCTCCCCCAAACACATCAACGTTGCTGAATACGCAGGCCGGCGAAGCGTGGCCGACGCGGATCACCTGATTTGGTTCGCCCTTGCCGCAGTTCGGCGTGCCGAGCACCTTGACGGTGTTGGCGTCGCCGACGGCGCGCAGGCTTTTCCAGAAGTGCGCGGAAATCGCCCGGTAGTTCGGATTTTTCACCACGCCTTTAAGTTCACCGTCTTCGATCAACTGGCCCCATTCGCAGCCGAACTGGAATTTGTTGCGCGCATCGTCGATCGACCACGAACGGTTGGTGCTCATCAAAATGCCGTGCTCGATGCCTTCGATCAGCTTGTTCAACGGCTGATCGCCCGGCTCGATATTGAGGTTGGCCATGCGGTCGATCGGCGCACGATTCCAGCCGCAGGCGCGGCTGTTGGCAACGCCATCCATGCCGGCACGGAATTGCGACAGCGCACCGCCCAGCGGCCGCAGCAACAGACCTTCGCGGATCAAAAATTGTTTGCTCGCCAGCGTGCCGTCGTCGTCATGGCCGTAGCTGGCGAGTTCTTCGGGAATGCCCGGATCGAAGGTTACGTTGAGCAGCTTCGAGCCGTATTGCAGGGTGCCGAAGTCACTGGCCTTGACGAAACTGGTGCCGGCGTAATTGCGTTCATCGCCGAGGATGCGGTCGAGCTCCAGCGGGTGGCCGATGGATTCGTGGATCTGCAGCATCATCTGATCCGGCATCAACAGCAGATCGCGCGGGCCTTGCGGGGTGTTCGGCGCGAGCAGCAATTGCAGGGCCTGATCGGCGACTTGCGGGCCGGCGCCGATCAGGCCGCAGCGGCTGATCACATCAGCGCCGCCCTGTTGGCCGAAGTTTTCGCGGCCGAGGCTGCGGGTCTGGCTGTCGTTGCCGTCGTAGGCGGTGACGTCGAGGCCTGGATAGACGAAGCGCTGGGCCTGGCGCAATTCGGCCCCGGCGCTGCTCAGATAAATCTGTTCGACGTGAGTAATGCCGATGCTCACCTGCCAATTCACCAGGCGCTCATCCTTTGGCACCGAGGCGGATTCCGCGCCGAGCAGCTCAAAGCATTCGCTCAGGGACGGGAAGGGTTGTTCGAGATTGGGCGAAAAGTAATCAGCGCGATCGCTGGACACTGGCTGATCGCGCAGGTCGAGCAAGGCGTGCGGCTTGAGGCGGCGGGCCTGAGTTTCGGCGCGTTCAAGCGCAGCTTGCAGGCCTTGTTGCGACAGGTCGTTGGTCGCGGCATACGCCTCAACGCCATTGACGCGAACGGTGAGCATCGCGCCCTCGTCACGGCTCAGGCTTGGCGGCTCGGCGACGTTCTTGCGCACCGACAGGTATTGCCCGGACTCGCGTACATACCGCAGGGAAAAGAACTCAGCGCCCGTGCGCAAGGCAGCGAAGCGCTGCTTGAGCTGGGGGTGGAAATCGAACATTCGGGAACCTCCTTGTCAGGGGGAAGCGGCAGAGCAACGGCGGGGAGGGGGTGAAACGGTTGCGCGAGGTCTAGAGTAGGCCTGCGTGGGGGGGAGTATCAAGGGTGACGCTTGAGAGGGAAAATATTCGGCGAGTGATAGTCATCCCGCCACCCGACAGAGGGGAGCTTGGCCGGCCTGTCCAATAGCCCCCTTTGTCGGTCCCTAGGAATAAAATTTCAGTTATTCAAATAGACGAACGCGCATACGTAAATCAGCAAGCTGGCAAAGAAACTGGGCAGGATTTGTCGGGTCTTGGCCACTGCGACAAATGTTCCGACTAACAGCAGAATCTTCAGCGCATCCAGAATCTGAAACTGTTGCATCAGACTTGGGCCATCAAGCTTGGCAAATGCGGTTTCGTAAATGATCACACCTAACATCGCCTGGGCGCTGTAACTGACGAAGCGGTAGAAGGAACCGTTGGTGCGCGTCAACGCCGAAGTGTTTTTGAAAGCAAACGGTAGTGCGCGAAATGCAAAAGCTGTGAGTGCGGCAAAGCCGATTAGCATCCAGAGGGTCATTGGATAACCGTTCCTTGGCGAGTACAGGTGTTTTCGATCATTACGATCAAGCCGCCGATTACAAAAGGTGTGATCAGCAAGTTGTAGTCCTTGAACAACAACACCAGCAAAGGAGCACCGATGAAACCCAGCCAATAGCTGGAGACTTCCATGTAGTGCGGCCAGTGCTTGCCGGCCAATGCAGTAAACTGAAGTGGCAAGAGCATCGTCATGGCGGCAGCAATGACCGGCGAGGCAAAACCTGCACCGGCGATGAAGCCAACGTAAGTGCAGATAATCGACAAGGCGAAGATCGGAGCACCGACGCCGATAAAATACGCGAACGGGAAACTTTTCTCGTGCTTGAAGCGAGTTATGCACGCGGTGAATATCGAGGGTGTCAGCAAAACCAGTGACGCGAGAATTTTACGCGTCGACGTATGCTTCAAGTGCGGCGCCAACGTCGCTGAGAGCAAAACGAATCGGGCATTGAGCGCCAGAATAATCGGGATCAGTAACCATCCGTCGTTATAGTTTTGTATGAGTAGAAACTGTAGCGGTGTCGAAAAAATCAGCAGGGTCGTTGCCATCGTCTGACTCAAGGTCAGCGCTTGGGCTGCGCCCACCATGCCGATTGATAGATACAGAAAAATGAACGCGATGCCGAACGTGATCGCGTCTCGTCCACCTGCTTTGAGCGTTTGTGCGAAGGTGGAATTTGCTGGCGATTGACAGCCCTTCATCAAATCGCTTCCTGAATGGTGTGTTTTTCGTCCAGCGAGTAGTACTGCTTGCGAGGCCCTTTGCTGCGAAACAGCAAGCGTGGCGTGTTGTTCAATGTCGAAGTTGCGGCTTGCGAGCGAACGTCATCGGCACTGATGTTCAGCGTAGGGCGGGCATGCAATATCTTGTTATTGGCAACGATGAGGAACGTGCCGGTCTGTGCTGTGGAGACATTACACTTGGCGGCCGAGATCCCGGCGCGGATTTTATCCAGTACCTCTTGACCACCGTTGAACGCACGCATTCGCTCGCCGCTGTGAATGTCGATACGGAAATCCAGTGAAAATCGGTAGCCATACTGTTCATCGTATTCAACGACATTTCGAACGCGCTCCTTCGAGCCACTGACGTTTTTGCCTGAAACAAATATCGCCTGCATACCCAGCAAGGTTTGAATTTCCTCATCATTAAGTGATAGCAGCAAGTCAGCAGGGAAATAATAGGCGGTCGGCGTGTGTGTAGTATCCCGGCACACCGTCAGCGCAAGATAGTCAACGTTAAGGCTTTCATACAAGTCATCAGAATGAGGGGTGATATCACCATAACCATTACCCCATTCCCGATATTTTTCCGCGGAAGGTTTCAAGTACAGGGCTTTGTGGTCTTCATATTCGTATTTTATATCAGTCAAGTGAAACAGGTCGGCCAGTGCCTCATGAACAGTGAGGGCCAGTGCTGGGCAGTCGCTGGTAAAAACATTTTTGATACACACGGCGGCGACACCGTTGCGGGCGCCAACCTGGTCAAAATAGAGGGTGTCTTCTGGTCTGAGATAATTAATCAATAAGTTTGTAAGTTGTATTTTTAGCGTGTGCAGGCTTTGTTCTTTATTTTTCTCCCACCATGATTCGATGACGCCGCTTAGATAGCCGAAGTCCAAAGAGATAGTCGTTTCTTTGGACAGTTCATGTCGAAATGCACTGGCGGATATTTCTGAGTTTGTGCGGTTGAGCGGCATCATTCTTCCTTGATTGTGTTTTTTGATGGCGCGCATTCTAGTGTGTTTGTGAGAGAGGTGCAGATGGTAAGTATTACAAGTCTGTTCGGGTGGGTTCGTACTGTTAGAGAATCTGAAAGTTTAAACAAAAAACCGCCAGTCTTTAAAAGAGCTGGCGGTTTTTAGACGTGGCGTTAGTTAGCTGTCAGTGCGCAGCCGGGGTGATATCACGCATCGGCTTGCCTTTGACCGGTGCATCGCCCGCGACGTAGTACGGTGCGGTGCTGCGTGGCAGCGGCTGGCGGCCACGGATCTTGTCGGCGATTTTCTCGGCGATCATGATCGTCGGCGCGTTCAGGTTGCCGGTGGTGATGATCGGCATGATCGAAGCATCGACCACACGCAGGCTCTGCATGCCGTGCACGCGACCTTCGCCATCCACTACAGCCATCTCGTCGGTGCCCATCTTGCACGAGCAGGACGGGTGGAACGCGGTTTCGGCGTGCTCGCGGATGAACTTGTCGAGTTGCTCATCGGTTTGCACTTCGATGCCCGGGCTGATTTCGCGGCCACGGAAAGCGTCCAGCGCAGGCTGCTGCATGATTTCACGGGTCAGGCGGATGCCGTCGCGGAATTCCTGCCAGTCTTGCTCGGTGGCCATGTAGTTGAACAGGATGCTCGGGTGCTGGCGCGGGTCTTTCGACTTGGCCTGGATGCGACCACGGCTTGGCGAGCGCATGGAACCCATGTGCGCCTGGAAACCGTGCTCTTTCACACCGTTGCTGCCGTTGTAGTTAATCGCCACCGGCAAGAAGTGGTACTGAATGTTCGGCCATTCGAATTCCGGACGCGAACGGATGAAACCGCCGGCTTCGAACTGGTTGCTGGCGCCGATGCCGGTGCCGTTGAACAGCCATTCTGCACCGATGGCTGGCTGGTTGTACCAGAGCAGCGATGGGTACAGCGAAACCGGTTGGGTGCACGCGTATTGCAGGTACAGCTCAAGGTGATCCTGCAGGTTTTCACCGACGCCTGGCAGGTCGTGAACCACCGGGATGTCGAGCGACTTCAGCAGTTCGGCCGGGCCGACACCGGAGCGCTGCAGAATCTGCGGCGAAGCGATGGCGCCGGAGCACAGCAGCACTTCTTTGCGCGCTTTGACTTCAACGCGCTCCTCAGCCGAACCGACTAGATAACGCACGCCAACCGCACGCTTGCCTTCGAACAGAATCTTGTCGGTCAGGGCGTGAGTGACGATGGTCAGGGTCGAACGCTTTTTCGCGGTGTCGAGGTAGCCACGGGCGGTGGAAGCACGACGGCCGTTCGGCGTCACGGTGCGGTCCATCGGGCCGAAGCCTTCCTGCTGGTAACCGTTCAAGTCTTCGGTGCGCGGGTAACCGGCTTGTACGCCGGCTTCAACCATGGCGTGGAACAGCGGGTTGTTGCCAGCCTTCGGCGTGGTCACGCTGACCGGGCCTTCGCCACCGTGGTAATCGTTCGGGCCGATGTCGCGGGTTTCGGCCTTGCGGAAGTACGGCAGGCAGTCGAGGTACGACCAGTTTTCCAGGCCCGGCAGTTTCGCCCAGCCGTCGTAGTCCATCGCGTTGCCACGGATGTAGCACATGCCGTTGATCAACGAAGAACCGCCGAGGCCTTTGCCGCGACCGCATTCCATCCGGCGACCGTCCATGTGTGGCTCGGCGTCGGTTTCGTAAGCCCAGTTGTAGCGACGACCTTGCAGCGGGAACGCCAGAGCAGCCGGCATTTGCGTGCGGAAGTCGAGACGGTAGTCAGGGCCGCCTGCTTCGAGCAGCAGAACGGTGACGCCGGCGTCTTCAGTCAGACGGGTCGCAAGTGTGTTACCTGCAGAGCCGGCCCCTATGATGATGTAGTCGTATTCTTGAGTCATAAGTTCTCCTGAGGGAGCTACAAGTCACAAGCTTCAAGCTGCAAGAAAAAGCAGCGAGCGGTGGCTTCGAAATCGGGGAGTGCGGCAACCCCCAAACTGCTTTTACTTGCAGCTTGAAACTTGCCGCTCGTAGCTGATCAGCTAATCAAAATACCGAAACGTACTCACCTAGTTCGACTTGCACGGACTTGATGCGCGTGAAGTTATTCAGAGAGCTGATGCCGTTTTCACGGCCAACACCCGACTGCTTGTAGCCGCCGACCGGCATTTTTGCGTCGGACTCGCCCCAGGCGTTGATCCAGCAGATACCGGCTTCCAGTTGATGAATCACACGGTGTGCGCGGTTCAGGTCTTTGGTGACGATACCGGCGGCCAGGCCGAAGTCGGTGTCGTTGGCGCGGCGGATCACTTCTTCTTCGGTTTCGTAAGAGAGGATCGCCATCACCGGGCCAAAGATTTCTTCACGAACGATGGTCATGTCGTCGGTGCAATCGGTGAACACGGTCGGTGCGACGAATGCGCCCTTGGCGAATTCGCCGTCGGTCAGACGCTCGCCGCCGCACAGGACGCGGGCGCCTTGCTCTTTACCCTTGGCGATGTAGCCCAGCACGCTTTCCATGTGCGCGAAGCTGACCAGCGGGCCGAAGTTGGTGTTTTCGTCTTCCGGGTTGCCGATGCGGATGCGTGCAACGCGTTCAACGATCTTGGCTTCGAAAGCGGCTTTCAGGTGCGCCGGAACGAACACGCGAGTGCCGTTGGTGCAGACCTGACCGGAGCTGTAGAAGTTGGCCATCATGGCGGTGTCGGCAGCGCGATCGAGATCGGCGTCGTCGCAGATGATCAGCGGGGACTTGCCGCCCAGTTCCATGGTCACGTCTTTCAGCGACGAAGCCGAAGCGCTGGCCATTACTTTCTTGCCAGTGTCGGTGCCGCCGGTGAAGGAGATTTTTTCGATGCGCGGGTGCTCGGTCAACCAAGTGCCGACTTCACGGCCGCTGCCGGTCAGGACGTTGAACACGCCGTTTGGCAGACCGGCTTCGGTGAAGATCTCGGCCAGCTTCAGCGTGGTCAGCGAGGTGACTTCGCTTGGCTTGAAGATCATCGCGTTACCGGCAGCCAGGGCTGGAGCGGATTTCCACAGCGCGATCTGGATCGGGTAGTTCCACGCGCCGATACCGGCGACAACGCCCAGCGGCTCGCGACGGGTGTAGACGAAAGAAGTGTCGCGCAGTGGAATCTGCTCGCCTTCGATCGCCGGCACCAGGCCTGCGTAGTATTCCAGCACGTCAGCGCCGGTAACGATGTCGACGTACTTGGTTTCGGAGAAGGATTTACCGGTGTCCAGGGTTTCCAGCGCAGCCAGTTCATCGTTGCGCTCGCGCAGGATGTCGACGGCGCGACGCAGGATGCGCGAACGCTCCATGGCAGTCATCGCGGCCCAGATTTTCTGGCCCTTTTCAGCGGCGACTACAGCGCGCTCGACGTCTTCCTTGGTCGCACGTTGCACCTGTGCGAGGACTTCACCGTTAGCCGGGTTGATGGCTTCGAAGGTGGCATCGCTGCCGGCGTCCGAGTACGCGCCATCGATGTAAAGTTTTTGCAGTTCGAAACGGGCCATAGTGTCCTCGCAAGTGCATTAGTGGTTGGCGTTGACCACCGCGGTGAGGCTGCGGTGGCAGTGAGGGGCCGAGCGTTTTCTGTGTGCTCTAGCTCACCTTCTTGGCCAATTGGAAATCCATGTATTCGTAAGCGATCTGTTGCGCCTGCGCCGTGTCGAAAGCATCTCCCGACAGCGCGCCGCGCAACCACAAACCGTCAATCAACGCTGCCAGGCCACGCGCTGCGGTGCGCGCATCTTCGAGCGGCAACACACGGCGGAACTCGCAGCACAGGTTGGAATACAGACGGTGATCGTTGATCCGCTGCAACCTGTGCAAAGACGGCTGGTGCATGCTGGTGGCCCAAAAGGCCAGCCAGGTTTTCATTGCCGGGCCATTGACCTGGCTGGCGTCGAAGTTGCCTTCGATGATCACCTGCAGATGCGCCCGTGGGCTGTCATCTGCCAGCGCTTGGCGGCGCAGGGTGACGTTCTCGCTGAGGACGCTCATCAGATACCGCATCGTGGCGGCAATCAGGCCGTTCTTGTCCTGAAAGTAATGACTGATGATGCCATTCGAGACACCGGCCAAACGGGCGATCAGCGCAATGCTGGCGTCCCCCATTCCGACCTGATCGACCGCCTGCAAAGTGGCTTCGATCAGTTGTTGGCGGCGGATGGGTTGCATACCGACCTTGGGCATCTTGCACATCTCCTTAGGCCTTCCGAGGGGCGATCAACGCTCATCGGATTGAGGGCCAGTCTATTTTGTTTTGATTGAACGTTCAATCAACAAAGAATAAGATCTGCGACAAATCGTCGCTGCTTACAGATTTTTCCCACATGTGAATGGCGCAAAAACTGACATCCAAAACCGCTCGAACCCTATACGCCACGGCGCTCTCAGGGTTCGGGCTTTTTTCGGGGTGTCTTTATATCACCCGTCGGTCGGCTGCCAACTAACCGATTAGTCGGGTGCCGTGTTGCCTTGTGTTCTTCTCTCGCACTGCCTGGAGCATTTGTGCCATGAGTTCTGCCTCGCTAATAAAGACCCCGCCCGAGAAGGTGACGGTCAACGGTTGGGTGTTTTACACCTCTACCGCGCTGATTCTGTTGTTGACCGCCATTCTGATTATCGCCCCGCAAGAGGCCGGCAGACTGTTGGGTATCGCTCAGGCCTGGTTGTCGCGCAGCTTCGGCTGGTACTACATGGTGGTGATCGCCGCCTATCTGGTCTTTGTCGTCGGTCTGGCGTTTTCCTCGTACGGCAAACTCAAACTGGGCAGCAAGGACGACACCCCGGATTTCAGTTACGGCGCCTGGGCGGGGATGCTGTTCTCGTCGGGTATCGGTATTTCGCTGCTGTACTTCGGCGCGTCCGAGCCGCTGGATCACTATTTCAATCCGCCGGAAGGCGCTTCGGCCACCAACATGGCTGCGCGTCAGGCGGTGCAACTGACCTTCCTGCACTGGGGCCTGCACGGCTGGGCGATCTACGCACTGGTCGGTCTGGCCGTAGCCTATTTTGCTTACCGTCATAACCAGCCGCTGGCACTGCGTTCGGCGCTGTATCCGCTGGTCGGCGAGCGTTGGGTCAAAGGCGCGGCCGGTCACGCGGTGGACGGCTTCGGCATGTTCGTAACGCTGCTGGGTCTGGTGACGAACCTGGGGATTGGTTCGCTGCAAGTGTCGTCGGGCCTGGAAAACCTGTTCGGCATGGAACACAGCAACACCAACCTTTTGATCGTGATCATCGTGATGAGCACCGTAGCGACCATCGCTGCGGTGTCCGGCGTGGAAAACGGCATTCGTCGTCTGTCCAACCTGAACATCGTGCTGTTCAGCGGTCTGCTGATTTTCGTGCTGTTGTTCGGCCCGACCTTGCACCTGCTCAACGGCTTCGTGCAGAACATCGGCGATTACCTCAACGGCATCGTGCTGAAAACCTTCGACCTGTATGTGTACGAAGGCAGTGCCGAAAAAACCGAACGCTGGATGGGCCTGTGGACACTGTTCTACTGGGCCTGGTGGATTTCCTGGGCGCCATTCGTCGGTATGTTCATCGCGCGTATTTCCCGTGGTCGCACCGTGCGTGAACTGGTGGCTGGCGTACTGCTGATTCCGCTGGGCTTCACTTTGGCCTGGCTGTCGATCTTCGGTAACTCGGCGCTGGATCTGGTGATCAACCAAGGGGCGGTGGAGCTCGGCAAGACGGCGCTGGAACAGCCGTCGATGGCGATCTACCAAATGCTTGAGCATTACCCGGCGTCGAAAATCGTCATCGGTGTGTCGATCTTTGTTGGTTTCGTACTGTTCCTGACCCCGGCCGACTCTGGCGCGGTGATGATGGCGAATCTGTCCTGCAAGGGCGGCAACGTTGATGAAGATGCGCCGCACTGGCTGCGGATTTTCTGGTCGGCCGTGATCACCCTGGTGACCATCGGCCTGCTGTTCGCCGGTAACTTCGAAGCCATGCAAACCATGGTGGTGCTGGCCGGTCTGCCGTTCTCGGTGGTGTTGGTGTTCTTCATGTTCGGCCTGCACAAGGCGATGCGCCAGGACGTGCAGATCGAACAGGAGCAAGCGCAACTGGCAGAGCGCGGTCGTCGCGGTTTCAGCGAGCGTCTGACGCAACTTGATCTGCAGCCGAGCCAATCGGTGGTGCAGCGTTTCATGGACAAACAAGTCAGCCCGGCGCTGGAAGATGCCACCGCGCAGATGCGTGCGCAGGGTCTGACAGTGCAGACGCTGCTGGGTAAATCCAAGCGTTGCATGGGCGTGCGCGTCGAGATGGAAGAGGGCAACCCTTTCGTTTACGAAGTCAGCCTGGACGGTTATCTGGCGACGCCGACTGAATCGGCGCAGTCCGACGAAGCGCGCCAGCGTTACTACCGCGCTGAAGTGTATTTGCACAACGGCAGCCAGGATTACGACCTGATGGGCTTCACGCAGGATCAGATCACGCGGGATGTGCTCGATCAGTTTGAAAGCCATCGGCAGCTCCTTGGCCGGGTGTATAGCTAAGACTTGAAGTTCTGCAGTGCAATCAGCCGCACCGCAGAACCATTGTGGCGAGGGGATTTATCCCCGATGGGCTGCGAAGCAGTCCTGTAACCGTCAAACGCGGTTTTCCTGGATTACCGCGTTTGACGACTTGGGGCCGCTTCGCGGCCCATCGGGGATAAATCCCCTCGCCACAGATCCTGTATTCACAGCTGAATATCTGCACTAACAAAAACGCCGCGATCCTCTCGCGGCGTTTTTGTCTCCGGGGTTCTTACCCCAGGTTCTTGCCCAGCAACGCGTGATACAACTCGCTGTCGCCCAAGATCCCCACCACATGATTGTTATCGTGCAGCACCAGTTTGTTGCCGGTCTGATAACGAATCTGCAGCGCGTCACGCATGCCGATGTTCGAATCCACCAGCGTCGGCTTACGCTCCAGCCCTTCCACCGCTTGCCCCGGGGCCCAGTTCTGCAAATTCAGCACTGAACCGTTCTGCCGCGCACCCTTGATGGTGTTGCCCTCAGCCAGATCCAGCCACGAATCGCCGCCCGGATCCAGACACACCGAACCATTGATGCGTTTGCAGTTGTCCAGCGTGCGCATCAGGCTGCGGCCGCACAGCACGTTGAGCGGATTGGTGTGGGCGACAAACGTGCGCACATAGTCGTCCGCCGGGTTGAGCACGATCTCTTCCGGCACGCTGTACTGGATGATCCGGCCGTCCTTCATGATCGCGATGCGGCTGCCGAGTTTCAGTGCTTCATCAAGGTCGTGACTCACGAACACAATGGTCTTGCTCAGCTTGCGTTGCAGCTCCAACAACTCATCTTGCAGACCCTGACGGATCAGCGGGTCGAGTGCCGAGAACGGTTCGTCCATCAGCAAAATATCGGCGTCCATCGCCAGCGCCCGCGCCAGACCAACGCGCTGCTGCATACCGCCAGAGAGTTCGTCAGGCTTCTTGTTGCGCCATTGCGTCAGGCCGACCAGTTCGAGTTTGTCGTCGACCAGTTTGCGCCGTTCTTTCTCCGGACGACCCTGCATTTCCAGACCGAAACTGATGTTCTCGCGCACCGTCAGCCATGGCATCAGCGCGAATTTCTGGAAGACCATGGCGATGCGTTGGGTGCGCATCATTTTCAGTTCGGCCGGGGTGCAGGAAGCGATGTCGATCTGCTTGCCTTCATGCTCGACGAACAGCTTGCCGCGGCTCACGGTGTTGAGGCCGTTGATGCAGCGCAGCAGGCTCGACTTGCCCGAACCGGACAGGCCCATCAGCACGCAGATTTCGCCCTTGTTGACGTCCAGCGTGGCTTTTTCCACGCCGACGATTTGCCCGGTTTTCTTCAGGATCTCGTTGCGGGTCATGCCCTGATCGAGCAGCTTGAGCGCCTCGCGTGGATCCTTGGAGAAGATTACGTCTACGTCTTCGAAGCGAATTATGCTCATGCGTCACCCCCTACTTTGGCGTCGGGTTGTTTGCAGATACGGTCGAGCATGATCGCCAGCAGTACGATCGCCAGGCCTGCTTCGAAGCCCAGGGCGATATCAGCAGTGTTCAGTGCGTTGACCACCGGTTTGCCGAGTCCGTCGGCGCCTACCAGTGCGGCGATCACCACCATCGACAGCGACAGCATGATGCACTGGGTGATGCCGGCAGCGATGCTCGGCATGGCGTGAGGCAATTCGATCCGTGAGAGCAATTGGCGACGCGAGCAGCCGAAGGCTTTGCCGGCGTCCATCAGTTCTTGCGGGACATCGCGGATGCCCAGGTAGGTCAGGCGGATCGGCGCAGCGATGGCGAACACCACCGTGGAGATCAGGCCCGGCACCACACCCAGCCCGAAGAGGGTCAGGGTAGGAATGAGGTAAACGAAGGTCGGTACGGTCTGCATCAGATCGAGTACCGGACGCATTAACGTGTAGAACATCGGTTTGTGCGCGGCGACGATGCCCAACGGCACGCCGATGACCACGCAGACCAGGGTCGCGAACAGCACCTGGGCGAGGGTTTCCATGGTTTCCTGCCAGTACCCCAGATTGAGGATCAGCAGAAAGGAAGCGATGACGAAAACGGTCAATCCCCATTTGCGCTGGATGAAATGCGCGAGCAGGGCGATGAGGCCGATCAAGACAAAAGGGTTGAACCAGGTGAGCGCAAACGTCACGCCGTGGATCATCGTTTCCAGTGTCACGGCGATTGCGTCGAAGGTGTTGGCGCCGTGTTGCGTCAACCATTCAACGAAGCCCGCGATGTACTGGCCTAAAGGTATTTTCTGATCAATCAGCATGGTAGTGAACGTCCGCATGCGAGGAAATAAACAGCCCGAGGGAGCAAGCTCCCCCGGCATAAGCGATTACTGATTCAGCTTGGCTTTCACGGCCTCCAGGCCAGGTTTACCGTCAATGGTGGTCACGCCAGCGAGCCAGGTATCGAGCACCTGTGGATTCTTTTTCAGCCAGGCCTTGGCGGCCGCGTCAGGCTTCATCTTGTCGTCGAGGATGTTGCCCATCAGTTCGCTTTCCATGTCGACGTTGAATTCCAGGTTTTTCAGCAACTGACCGACGTTGCTGCATTCCTCGGCGTAACCCTTGCGGGTGTTGGTCGCCACGGTTGCCGCACCGAAATCGGGGCCGAAGAAATCATCGCCACCGGTCAGGTATTGAATCTTGAAGCGCTTGTTCATCGGGTGCGGCGCCCAGCCGAGGAAGACCACGGCGGTGTCGCGTTTTTGCGCGCGATCAACCTGCGAGAGCATGCCCGCTTCCGACGATTCAACGACTTTGAAACCGGCGGTTTTCAGGCCGAAGGCGTCCTTGTCGATCATGCTCTGGATCAGGCGATTACCGTCGTTGCCAGGCTCGATCCCGTAGATCTTGCCGTCGAGTTCTTTCTTGAATTTGGCGATGTCGGCGAAGTCGTGCAGACCTTTGTCATACAGGGCTTGCGGCACGGCGAGGGTGTACTTGGCGCCCTTGAGGTTGGTGCGCACGGTTTCCACGGTACCGGCGTCGCGGTAGGCCTTGATGTCGTTCTCCATGGTCGGCATCCAGTTACCGAGGAACACGTCCATGTTCTTGCCGTCCGCCAGCGACTTGTAGGTCACGGGCACGGAGATCATGGTGGTCTTGGTCTTGTAGCCGAGGGCGTTGAGAACAACGGAAGTGGTCGCGGTGGTCGCGGTGATGTCAGTCCAGCCGACATCGGAGAAATTCACGGTACTGCACTGCGCCGGTTCTGCAGCTTGCGCCAGTAACGGCAGACTCAGCATGGCGGCCAATAACAACGACGGGGAACCTTTCATGGATGGACTCCTTGGTGTTTTTTTTGGCAGTGTTCCGACTGTGGACCACCGCACTTATAGGTTGCGGTTGGATGGCGTTCTGGAGACAGCTCTACCACGGCGCCTTGCAATCGAGTCATAACGATCATGTACCAGTGAAAATCTGACGCCTACAGGGGGGGTCGTATCCAGTACAGGGATGGTCGTATCTAGTGTCGGTGACGTCGTTTACAGCTTTTTTCTGCCCCGATCAGCCATCTGAACCGCACAAAAACGGCGAAAACCGGGGCGAAAACGGCGCGGCGCTGGTGGACATGAGTGCGTCGGTGCCAGACGTCGTGCGTCCCGACAAAAGCCTGATGATGCGGGCATTCTGGCGGATCGCAGCTTGAGCGTAGCAGCTCCGCCAGCGGGCGCTTTTGCGTCCCGGACCGGCATCCTCAGGAGCTCTGCAGCAATGGCTATCAGCGTTTTCGACCTGTTCAAAATCGGCATCGGCCCGTCCAGTTCCCACACCGTCGGGCCGATGCGCGCGGCGGCGTTGTTTGTCGAGTCGCTGCGGGGCAAGCATCAGCTGGAGCAGGTACGGCGGATCGAGGTGCAACTGTTCGGTTCGCTGTCGGCCACCGGTATCGGTCACGGCAGCGACAACGCGGTGATCATGGGGTTGATGGGCGAGTGGCCGGACGCAATCGACCCGGCGCAGATTGGCCCGCGCATTCAGGCACTGCGTGAAACTCACACGCTTTTATTGGATGGTCGTTTATCGGTGCCGTTTGTCTGGGCGCGGGACATGCGCCTGATCGATGAAAACCTGCCGTTCCATCCCAATGCCATGACGATTGTTGCCGAAGGCGATCACGGTGAATTGCATCGCGACACCTACTATTCGGTTGGCGGCGGTTTTGTCGTGGACGAAGCGCAGGCGTCCAGCGGTGTCGTCGATCTGGATCGCACTGAATTGCCGTATGACTTTTCCAGCGCGGTTGAACTGCTGGATCTGTGCAAGAAGAACAACCTGCGCGTCGCTGAATTGATGATGGCTAACGAAAAGGTCTGGCGCAGTGAAGAAGAGATTCGCGCCGGCCTGATGAAGCTATGGCGGGCGATGCAGGATTGCGTCGAGCAGGGGCTGAAACACGAAGGCATCCTGCCCGGCGGTTTGAATGTGCGGCGGCGTGCGGCGAAGTTACATCGCAGTCTGCAGGAGTTGGGTAAGCCCAATGTGATCGGCTCGACGCTCAGCGCGATGGAGTGGGTCAACCTGTTTGCGCTGGCGGTGAATGAAGAGAACGCAGCAGGCGGGCGAATGGTGACGGCGCCGACCAATGGCGCGGCGGGGATCATTCCGGCGGTGCTGCACTACTTTATGAAGTTCAGCGAAGCGGTGACGGACGCCAACGTGGTCGACTACTTCCTGAGTGCGGCGGCGGTGGGGATTCTGTGCAAGAAGAATGCTTCGATCTCGGGTGCCGAGGTGGGCTGTCAGGGTGAAGTCGGTTCGGCGTGCGCAATGGCGGCGGCGGGGCTGGCGGAGATTCTCGGTGCTACGCCGGAGCAGTTGTGCAACGCGGCGGAGATTGGCCTGGAACACAACCTTGGGCTGACCTGCGATCCGGTCGGCGGACTGGTGCAAGTGCCGTGTATTGAGCGCAATGCGATTGCGGCGGTGAAGGCGATTAACGCGGCGCAGATGGCGCTGCGTGGCGATGGTCAGCACTTTATCTCGCTGGATCGGGTGATTCGCACCATGCGCGATACCGGGGCCGACATGCATGACAAATATAAAGAGACCTCGCGGGGTGGGTTGGCGGTTAGTGCGGTTGAGTGCTGAGACCGAGTCGCCTCTATCGCGAGCAGGCTCACTCCTACAATTGGAATGCGTTCCCCTGTAGGAGTGAGCCTGCTCGCGAAGGCGCCAGACCAGTCAAAACTGCTCAGTAAGTGAACACACCCAATCAAACACGCCACCTTTTAGCGCGTCGCAATCAGATAAGCGCCTTTCTCAGCCACACCGCCCAACCACCACCCCTACCGCCCGTCACCCGTGCCTGTGGTGACACTCCGATACAAATGCGCTCAGCCCTGTTCCCACAAGTGCTACCGATTTGCTCACGATCCTTTGCGCAGGGCTATCACCCGCCCTGATGGCACTTCGAAACACCTTCCGTCGCACGGCTTGTATAGACACTTCAGCAGGTCGTTTTCAGGAGTTATTGAACGGCCATCCAACTTTAGGCATGGCAATTGCTCTGTCATAACAAAGCCCGTCTCCCACGCGAGAACGATGGCCATAACAAGAGCCTCCGCCTGAGGCCATCACCCGCTTTGTGTGAGGAGATACCGCGATGACGTCGTTCAACTCCGGGGCCCAACCCCAGAACCGTGCGCCTCAATCCATCGGCTTTCTGCTGCTGGACAATTTCACGCTGATTTCTCTGGCCTCCGCAGTAGAACCCCTGCGCATGGCCAACCAATTGTCCGGTCGCGAGCTGTATCGCTGGAGCACCCTCACCGTCGATGGCGGCCAGGTGTGGGCCAGTGACGGTCTGCAAATCACCCCAGACGCCTCCATGCACAAAGCCCCGCCACTGGACACCATCATTGTCTGCGGCGGCATCGGCATTCAACGCACCGTTACCCGTGAACACGTCTCGTGGCTGCAAAGCCAGGCGCGCCAGTCCAAGCGCCTCGGCGCCGTGTGCACCGGCAGTTGGGCACTGGCCTGCGCCGGCCTGCTCGACGGCTTCGATTGCAGCGTGCACTGGGAATGTCTGGCGGCGATGCAGGAAGCTTTCCCGCGCGTGGCCATGAGCACCCGTTTGTTCACCCTCGACCGTAACCGTTTCACCAGCTCCGGCGGCACCGCGCCGCTGGACATGATGCTGCACCTGATCAGCCGCGATCACGGCCGTGAACTGTCCGCCGCGATCTCGGAAATGTTCGTCTACGAACGCATCCGCAACGAGCAGGATCACCAGCGCGTGCCGCTCAAGCACATGCTCGGCACCAATCAGCCGAAGTTGCAGGAAATCGTTGCGCTGATGGAAGCCAATCTGGAAGAGCCAATCGATCTGGATGAACTGGCGGTGTACGTCGCCGTGTCGCGTCGACAGCTGGAGCGGCTGTTCCAGAAATACCTGCACTGTTCGCCGTCGCGTTACTACTTGAAGCTGCGCCTGATCCGCGCGCGGCAACTGCTCAAGCAAACGCCGATGTCGATCATCGAAGTGGCGTCGGTGTGTGGGTTTGTATCGACGCCGCACTTCTCCAAGTGCTATCGCGAATACTTCGGCATTCCGCCGCGTGACGAGCGCGTAGGTTCCAACACCACCCAACAAGTGGCGATGCTGCCGCTGCCTCAAGCGATTGTGATGTCGCCGCTGTCGGGGCCGATGTCGGCGTTGAGTCAGGCGCGCAATGAATCGACGTTTGCCAGCGTAAGGCTCTGATAAGGATCGTTCCCACGCTCTGCGTGGGAACGCAGCCCGGGACGCTCTGCGTTCCAAAAGGCCGAACGCGGAGCGTCCGTTGAGGCATTCCCACGCAGAGCGTGGGAACGATCATGCGTTCCAATGTAGGAGCTGCCGAAGGCTGCGATCTTTTGATCTGCTGTCAGGCGCTATGGCTTTGCTGATAGTCCGCCAATGCTGGCAACAACTGCTTGTCGATCGCCTGCCGCACCGCCGGCTGAATACTGGCGCCGCTGGTGTACATGTCCTTGACCATCTTGCGCAGTTCAAACGCGCGAACATTATCCAGACCCCGCACCGCACACTCGCAGGCCTGCTCGGCTGTTGAACCGCTCGGCACCTGAAAACCCAAGGCCTTGAGCTGTCCCAACAGGTCTTCCTGGTCAATCAAATCGGCGTACATCATCACGCAAATCCTTCTGTGGCAACGGAGGTCTTGGCTTGATTCTGTAAGGCCGGGACGGGGACGGCAAGGGCGTTTTGTCTGTGTGGCTGCGACGACTATGAACAGGTCGTTTTCGGCTAACTCGACAGACAGGGGAGTGGGCACACTGGCGCAAGCTCGCTTCACGAAGGTTTGGTCACCCTCGCACGGCAGCTCCTCAACAGTAGTTTGAGCCCCGATCCGGTCACGGCTGGAATCGGGGCTTTTTTTTGGCTGTGAATCAGAGGAGTTGGGTTGTTTGATCTGACGCCTTCGCGAGCAGGCTCGCTCCCACAGGTGAACGCGTTCATTCAGGGGAATGCGATTAAATGTGGGAGCGAGCCTGCTCGCGAAGAACGATAACGCGGTCTAACGCTGCCACACGAGAATCCGCGACAACAACTCATCCCGGTCGATATAGCAGCCCTGAAAATGCCGCGCCCCGGTGGCCGGGTCAAAAGCATTGCGCGCATGCAACGTGCGGCGATTATCAAAGCACCACAGCTCGCCCGGATTCAGCCGCTGCATCAACCGAAACCGTGGCTCGCGGGTCATCGCGATAAATCGTCGATACGCCCGATACAACAGCGGCATCTGCTCCACCGACGTATCAAACGCCCCGCGCAAGAAGTTCGCCATGCGAATCTCCGCCACGCGCCCCAGCGCATCCAAAGCAATGATCGGCGCCAGGCAGCGATAGTCGCTGTGCCGATCCTTATTGCGAAACTCTACCGGTATTTCGCACAGGGCCTGAAACGACGCCGGGTCTTCACTGCGCAACGCATCGGCGATCGCAAAGCCATCGACAAAAATACTCTCGCCACCCTCGGCGTCATTCACCAGACAATGCAGAAATTGCAGCCCCGGTTGCAGCTCACGGGTCGGCAGATCCGTGTGCAATGGCAGGTTGAAAGCGGTGTAGGCATTGCTGTCGGCATCGGCCTTGGATTGCACATTGAACAGCACGCCGAAATTGCTCTCGCGGATGAATGAAATCCGCTGGGCGATGAGTTTCAGCGAACCGGGTTCGGTGGGCACGCCGCGTACTTGGGTCAGGCCGATGTCGCGAATGGCGAGCAGCCATTGCAGGAGGGCGGCGTTGTCGTTCATCAGCGCCGCGTACTCGAACACCGGCAACTGCAAATCGCTGCGCCACAGGTAGGGCTTGGGTTTGGCTTCGAGGCGTTCCGCGCGGGATTCATCGTCGTAGGCGTGAGCGCGTAGCCAGCCCGGATCAAAACGGCTGAGGTGGCCGTCCTGCCAATCGATGCGTAAGCAGCCATCGGTGTCGATGTGTGCGGCTGTTGGTTTCAACTCTTCAGCGGCATCGACGATCTCGAAAACCTGTTCGCGCGTAACGTTGTAAACGCATTGCTGACACGGGCAATTGTCCCGCAACCAGACATGGTGAAACGGGCTGACGCGGCCGTCAGCCCACTCGATGGCAACACGATCCGCCAGACTCTGCACGCCGCTTAGCGCGCTGATCAACGGATAAGTACGGAAGTCGGCAACAGCGGCAGCGGTGTTCATGGCGGCTCCTTGCGATCGATGGAATTACCGGGCGGGTGGCAGCGCGATGACGCGGCCGATGTAAGCGGGAGCGGGCAGGTCTTTCTGCTCGGTGACGATGGCTTGCAGACGGCTCAAGGTGTCGGCGCTGAACGGTGCCGAACGTGGCCCGGCGAGGTCGACGTGGAGGAGCATTTGTTCGTTGCCGGCCAGTTCCTGATCGTCACCGACCTTGTGCAGGCTGTGATAGAGGTGGAGGCGTTTGCTGTCGTGGCCGATGATTTGCGTGCGCACTTCAACCTCGGTATCGAGCTTCACTTCGTGCAGATAGTTGAGGTGCAGTTCGAGGGTGAACAGCGAGTGGCCGCTGGCTTCGCGGTTGTTGCTGTCCATGCCGAGGCGATCCATAAGGGCATCGGTGGCGTAGCTGAAAATCAGCAGGTAGAAGGCATCGCGCAGGTGGCCGTTGTAGTCGACCCAGTCGGGGATGATTTTGGTTTGGTAGGTGGTGAGGTGGGGCATGGTTTGGGTTCCGGGCATTGGGCGGGTTTTTAAGATCAAGAGCTACCCCCTCACCCCAGCCCTCTCCCCCAAGGGGGCGAGGGGGAAAGGGAGCCGATTTTTATGCTATTCAAAACTTGAGTTCGGCTCGGTGGTGCAAGTCGGCGTAACTCTAACAATCAATTCGGTCAGTCCCCTCTACCTCTGGGAGAGGGCTAGGGTGAGGGCGGCGGTTTGAAGCGAGCCCATTACTCGCTGAACGCCATGCCATGCTTTTCCTTGGTGGTCTTCACCGCCTCCAGCACCGCCAGCAAGCAATCATCACGATAGCGCTCCAGCGCCGAAATGCTGTGCCGACCGAGCTGATCACTGGTGCCATCGACCACATCATCAATCAACTTGCCAGTCAGTTCCGGCGCCGGCAGATACGTCCACGGCAACTGCAACGCCGGGCCGAATTGCGACATGAAGTGGCGCATGCCCGCATCGCCGCCGGCCAAGGTGTAAGTCAGGAAAGTCCCCATAAACGACCAGCGCAATCCAGCGCCAAAACGGATCGCATCGTCGATCTCGCCCGTGGTAGCGACACCGTCGTTAACCAGGTGCAACGCCTCACGCCACAGCGCTTCGAGCAAGCGATCGGCGATGAATCCTGGCACTTCCTTGCGCACATGCAACGGGCGCATGCCGAGGGATTCGTAGACTTTCATCGCTGCTTGCACGGCTTCCGGCGCAGTGTTTTTGCCTCCGACCACTTCGACCAACGGCAGCAAATAAACCGGGTTGAACGGGTGGCCGACCACGCAGCGTTCCGGATGCGTCGAACTCTCGTAAAACTCACTCGGCAACAGCCCCGAAGTGCTCGAACCAATCAACGCATTCGGCTTGGCCGCTGCGCTGATTTTGCTGTGCAGTTCGAGTTTCAGCTCCAGTCGTTCCGGAGCGCTTTCCTGAATGAAATCGGCATCGCGCACGCATTCTTCGATGGTCGCGACAAAGCGCAGACGATCCTGCGAAGCACCCGGTGCCAGTCCGTTTTTCTCCAGCGCACCCCAGGCATTAGCGACGCGTTTGCGCAGCGCCGCTTCAGCGCCGGGCGCCGGATCCCAGGCCACGACGTCGAGGCCATGGGCGAGGGCACGGGCGACCCAGCCACTGCCGATGACACCGCTGCCCAGCGCGGCGAAGGTTTTGATTTCGGTGATAAAGCTCATAGGAATTTTCCCGTGGAAAGTAATCCCTGTAGGAGCTGCCGAAGGCTGCGATCTTTTGATCTTGTTTTTTAAGATTAAGATCAAAAGATCGCAGCCTTCGGCAGCTCCTACAGGTGGAATTGGGGGGCTGTGAGAGCCCCATTTTTTGGCTGAGGCTTAGCCGCGCTGGGTCAGGCCCATTTTCTTGCGGCCTTCCGCCGGCGTGAGTACGCGGGCGCCGAGGCGGCTGAGGATTTCGCTGGCGCGCTCAACCAATTGGCCGTTGGTCGCCAGCACGCCTTTGTCCAGCCACAGGTTGTCTTCCAGCCCGACCCGCACGTTGCCGCCAAGCAGCACCGCTTGCGCCGCCATCGGCATCTGCATCCGGCCAATGCCGAACCCGGCCCACACTGCATCGGCGGGCAAGTTATCGACCATGGCTTTCATCGTCGTGGTATCCGCCGGCGCACCCCATGGAATGCCCAGGCACAGCTGGAACAGCGGGTTATCCAGCAGACCTTCCTTGATCATCTGCTTGGCAAACCACAGATGCCCGGTGTCGAAAATTTCCAGCTCGGCCTTCACGCCCAGCTCGGTAATGCGCTTGGCGCCGGCGCGCAGTTGCGCCGGAGTGGACACGTAAATGGTGTCGCCATCGCCAAAATTCAGGGTGCCGCAATCGAGGGTGCAGATTTCCGGGAGCAATTCTTCTACGTGCGCCAGACGGGTCAACGGGCCGACCAGATCGGTGTTCGGGCCGAACTCCATCGGGTTCTCGCCCGCGCCGATTTCCAGGTCGCCGCCCATGCCGGCGGTGAGGTTGACGATGATGTCGACGTCGGCCTCGCGGATGCGCTCCATCACTTCGCGGTACAGCGCGACGTCGCGGCTGAACTTGCCGGTTTGCGGATCACGCACGTGGCAGTGCACGACGGTGGCGCCAGCCTTGGCGGCTTCAACGGCCGCCGCAGCGATTTGTTTCGGGGTGACCGGCACATGAGGACTTCTGGCGGTCGTGTCGCCAGCACCGGTAAGTGCGCAGGTGATGATGACGTCGTGGTTCATGGTGCGGTTTCCTTCAGGCGTGATGGGTCTGTCCGCAGCCCGTTTCGGGGCTGCGAAGCGTGGTTCAGTCCTCTCTCTCCGGTCAGGGAGAGGGGCTTTAAATTGAGAGGGTTATTTGCTGGTCAGCTGGAGGTTTTCAGCGGCTGGTTTGCCATCGAACGTGGTCACACCGTCGAGCCAGCGCTGCTTGTCTTCCGGGTGATCCTTGAGCCATTGCTTGGCGGATTCGAAAGCATCTTTGTGATCGAGCAGCGGCTGCATCATCCGGCTCTCGTCTTCGGCGGTGTAGGTCAGATTACTCAGCAGGCGACCGATGTTCGGGCATTGCTCGGCGTATTTCGGCGCGGTCACTGTCCACACCGTCGCCATGCCTTCGTTCGGGCCGAGGGCGTCTTCACTGCCGGTGAGATAGGTCATCTTCACGTTGACGTTCATCGGGTGCGGCGCCCAGCCGAAGAACACCACGGCCTCTTTGCGGCGCACGGCGCGATCGACGGCGGCGAGCATGCCGGCCTCGCTCGACTCGACCAACTGGAACTTGCCGAGGCCGAACTGGTTCTTGGCGATCATTGCCTTGATCTGCGTATTGGCGCCTGAGCCTGGCTCGATGCCGTAGATCTTGCCGCCGAGTTCCTTTTCGAACTTGGCAATGTCGGCAAAGGTTTTCAGGCCTTTATCTGCCAGATAAGTCGGTACCGCGAGGGTGGCGCGGGCGTCCTTCAGGCTTGGTGCTTCAAGGACTTTGACCTGATTGGCGTCGACAAACGGCGTAATGGTCTGCGTCATCAACGGGTTCCAGTAACCGAGGAACAAGTCCAGACGCTGATCGCGAATCCCGGCGAAGATGATTTGCTGGGACGCGCTGGTTTGTTTGGTGTTGTAGCCGAGGCCGTCGAGCAATACCTGGGTCATCGCACTGGTGGCGATCACGTCGGTCCAGTTGACCACGCCCATGCGCACGTTCTGGCATGACGCAGGTTCGGCCGCCATGACGCTGGCGCTCAAGAAAGCGGTACCGCTGAGTGCAAGAACACAGCTGCTGATCAGTCGTTTCATGTCGGGTTCCTCGGCAGGTCGTTATTGTGGTTCCCGGCATCTGATGCGCCGGTGATGCAAAGTTACGCAGCAATGCGCCCGTGAAAGCGCACTACGGCGACGGGCATTTGCACTGTAGCGACCTGCACCCTTGAACGCTGAGGACAATCGGCGTATCAACGATCCACGCTCCCCTCCCTCTCGTTACCCGCGAATCGAGTGCGCACATGTCTCAGGATTTCTATTTCTTGCTGATGCCGGGCTTCTCCGCCATCGGCTTTATTTCCGCCATCGAACCGCTGCGCGTGGCCAACCGCTTTCGCGGCGAGCTGTACCGCTGGCACGTACTTAGCGCTGATGGCGGGGCGGTGTTGGCGAGCAATGGCATGTCGGTTAACGCCGATGCCGCGCTGGAACCGCTGAAGAAAGGCGCGACGTTGTTGGTGGTGGCCGGGTTTGAGCCGCTGAAATTCGCCACCCCGGCGCTGGAACATTGGCTGCGGCGGCTGGATAACGATGGCGTGACGCTGGGCGCCATCGACACGGGCAGCTTTGTCCTTGCCGAAGCCGGGTTGCTTGAGGGCCATCGCCTGACCCTGCACTGGGAAGCGATCGATGCGTTCAAGGAATCTTATCCACAGCTCAGCGTCACTCAGGAGCTGTTCGAGATCGACCGTCGGCGCATCACCTCGGCGGGCGGCACCGCGTCCATCGATCTGATGCTCGATCTGATCGCCCAGGCCCATGGGCCGCAGCTGGCGATTGAGGTCAGTGAGCAGTTTGTGCTGGGGCGGATTCGCCCACGCAAGGACCACCAGCGCATGGAAGTTGCCACGCGTTACGGCATCAATAACAAGAAACTGGTGCAGGTGATCGGCGAGATGGAACAGCACAGCGAACCGCCGCTGACCACGCTGCAATTGGCGGAATCGATCAAAGTCACGCGGCGGCAACTGGAGCGGTTGTTTCGGCTGCATCTGAACGATACGCCGAGTAACTTTTACCTGCGATTGCGCCTGGAAAAGGCCCGGCAGTTGCTGCGTCAGACCGACATGAGCGTGCTCGAGGTCAGCATCGCCTGCGGCTTCGAATCACCGTCCTACTTCACCCGCAGCTATCGCGCAAAATTCGCCCGCTGCCCCCGCGAAGACCGGCGTACCGCCCAAGCCTGAAATCAAAAGATCGCAGCCTTCGGCAGCTCCTACAGTTGATTGCATTCCAATGTAGGAGCTGCCGAAGGCTGCGATCTTTTGATCTTACTTTTTCACCAACGCCGAACACGCCGCTTTATAAGCCTCATGCTGATATTTGTTCAGCGTCCCCGGCAGCTCGAAATTATGCTTTTTCGCCTGCGCATTGATCGTCTGCGGCGACAGCAGCGTCACTTCACAACCATCGAGCAACTGCAAAATCCCCTCAATCTTGAACGTCGTCGGCCCGCCGGCGAACTCACCCTTCTTGCTGCGCTTCTTGATCGCAATCCGGTCAACCGAATTCTCACGCACAAACGACGCCACTTGCGCCGCGAACAGCTTCACGTTCGCCGCTTCGTCATCTTCGTCGAGGGCGATCTTCTTGGTGGCAAGGGGAACGTGGCTCAGGGTCGAACCGTCGAGAGCGGCCACGGCGATGATCGCTTCGCTGCCTTTGATTTCAATGCCGCAGATGTTCATGTGATTACCTAGATTGGCTATAGAAGGGCAGCTTACAGCTCAGACACTCACTCCTGCCCAATCGACTCCAAAAACTCCGACCGCTCATCACTCATCCGCGCCACGCAATCATTCTGCGCAATGGTAAAAGCCTTGCTCCCCGCCGTAGCCGGGAATGCCTCAACCGCGCAATCCGCATCCCGCGTCTTCAACCACTGCTGTTGAGCAGTTTTGAGTTTGGCGGTGATATCCGCCAGTTGCGTGGCGTTTTTGCCGTATGCGGTCTGCATGCGTTCGGTCAGGCTGGCGTAGTTGTCTTTGAGCAGGTCTTCGGCGGTGGTGCGGCTGTAGGTCGAGCATTCCAGGGTCTGGACGTCGTTTTCGACTGCGTCGCACGGGTTGTTGTCGGACTCTTCGGCGGCGTGTACGCCGGTCGCAATCAGTGCCAGGGCCAGGAAGATCGATTTCATTGTTGTCGCCGCTCTAATCCAGTGGTGTTTGCAAGATGCCGGTGATTCTGGCTCAAGCGTGCGGGCTTGGAAAGGTGGCCGGTCGGGGCGGCGGATGACCCTTTGTCGCGGATTGACGCTTTCGGCAATTCCCCTGTCGTTTTTGCACCCGGTCGCCCCTGCACCGAGGCATATGCTGGCCCCAAAGCGCCGGCAGACGATTCGGCGCATGAATCGCCAATAAGGGGACGCCTGATGAGCCCAGCCGAATTACACGCCGACAGCATCGTTATCGACGGTCTGATCATTGCCAAATGGAACCGCGAGCTGTTTGAAGACATGCGCAAGGGCGGTCTGACGGCAGCCAACTGCACTGTGTCGGTGTGGGAAGGTTTTCAGGCGACCGTGAACAATATTGCCGCCAGCCAGAAGCTGATCCGCGACAACAGCGACCTGGTGATGCCGGTGCGTACCACCGCCGACATCCGCAAAGCCAAGGAGCAGGGCAAGACCGGCATCCTCTTCGGCTTCCAGAATGCACACGCCTTTGAAGACCAGATCGGCTATGTCGAGGTGTTCAAGCAGCTCGGCGTTGGCATCGTGCAGATGTGCTACAACACCCAGAATCTGGTCGGCACCGGTTGCTACGAGCGTGACGGCGGCCTGTCGGGCTTCGGTCGCGAAATCGTCGCCGAGATGAACCGCGTCGGCGTCATGTGCGACCTGTCTCACGTCGGTTCCAAGACTTCTGAAGAAGTCATCCTCGAATCGAAAAAACCGGTGTGCTATTCCCACTGCCTGCCGTCGGGGCTCAAAGAGCACCCGCGCAACAAGTCCGATGAAGAACTGAAGTTCATTGCCGACCACGGCGGTTTTGTCGGCGTGACCATGTTCGCGCCGTTCCTCGCCAAGGGCATCGATTCGACCATCGACGACTACGCCGAAGCGATCGAATACGTGATGAACATCGTCGGCGAAGACGCCATCGGCATCGGCACCGACTTCACCCAGGGCCACGGCCAGGACTTCTTCGAATACCTGACTCACGACAAAGGCTACGCCCGCCGCCTGACCAGCTTCGGCAAGATCATCAACCCGCTGGGCATCCGCACCGTCGGCGAGTTCCCGAACCTGACCGAAACCCTGCTCAAGCGCGGCCATCCCGAGCGCGTGGTGCGCAAGATCATGGGCGAGAACTGGGTCAACGTCTTGAAAGACGTCTGGGGCGAGTAACGCTGACTCAAGACCGCCGCCGCACTGCCCCCTCTCCTGTGGGAGAGGGCTGGGGTGAGGGCAGCGGTCACCACTGAATCCACTATTTTTTTTTGGAGTTAACTTTCCATGGCCAAGATCGCCCCGCAATTGCCAATCGAAGTCGACAGCGAGACCGGTGTCTGGACCTCCGACGCCCTGCCGATGCTCTACGTGCCACGGCATTTCTTCGTCAATAACCACATGGGCATCGAAGAAGTCTTGGGCGCCGACGCCTACGCCGAAATCCTCTACAAGGCCGGCTACAAATCCGCCTGGCACTGGTGCGAAAAAGAAGCTGAATGCCACGGCCTGGAAGGCGTCGCCGTATTCGAGCACTACATGAAACGCCTGTCGCAACGTGGCTGGGGCCTGTTCAAGATTCAGGACATCGACCTCGACAAAGGCACTGCCAGCGTCAAGCTCGAACACTCAGCATTCGTCTACGTCTACGGCAAGGTCGGGCGCAAGGTCGATTACATGTTCACCGGTTGGTTTGCCGGTGCGATGGATCAGATTCTTGAAGCCCGCGGCAGCAAGATTCGCACGGTTGCCGAGCAAGTTTACGGTGGCTCCGAAGAAGGCCACGAAGACGGCTTGTTCACCGTCAAGCCGTTGTAAGTCGAGGAACCCGCCATGGCTTTCGAAGCAATGTTCCAGCCGATCCAGATCGGCAAACTGACCATCCGCAACCGCGTGCTCAGCACCGCGCACGCTGAGGTCTACGCAACGGACGGCGGCATGACCACCGACCGCTACGTCAAATACTACGAAGAGAAAGCCAAGGGCGGCATCGGCCTGGCGATTTGCGGCGGTTCTTCCAGTGTCGCCATCGACAGCCCGCAAGGCTGGTGGAAATCGGTGAACCTGGCGGACGACCGGATCATTCCGCACTTCCAGAATCTGGCGGACGCGATGCACAAGCATGGCGCCAAGATCATGATTCAGATTACCCACATGGGCCGTCGTTCGCGCTGGGATGGCGAGCACTGGCCGACCCTGCTGTCGCCGTCGGGCATCCGCGAACCGGTGCACCGCGCGACCTGCAAAACCATCGAGCCGGAAGAAATCTGGCGGGTGATCGGCAACTACGCTACCGCTGCCGCGCGGGCCAAGGCCGGTGGTCTCGACGGTGTCGAACTGTCCGCCGTGCACCAGCACATGATCGACCAGTTCTGGAGCCCGCGCGTCAACAAGCGTACGGACGAGTGGGGCGGCAGCTTCGAGAACCGCATGCGTTTCGGCCTCGAAGTGCTCAAGGCTGTGCGCAAGGAAGTCGGTGATGATTTCTGCGTCGGCATCCGTCTGTGCGGTGACGAATTCCACCCGGACGGTTTGTCCCACGAGGACATGAAACAGATCGCCAAGTATTACGACGACACCGGCATGCTCGATTTCATCGGTGTGGTCGGTTCGGGTTGCGACACCCACAACACCCTGGCCAACGTTATCCCCAACATGAGTTATCCACCGGAGCCGTTTCTGCACTTGGCTGCGGGCATCAAAGAAGTCGTAAAGGCGCCGGTTTTGCACGCGCAGAACATCAAGGATCCGAATCAGGCCACGCGCATTCTCGAAGGCGGTTACGTCGACATGGTCGGCATGACCCGCGCGCACATTGCTGACCCGCACCTGATCGCCAAGATCAAAATGGGTCAGATCGATCAGATCAAGCAGTGCGTCGGCGCCAACTATTGCATCGACCGTCAGTATCAAGGTCTGGACGTGCTGTGCATCCAGAACGCCGCGACCTCCCGTGAATACATGGGCGTGCCGCACATCATCGAAAAATCCACCGGCGTCAAACGCAAAGTGGTCGTTGTCGGTGCCGGGCCTGCGGGGATGGAAGCCGCTCGCGTGTCGGCTGAACGTGGCCACGACGTGACCTTGTTCGAGAAGAAAGAATTTATCGGTGGGCAAATCACCACCGCTTCGAAAGCGCCGCAGCGTGACCAGATTGCTGGCATCACCCGCTGGTTCCAACTGGAACTGGCGCGGTTGAAAGTCGACCTGCGTCTGGGCACGGCAGCTGACGTTGCGACCATCATGGATTTGCGTCCGGACGTGGTGGTGCTGGCGGTGGGCGGTCATCCGTTCCTGGAGCAGAACGAACACTGGGGCGCCGCTGAAGGTTTGGTCGTCAGCAGTTGGGACGTGTTGGACGGCAAGGTCGCGCCCGGCAAGAACGTGCTGGTCTACGACACCATTTGCGAGTTCACCGGGATGTCGGTTGCCGACTTCCTCGCCGACAAGGGCAGCCAGGTCGAGATCGTCACCGACGACATCAAACCGGGCGTGGCCATCGGCGGTACGTCGTTCCCGACCTACTACCGCAGCATGTACCCGAAAGAAGTGATCATGACCGGCGACATGATGCTCGAGAAGGTCTACCGCGAAGGCGACAAACTGATCGCGGTGCTGGAGAACGAATACACCGGCGCCAAAGAGGAACGGGTGGTCGATCAGGTTGTAGTGGAGAACGGCGTGCGTCCGGACGAAGAGCTGTATTACGGGCTCAAGGACGGTTCGCGCAACAAGGGCCAGATCGATATCGATGCCTTGTTCGCGATCAAACCGCAGCCTTCGTTGAGCACCACGGGCGACGGTTACTTGCTGTTCCGCATCGGCGACTGCGTGGCGCAGCGCAACACCCACGCCGCCATCTACGACGCGCTCAGACTGTGTAAAGACTTCTAAAGGCTTACACACAACCCTGTGGGAGCGAGCTTGCTCGCGAAAGCGGTGGATCAGTCGACATCGATGTTGAATGTCAGTCCGCCTTCGCGAGCAAGCTCGCTCCCACAGTGACCGAGTAAGGCAACTCGACCTGCAAGACCCTGCGGTCTTTGGGAGCTTCACCATGTTGAACACCCTTCTTCCAATCCTGTTGTTCGCAGCTCTGGGCCTTGGTGTCCTTGGCGCGTTGCGGCGGGTGGCCATGTGGCGTCGGGGCCGGGCCTCGAAGGTCGACCTGATCGGCGGCCTGTTCGCCATGCCCAAGCGTTACATGGTCGATTTGCACCATGTCGTCGCGCGGGACAAATACATCGCCAACACCCACGTGGCCACGGCCGGCGGCGCGGTGGCGTCGATTGTGCTGGCGCTGCTGGTGCACGGTTTCGGCCTGCACAACCGCATTCTCGGCTACGCGCTGCTGCTGATGACGGCAGTGATGTTCGTTGGCGCGATCTTCGTTTATCTGCGTCGGCGCAACCCGCCAGCGCGGCTCTCGAAAGGCCCGTGGATGCGCCTGCCGAAAAGCTTGCTGGCATTCTCGGCGTCGTTCTTTTTGCTGACTTTGCCGGTGGCCGGAATCCTGCCAGAGAACTTTGGCGGTTGGGTGCTCGCGGTCATTCTGGGGATCGGTGTGTTGTGGGGCGTGTCGGAACTGTTCTTCGGCATGACTTGGGGCGGGCCGATGAAACACGCCTTTGCCGGCGCTTTGCATTTGGCTTGGCACCGTCGCGCTGAACGCTTTGGCGGCGGTCGTTCCACGGGCCTGAAACCTTTGGATCTCAATGATCCGTCCGCGCCGTTGGGTGTTGAGAAACCTGTAGATTTCACCTGGAATCAGTTGCTCGGTTTCGACGCCTGCGTGCAGTGCGGCAAGTGCGAAGCCGCATGCCCGGCGTTCGCCGCTGGTCAGCCACTGAACCCGAAAAAACTGATTCAGGACATGGTCGTCGGCCTCGCTGGCGGTACCGATGCCAAGTTTGCTGGCAGCCCGTATCCCGGCAAACCCATTGGCGAACACAGCGGCAATCCGCATCAACCGATCGTCAATGGTCTGGTCGACGCCGAAACCCTGTGGTCGTGCACCACCTGCCGCGCCTGCGTCGAGGAGTGTCCGATGATGATCGAGCACGTCGACGCCATCGTCGACATGCGCCGTCACCTGACCCTGGAAAAAGGCGCGACCCCGAACAAGGGCGCCGAAGTCCTCGAAAACCTCATCGCCACCGACAACCCTGGCGGTTTCGCCCCGGGCGGGCGGATGAACTGGGCGGCGGACTTGAACCTCAATCTGCTCAGCGAAAAGAAATCCACCGACGTGCTGTTCTGGGTCGGCGACGGCGCGTTCGACATGCGCAACCAACGCACTCTGCGCGCGTTCGTCAAAGTGCTGAAAGCGGCGAAAATCGACTTCGCCGTGCTCGGTCTTGAAGAGCGTGACAGCGGTGACGTAGCGCGCCGTTTGGGCGATGAAGCAACCTTCCAGTTGCTCGCCAAACGCAACATCCAGACCCTGGGCAAATACAGCTTCAACCGCATCGTCACTTGCGATCCGCACAGTTTCCATGTGCTGAAAAACGAGTACGGCGCGTTCGACGGCAACTACCTGGTGCAGCACCACAGCACCTACATGGCGGAAATCATTCAGGCCGGCGCACTCAATCTCGGTCAGCACAAAGGCAACAGCGTGACCTATCACGATCCGTGCTACCTCGGCCGCTACAACGGCGAGTACGAGGCGCCGCGTGAAGTGCTGCGCGCGCTGGGTATCGAAGTCAAAGAAATGCAACGTTCCGGCTTCCGTTCGCGCTGCTGCGGCGGCGGTGGCGGGGCGCCGATCACTGACATTCCGGGCAAGCAACGGATCCCTGATATGCGCATGGAAGACATCCGCGAAACCGGTGCCGAACTGGTGGCCGTGGGTTGTCCACAGTGCACGGCGATGCTCGAAGGCGTGGTCGAACCGCGTCCGCTGATCAAGGACATTGCCGAACTGGTGGCCGACGCGCTGCTCGAAGACGCCGCGCCAAGCAAGCCTGCCACCCCGGCCAAACGTGAACCTGCGGAGGCCCACTGATGAGCGATATTATCCGCCGCGACCCGCGCGCCGAATGGATTGCCCGTAACCGCCTGCACCCGCTGCACGCGGCGATGCAACCGGCGCAGCACAGCTGGATGGGGCCGAACGGCGTCATCCGCAAGAACCTGCACGGCATGGGTTTTATCGGCCCCAACGGCATCAAACGGATCGACCGCAGCGGCGCGCAGCAGGGCGGGGCGGTCAAACGTTCGGCGGCTGTGGAAGTGCAATTGCCGCTGCATCAAGTGCCGGCCCCGGCGTTCTATATCAGCGTGGTGCCGGACATGGTCGGTGGCCGCTTGAGTAGCCATGATCGCGATTTGCTTGGCCTCGCCCATCAACTCGCTGGCAAGGATGGCGCGGTGTTGGCGGTGGTTTTTGGTGAACATAAGGAAAACGCGTTCGCTACTGCTGGCGTCGATCGTTTGTTGGTGCTCGAAGGTGAAGCCTTCAGCGGTTATGCACCGGAGCAGCGCGTGCAAGGTTTGCGTGCTGTGGATAACCAGTTCAATCCGCGTCACTGGCTGCTACCGGACAGTCGCAGCGGTGGCGGTGAACTCGGTCGACGCTTCGCCGCTGCACTGGGTGAACGCCCGGCGACGCGGGTCTGGCAGGTCAAGGATCAAGAGTGCATCGGCCGCGCCGGTGCTGGCTTGCAGGATCTTGCACGTCCGCTCGCGCGGTTGATTCTGGCGTCGGCGGAATGTGCCGAACCGGTCAGCGAAACCCGTCATGAAGCGTTGCCGGTTGAGTTATCCACAAGCGTCGCCCGCAGCCTGTCGCGGATCGAAGATCTTGGCGCAGTGGCGGTCGACCCGGCAGCGATTCCGATGGCCGAAGCGGAGTTCATTTTCTCCGGTGGTAACGGCGTCAAGGATTGGGCGCTGTTCCACGAAACGGCTGCCGCACTCGGCGCCACCGAAGGCGCATCGCGGGTGGCGGTGGACGATGGCTTTATGGCGCGTGATCGCCAGGTCGGCGCGTCCGGCACCTGGGTCACCGCGCGGGTGTATGTCGCTGTGGGCATCTCCGGGGCGATCCAGCATCTGCAGGGCATTGGCGCCTGCGACAAGGTCGTGGCGATCAACCTCGATCCCGGTTGCGACATGATCAAACGCGCCGACCTCTCGGTGATCGGCGAAAGCGCAGAGATTCTTCAAGCCTTGATCGCGGCGGTGGCGGCTTACCGCAACGACGCCAAGCGCGATGCGGCTTAAGGAAACGCTATGAACACGAACGTTATCAGTCTGGTTTCAATCGGCGCTCACCCGACCTCCGGCCGGCCACGTCGCGCCGAGCAAGATGCCCGCGCTGTGGAGTTGGGCCTGCAACTCGCTGGGGATAACCTGCAAGTGCTGCATGCCGGCGATGTTACGGAACCGGCGTTGCGCGCCTATCTGGGCATGGGCCTGGAACAGATGCATGTGCTTGAGCAACCGACTGGCGCTGATGCGTTACCGGCGCTGACCGCGTATCTCCGCGATGCCGGTGCGCAAGTGGTGCTGACCGGCAGCCAGGCCGAAACCGGTGAAGGTTCGGGGATGTTGCCGTTTCTGCTCGCTGAAGGTTTGGGCTGGCCGCTGGTGGTCGGGTTGGCGCAGGTGGAGTCGATCAATGATGGATCGGCGTTGGTGCTGCAGGCTTTGCCGCGTGGGCAACGACGTCGCTTGAAGGTGAAACTGCCGTTTCTGGCGACTGTGGATAACGCTGCGCCCAAACCTCGGCAGAGTGCTTACGGCCCGGCGCGACGAGGGGTACTGGAGGCTGACGACGTTGAAGTTATCGATGATGAACTTCTGTCCGTCGCGACCCTGCAACCGGCCAAACCACGGCCAAAACGCCTGAAAGTGATCAAAGCCAAAAGCGGTGCTGACCGGATGAAAGCCGCTACGGCGAAAGCCAGCGGCGGCGGTGGGCAAGTGCTCAAAGGCGTTACCCCACAGGCCGGTGCCGAAGCCATCCTCAAACTCCTCATCGAAGAAGGCGTCGTCCGCTGACCCCCGACACCCCCAAATCTCTGTAGGAGCTGACGAGTGCAACGAGGCTGCGATCTTTTGATCTTGTTTTCAAATACCAACACCAAAAGATCGCAGCCKCGTTGC
>NZ_LHVN01000004.1:0-33080 GCF_001269815.1 Pseudomonas sp. P1.31 | reverse complement strand
TTTTGATCTTGTTTTTAAAGATCAAGATCAAAAGATCGCAGCCTGCGGCAGCTCCTGCAGGGTGTACGACATCATTTTTAACTGCCGATATTGGATTCCCACAATGGACCTGACCCCACGCGAAAAAGACAAGCTGCTGATCTTCACCGCCGGCCTCGTCGCCGAGCGGCGTTTGGCGCGCGGCGTGAAACTCAACTACCCGGAAGCCATGGCCTACATCTCCGCTGCGCTGCTCGAAGGCGCGCGTGACGGTCGGACCGTCGCCGAGTTGATGCACTTCGGCACTACCCTGCTCAGCCGCGAACAAGTGATGGAAGGCATCCCGGAAATGATCCCGGAGATTCAGGTCGAAGCGACGTTCCCCGACGGCACCAAACTGGTCACCGTCCACCAACCGATCGTCTGAGGCCGCGCCATGACTTACTCCATTCGCGACGCCGTTCACGCCGATCTGCCGGCGATCCGCGACATCTACAACGACGCCGTGCTCAACACCACGGCGATCTGGAATGAACAAGCCGTCGACCTCGGCAACCGCCAGGCGTGGTTCAGCGCGCGTCAGGCACAGGCCTATCCGATTCTAGTGATCGTCGACGCCGACAACACTGTGCTCGGCTACGCTTCGTTCGGTGACTGGCGGCCGTTCGACGGATTCCGCCACACCGTCGAGCACTCGGTGTATGTGCGCAGCGACCAACGCGGCAACGGCCTCGGCCCGCAACTGATGACTGTGCTGATCGAACGGGCGAAGACCTGCGACAAGCACGTGATGGTCGCCGCCATCGAAAGCGGCAACGCTGCTTCGATTCGTCTGCACGAGCGCGCCGGTTTCATCACCACCGGGCAGATGCCGCAAGTCGGCACCAAGTTCGGCCGCTGGCTCGACCTGACATTCATGCAACTGACCCTCAATCCTGGCGCGGAGCCGCCTGAAACCATCAAGGAGTGACACCGATGAACGCCGCCCAACTGCGCCGCGTCAATGCTGAAAGTTTTGCCCACTACCGTCAGGGCCTGATCGATTTGCTGCTCGACGCAGTGGGTTATGGCGCCAGCGTCGGTTTCATGGCCGACCTCGATGCGGTGCAGGCGCGCGCATACTTCGATGAGGTTCAGGACAACGTCAACAAGGGCAGCGTGCTGCTCTGGGTGGTGGTCAAAGACGAAGAAGTGCTGGCCAGTGTGCAGTTGGGTCTGTGTCAGAAGGCCAACGGCTTGAACCGCGCCGAGGTGCAGAAACTGCTGGTGCGCGAAGACGCGCGGCGTCGCGGCCTCGGTCAGCAATTGATGAGCGCGCTGGAACTCGAAGCGCCGAAGCACAAGCGCGGCATGCTCTACCTCGACACCGAAGCGGGCTCGCCCGCCGAAAATTTCTATCAGGCATTGGGTTACACCCGCGCGGGTGCCATCCCCGATTACGCCTGCGACCCGAACGGCACCTATCGGCCGACCGCCCTCTATTACAAGATTCTGCAAGGAGCCCAGTGATGATTCCTGGCGAGTACCAGATCCAGCCCGGCGACATCGAACTCAACGTCGATCGCCGCACTATCAGCCTGAAAGTCGCCAACAGCGGCGACCGGCCGATTCAGGTGGGGTCGCACTATCACTTTTTTGAAACCAACGACGCGCTGGCGTTTGACCGCGCAGCCAGCCGTGGCATGCGCCTGAATATTCCGGCGGGGACGGCGGTGCGTTTTGAGCCGGGGCAGAGTCGTGAGGTTGAGTTGGTGGATTACGCCGGGCATCGGCGGGTGTTTGGGTTTGCCGGACGAATCATGGGTGATCTCGACTGACCGATCGTTCCCACGCTCTGCGTGGGAATGCATCCCGTGACGCTCCGCGTCACATAACGGCGGACGCAGAGCGTCCATGGCGGCATTCCCACGCAGAGCGTGGGAACGATCATTGAATTCCAAGGCAAGCACATGAAAATCTCCAGACAAGCCTACGCCGACATGTTCGGCCCCACCGTCGGCGACAAGGTGCGCCTGGCCGACACCGAGCTGTGGATCGAGGTCGAAAAAGACTTCACCACCTACGGCGAAGAAGTGAAATTCGGTGGCGGCAAAGTCATCCGCGACGGTCAGGGCCAAAGCCAGTTATTGGCCGCCGAAGTGGTCGACACGCTGATCACCAACGCGCTGATCATCGACCACTGGGGCATCGTCAAAGCCGACGTCGGCCTCAAGGACGGGCGCATCGCCGCCATCGGCAAGGCCGGTAACCCGGACGTGCAGCCCAACGTGACCATCGCCATCGGCGCCGGCACCGAAGTCATCGCCGGTGAAGGCATGATCCTCACCGCCGGTGGCATCGACACGCACATCCACTTCATCTGCCCACAGCAGATTGAAGAGGCGCTGATGAGCGGCGTCACCACCATGATCGGCGGCGGCACCGGCCCGGCCACTGGCACCAACGCCACAACGTGCACATCGGGCCCTTGGCACCTGGCGCGCATGCTTCAGGCCGCCGACGCCTTCCCGATGAACATCGGCCTCACCGGCAAGGGCAACGCCAGCCTGCCGGAACCGCTGATCGAGCAGGTCAAGGCCGGCGCCATCGGCCTCAAGTTGCACGAAGACTGGGGCACCACCCCGGCGAGCATCGATAACTGCCTGACTGTCGCCGACCAGTTCGACGTGCAGGTGGCGATCCACACCGACACCCTCAACGAATCTGGTTTCGTCGAAACCACCCTTGGCGCATTCAAGGGTCGCACCATCCACACCTACCACACCGAAGGTGCCGGTGGCGGTCACGCGCCGGACATCATCAAGGCCTGCGGCTTCCCCAACGTGCTGCCGAGCTCGACCAACCCGACGCGACCGTTCACCCGCAACACCATCGACGAACACCTCGACATGTTGATGGTCTGCCACCACCTCGACCCGAGCATTGCCGAAGATGTCGCGTTCGCCGAAAGCCGCATCCGTCGCGAAACGATTGCCGCCGAAGACATCCTTCATGACCTCGGCGCGTTCTCGATGATCAGCTCCGACAGTCAAGCCATGGGCCGCGTCGGCGAAGTCATCACGCGCACCTGGCAGACCGCCGACAAAATGAAAAAACAGCGCGGCCCACTGCCGCAGGACGGCGCAGGCAACGATAACTTCCGCGCCAAACGCTACATCGCCAAGTACACGATCAACCCGGCGATCACCCATGGCATCAGCCACGAAGTCGGCTCGATTGAAGTCGGCAAATGGGCCGACCTGGTGCTTTGGCGTCCGGCGTTTTTCGGCGTGAAACCGACGCTGATTCTCAAGGGTGGTGCGATTGCCGCCAGTTTGATGGGCGACGCCAACGCTTCGATTCCGACGCCGCAACCGGTGCATTACCGCCCGATGTTTGCCAGTTACGGTGGCTCGCTGCATGCCACCAGCCTGACCTTCATCAGCCAGGCTGCACACGACGCCGGGTTGCCCGAAGCGCTGGGTTTGAAGAAAAAAATCGCCGTGGTCAAAGGTTGTCGCGATGTGCAGAAAACCGATCTGATCCACAACGATTACCTGCCGAACATTGACGTCGACCCGCAGACGTATCAGGTCAAGGCCGACGGCGTATTGCTATGGTGTGAACCGGCGGAAACGCTGCCGATGGCACAGCGTTACTTTCTGTTTTAAGCCACAGCAGCAAAAAACCTGGAGGCGTTATCGCGCCTCCAGGCCTGTTTACGGTTTCACCGTGAACGGCGGATAAACCGTCTGCAGCTTCGCCCGATCTATCGCTTTTTGCGTCAGGGTTTTCTCCAGCGTTTGCAACGCTTCAAATTGCGCCATATCGTCCTCATCCTTGAGAGAGGTCAGCAACTCATCGAACTCTGTGCGGTACGTACGCTTGAGGAACTGCTGCCAAAAAGGCTGTTCAAGGATTCGTGGCGCCAGCAACTCTCCCTCCTCCAGCGCGATCACTCGCTGATAAGCATCCTCAATCATCTTCTCGGTGACGCCGGCGACGTTGCGGAACAACATACCGCGCGACTGCCACGGTAGATCCAGGCGGTCGGCCAGATCGGTCATGTAGGCCATATGAACCTCCACTTCATCGATGCTGCCGGTGACTCCGTCGGCATCCTCGCGGCGAAATGTTTCGCCGGCTTCCAAGCGGTCAGCCACACGCTGCCGGGCGATCTGCCCCAGCTCGTCGAGGCGCGACTTACCCCGCGCCAGCGAAACCAGTTCGGCCTCAACCAGATCAGTGTTGATCAGCCCGTACGCCTCATGCACCAGTACCTCGACGCCCATCGCGTTGAAAAACTGCGCACCGGCATCCGCACAGGTTGTGGAGGCGACGGCCTCGGCGAAAATTCTCTCGCGCAGTACAGTGTTCTCGTTCATGGCGAAAATCATTCGCCAGACCTTGGCCGTGAGGTCAGCTCGATAGCTCGGATCCGTCGCACGGAAGTCGGCTGAAGTCGTCAGCTTGCGCAGCTCGTTGAAGAATGGCTCGGAGCCGAACTCATCCTCCACTTCATCCCAGAATGGTTGACGCGCATTCCATTCAGCCTCGCTGATGCCCTCATCCCAGGCCGAGCTGTCGACGGTTCCCCACGACGGATATGGGCGATCCGGATCGAGCCCGACTGACTCGATATATTGCTTGAGCTTCTCAAGATTTTCTGCCGAAAGGAAATAAGGCTCGCGGCTCACTTTGGTTCGCGCAATCAATTCAGCGTAAACCGAACCCGGTGCGACATCCGGAAGCTCACTGATCTGGTTATGGCGCAAATCCAGGAACAGGTTTCGCGGTCGTTGTTTGGCAAACAGCCCCACCGGCCACGTATCAATGCCCGTGCTGTCCAGTGTCAGTACCAGCAAAGCCGGCATCTGACTGATATCCGGAACCAATCCGAGCGGATTCCCATCAAGCTTCAGCACATGCAGCCGGCTCATCGAGCGCAGCCGGGCAGCGCTCTCCAAGGTCAATGTGATCTGATTATCCGAAAGCATCAGCATACGCAGATGCGGCATGGAACTGATGACCTGCGGAAAATCGCTCAAGCGGTTCTTCAACAAATCGAGGTCGCGCAACTGGCGAAATCCGCCGAGAAAAGATAATTGGTTGGGGCGTATCTGGCCGTTTCGCAAGCTTAAGGAGGTGACGTGGTCAAAGCTGGCGCTCAGCGCGGGCATTGTCTCAAGATGACGACCCATCGGCAGACCATCGAGCACAAGCGCCTGGGCCCGGATAACTCCCCGTGCAGGAGGCCCCGCAGGGCCGGTGCGCTGCCAGCTTTGACGCAGAAGCTGATAGACCCTGTTGCGCGACGTCCACTCCGCCACGCCTTCAGGGCTGAGACGATAGATCAGATCCATGCCGTTCAACCAGCGCTGAAAGTCCAGGTTGAACCTGCTGAACTCTTTCTCCAGTGCCGCCACGCGACTTTCCATCACATTGGCGCCGAAGCTACCAAGCAGGCTTTCAACCTCTGCATCCGTGAAGGCAGGATACAGCGATCCCACCCGGCGCTTGAGCGCCGACCAACCTTCGGGTCGCAACGGATAGCCCTGCATACCGCCGCGCAGGCGCATGTTTTCGGGATCATAGGCAGGCTTGCGAATCGGGTTATCCAGCAGCACCCGTTCGAATTGTTCGTGACTCAATGGCGAGCGCTGAATCGCATGTTTCAGTCGTTCTCCCTGGAAAATGTCGAAACCCAGTGCCTGTCGTTGTTTATCGGGCAACGCATGCAACACAGCGCTGTAAAGATCCTCGGCACTGTGCAAATGCAGCCCTTGCTCATCACGTGCACTGTGAAGGCCATTTTCATCAGCGATCAGTACTTTGCGGATCGGTGCGTCAGCCTCTCCGACACTGGCCTCAAGCTGCCCGGTGAAAGAGCCATGGCGGATCTCCATGCGCACATCAGGCGACCATCCTGGCAGAGTTTCCAGCGAGCGCAGTGCCAGTCGACGGCTATCGGCATTGTCCAGTTGCTCAAGGTAAAGCCCTTCAAAGGCGCGACTCATACGAACCTTGACGCCCGCCGCACGCAGTTGCTGGCGCAGTTTGAGGACAACCTGCCCGCTCTCTTCGAACACGCGCACATTCTGTGGATCAGCATCCTTGAGTATTTGTTCGATCACACTGCACGGCAAATCGGGGTAATCGCTTTGCAATCTGCGCACGCGAATGTCGGCGGAAACGTCCGAGGTTTTGTACTGCGACTCGAACACCCGCGAGGTGCGCTTGACGGCCCGCACCGCCAGCGCTTCACGCAATGCCTCAATACGCACGGTTTTGTCAGTGGAGATGGCACGGCCGAGCAGCGCTTCGGTTTCGGGCTCATCCAGAAACGCCAGCACCCGGCTTTCGAACCGGCCTGTTTTAAGTTCTTCCTGGGTGACTATTAATGTATCGGCAAGCGTGGCGCCAGAGTTGCCATAAGTCACCGACGCTCGACCGGTTGGCAATGGATCTTTCAACATGATGGCTTTGGACTCGGGCCAGTGCGGTAGCTCGGTCATCAGCCCCGGCAAATAGCCCGTCAGATGATCGCTTATGTCACCGTTACGGATCTGCCCGCCGAACCGGCTGATCGAGTCATAGAGATCGAAGCGATGAAGGGTATCGGTCAACAAGGGTGGCGGCAGCTCATGTTCGACATGCAGACGCCGCAGCACGCCTTCATCAACACCGCTGACTTTAAGCGCTTGTGTCAGCGTTGTGTCACTGAGGGTGGCGGCCAGCGGATTGAGACGGCGCAATAGCTGAACCTGCGTCCACTCAAGCGGGCGGTCGACTTCGCTCTTCCAGGCGCCCGCCCGGTTGTGTTCGACCTGTGGCGCATAGGCATCGGCGCGGTTCGGGTGCTGCATGCGGAACTGGCCGTTAAGCGGATCCTCCTTCAACACGTACTGCTTGCCCTGCAGTTGCAGCACCCTTTTTCCTTGATACGGGTACAACCCGGCCTCGTCAGCCCATGTACGGGAAGGCAGCTCGAGTTTGTGCTCGTAAGGCGCGAGATCAGGGTTCCACATTTTCGTGCGGCCGTCGCCCAAAGACACCGACTTGAGGTTGTCGATAAAAGGGGAAGGCTTGATTGCTATTGCACCGTTGGGCAGAACATGGCCGGCGCTCATCAGCCCCAGTTGCGCAAAGTTGAGGATCACGCTGTTGATGTGCGCGCACGCCTCTTCCTTGTCACCGTGACTCCAGTCCTCAATGCCCTCGGCAAACTCCGCCAGTAACTGGGCGACCATCACCCCGAGCATTACCTCGCCGACGCCCGGTACCAACATCACAACGTAGTTGAAGAAGTTCCAGCCATAATTCAGATAGCTGATCAGTCGGTTCCAGCGGCTTTTAGCATCTTCGTCTCCCGTAGGCACAGCAATCCGTCGTGCATCGCTGATCGACTTGTCGCGTTTGCGCAGATACAGATGCTCCCAGAGACCGTCCTGAATGGGCACGGTAATCGGTTCTGCATGAGGATTTTCCACTGCAGTTTCGCGCCACCAAGGCCCCATATCGAGGGGCTCACGCTGATGCCAGGTGATTTCCTTGAGACGCTCGTTAGCGCGTTTGTAGAACGTCGGTTTGTCTTTTTGCGCCACAAACCGGCTGAAAAACTGTTGGTAGGATTTTTCCAGCAACTGCGTGGCCAAGGCTTTCATGAACGCAGTCAGTGACGGGTATTCTTTCAACGGGTGCAGCGGATCATCCGGGATGTATGCAACCAACGGCCCATTCAGAATACTTTGATCGTAGAAGTCATTACGCCGAGACATTTCGTCAGTGACAGCGCCTGGTCCATTGGCGAATACATCACTGAGCACCTTGTACTTTTCATACAAATTATCGTTGAGACCGGGGATACGCCGCGACCAGTCAAACAGGAACTGAAGTTCTGGCGATACAAGCCCCAGCAGGAATTTCTCGATCTCGGTTTTTTCTGCAACGGCACTGAACAGCACAATACCGGACAACTCCAACCCCATGATCCGCAAACGATGCGCCTTCAACGGACGCCCGTGAAAGCTGATCGATCGTTGTCCGCTGATCACATCACTAATGACGGCCTGAGCGTGCATGCCCAGATCCGCATTCATCCCGGCAATGGCCGCCGCAACTTCCAGCGCGGATTTTTCGACCGCCATCGACTGCTGTCTTAATGTCGCTTGTTTTGTCACATCGTCGGGGAGCAACAACGCCTTGAGGTGTTGCTGATATTGCGCGCCAATATCCAGCGAGCGGCAGACGCTGGCAATCTCACCGACCGTGACAGCCTGCTGCACAGGCGCGCCGTCAGCGTCGGCAACGTACACACCGGAGCCGCTGCGAAAATAGCCGTCCTCGGTTTCCGACTGCTCGAAATTGTGCAACGCCGCGGCCAGCAATGTGGAATGCTGCGAGCGCGCGGCCCCTCGGTCGATGCCGAAGATGATTTTGTCCGGGACATAAAGCCTGAGCATCGTTGCATCGACGTCCAGATCGACGTTGAGTTGGCTTTTCAGGGCCTCGGTCAGCAAGGGCCGGGCAAAGTCTTCGATGTTCTGTTCAAGGTGCTTCAGAGATGCATCGACTTCACCCTGAAGCTGCCAATGTTTTTGTACGAGCTGTTTCAAACGCTGCCGGCCTGTTGGCGGCCATGCCGAATACTGTTGCGCAACGTCCAGGTTCGCTTTGAGCGTTTCAAGTCGATGGGGCGGAGCCTGTTTGATTGCTTCTGGAATAAGCCCGATTAGTTCATCGTGATGCGGGCCGTTATCTGTCGACACGTTGTTAGTCACTACATCCATATTGAGCATCTCGTCATCCATTAACCTGGGCTCAGATTACGGACGACGAGAAAAAACAAAAAACCAAAATACTGCTCAACAAAACGCTGAAAACCCCTTAATCCCGCAGTAATTGAAGAGCCGAAAATACATATGTACCGCACCCAAAAAAATACCCCGGGAGCCGGGCATCAGCGGGGGTGTAATTCTCGCCAGAGGGGCTAATATTCGAATCGCCGTCCATCGATTCATGCTCAGGTAACCGCTCATGCGTCTTTCCGAGTTCATCGTGTGCAACGTGGATCCCATCGTCGCGGAGTGGGAGCAGTTCGCCGCCACCATCACGCCCGCTGCCGAGTACATGGACGCCGAAGACTTGCGTGACCACGCCAAAGCCATTTTGCTGGCCGCCGCCCGCGACATGAACAAACCGCAAAGTCCCGACGAACAGGCTGCCAAAGCCAAGGGCGACGGCCCGGAGAAAACCCCAAGCCTCGATCAGGCCGGCGCCAGCCATGGTGAATTGCGCCACACCGTCGGTTTTGATCTGGTGCAGATGACCTCGGAGTTTCGTCATTTGCGCGCCTGCGTGATCCGCCGCTGGGTCGACAGCCTCGAAGCGCCGGACATGACCTACTTTCAGGACATGATTCGTTTCAATGAAGCCATCGATGAAGCATTGGCCGAATCGACGGCGGCCTACGCAGAACAGGTCAATCGTTCGCGGGACATCTTTCTGGCGATTCTCGGCCACGACCTGCGCGCTCCGCTGCAAGCGGTGAGCATGTCCACCGAATTGTTGTTGCGCAAAGCGGCGCTGGAAGGCGATGCGCTGGCCTGCGCCCACAACATCAAGCGCGGTGCCCGGCACTTGGCGGCGATGGTCAGTGATTTGCTGGAGCTGGTGCGCAGCCGTCTCGGTAAAAGTCTGCCGATCAATCCGACTTCAATGGATCTGGCCGATGCCGCTCGGGCCGCCATCGCCGAAGCGAGCGCCGGCAATCCGCAATGCTTGCCGGTGCTGAATATTCACGGCGACATGAGCGGGAACTGGGACGCGGGGCGTATCGATCAATTGCTGCAAAACCTGATCGGCAATGCGCTGCAGCATGGATCGAACACGCAACAGGTGACGCTGACCCTGCAGGATGAGGCGGACGCGGTGTGCCTGTCGGTGCATAACTTCGGCACGCCGATTCCGGAGGATGCCTTAGGGACAATTTTCGATCCGTTGGTGCGCAGCGCCGATGAAGAACTGGGGCAGCCTTCGACCAGTCTCGGATTGGGCCTGTTTATTGTCAGGGAAGTGGTCAATGCCCATGGCGGGACGATTGAAGTCAGCTCGAGTGAGGCTGACGGCACGCGGTTTAGCGTAGTGTTACCGCGAACCCTGTAGGAGCTGCCGAAGGCTGCGATCTTTTGATCTTGTCTTTAAAAACAAAATCAAAAGATCGCAGCCTTCGGCAGCTCCTACAGGGGTGTTATTCGATTACCAGACGTGCCAGGCGTTGTTTGAGCATGCGGTTCTCGGCGCGCAATTCGCGAACCTCTTCCAGCAGATCCAGCGCCAGCGCGACGCCCTCCCACTCCAGCTCCAGATCGCGCCGCAGCTTCGCGGCGCGTTTGGCCAGGGCCAGTTCGTAGTCGGTGAAGCGCCATTCCCGGGGCTGCGCGCCCTGAGGTTCGAGGATGCCGTGTTCGACGATTTCGATCACGTAGACGTCCGATAAATCGGCCGCCTCACAGAATTCTGCCAGGTCCAGTTGAACGATCAGGGGGCTGCTCATGATGGGCTACTCCGTCGTCGAATTTAGAAGTTCTCTCGCGGATTGAAGGCGGCTTTGTTCGCCAGTTCCTGCCACAGCGCTTTGACTTCATCGTCGGACGCTTTCGGCATCACCGCTTTGAGCTGCACGAACAGGAAACCGCGTTCACCAGCCTTGTTTTTCAGACCGTGGCCTTTGGCGCGCATGCGCTGGCCATTCTGACTGCCGGCCGGCACCTTGAGGTTAATCTTGCCGGTCAGGGTCGGCACGGCCACTTCGGTGCCCAGCGCCAGCTCCCACGGTGCCAGCGGCAGCGTGATGATCAGGTTGTCGCCTTCGACATCGAATTTCGGGTGCGGCGCAAAACGAATGGTCAGGTACAGGTCGCCATTCGCCCCGCCACCGGCGCCCGGTGCGCCCTGGCCTTTAAGGCGGATACGCTCGCCGTCGGTCACGCCCGCCGGAATCTTCACGTTCAGGCTCTTCGTGGTGTTGCTGACGTGCTGGCCGTTGGCGTTGTATTGCGGCACCTGGAAGGTGACTTTCTTCGACTCGTTCGACAGCGTCTCCTCGAGGAAGATCGGCAGTTCCATTTCCACGTCTTGCCCTCGGCGCCCTGCACTGCGTTGTTGCCGACCTTCACCGCCACCGAAACCGGGGCCGCGATTGCCGAAGATCGAACTGAAAAAGTCCGAGAAGTCGCCGGTGTCCTGACCGCCGCCACCAAAGCCGCCACGGCTCTGCCAGCCCGGTGGCCCCTGGAACGGCTGACCGTGCTGGCCATAACGGCGCAGCTCGTCGTACTCGGCACGTTTGTCGGCGCTTTTCAGCGCTTCATAGGCTTCCGACGCGTCCTTGAATTTCTCCTCGGCGTCTTTTTCCTTGCTGACATCGGGGTGGTATTTGCGCGCCAGCTTGCGATAGGCCGCCTTGATTGCCTTGTCGTCTGCTGTCGGCTCCACGCCGAGGATCTTGTAATAGTCTTTGAAGTCCATTGAAGGAATCACCATCCGTTATCGATTTCGCGCCGTTGCCAAGCATGCGCCGATTCGCGCGTGCCAGGTTGACCGATCTCAAAGTTGTGACCGGGTGGCGCAGCAGAAGTTTATCGGCAGTGGACGGCGGTTCTTGTGACCGCCGGTGGTTCTGCCGGCCCATGCCAGCAAGTTTGGGGCGAAGCTGCGATTTTCAACCAGTTTAGTCGCGAAATAGCTGATGACCGGCCTTCGATTCTGGCGCGCACTGACATACACTGCGCGGCCGTTTTTTTGACCGGAACCGAAAGACATGAAAGACGCCTCTCCAGCCCGTGCCTGCGGCATCGACTTCGGCACGTCCAACTCCACCGTCGGCTGGCTGCGCCCCGGCATGGAAACGATGATCGCGCTGGAAGACGACAAGATCACCCTGCCGTCGGTGGTCTTCTTCAACATCGAGGAGCGCCGCCCGGTTTACGGTCGTCTGGCACTGCACGAGTACCTGGAAGGCTATGAAGGCCGACTGATGCGCTCGTTGAAAAGCCTGCTCGGTTCCAAACTGATCAAGCACGACACCAGCGTTCTCGGCACGGCGATGCCGTTCAAGGACTTGCTCGGCCTGTTTATCGGTCAGTTGAAGAGCCGTGCGGAAACCGCCGCCGGTCGGGAATTCGAGCAAGTGGTGCTGGGTCGTCCGGTGTTCTTCGTCGATGACGATCCTCTGGCTGACCAGGAAGCTGAAGACACTTTGGTCGACGTAGCCAAAAAGATCGGTTTCAAGGAAGTGTCGTTCCAGTACGAACCAATCGCAGCCGCCTTCGATTACGAGTCGACCATCGAAAAAGAAGAGCTGGTGCTGATCGTCGACATCGGCGGTGGTACCTCTGACTTCTCGCTGGTGCGCCTGTCGCCCGAGCGTCGCGGTGTCGACAACCGTCACGATGACATCCTCGCCACCGGCGGCGTGCACATCGGCGGTACCGACTTCGACAAACAGCTGAGCCTGCAAGGCCTGATGCCGCTGTTCGGCTACGGCAGCCGCATGAAGAGCGGCGCCTACATGCCGACCAGCCACCACATGAACCTGGCGACCTGGCACACCATCAACTCGGTGTATTCGCAGAAATCCAGCCTGGCGCTGGGCAGCATGCGTTACGACATCGAAGACACCGGCGGTATCGATCGCCTGTTCAAGTTGATCGAACAGCGCGCCGGCCACTGGTTGGCGATGGAAGTCGAAGAAACCAAGATCCAGCTGACCCACACCGACAGCCGCCATGTGCCGCTGGATCGGATCGAGGCCGGATTGAGCGTGGAATTGAGCCGCGCGCTGTTTGAATCGGCGATCGATGCGCTGCTGGAGCGGGTACGCGGCAGTGTTACGCAGTTGTTGAACGATGCCGGAGTGGCGGTCGATCAGGTTGATACGGTGTTCTTCACCGGCGGTTCGAGCGGGATTCCGGCGCTGCGCAACAGCGTCTCGGCGATGCTGCCGAATGCGCGGCATGTTGAAGGGAATATCTTTGGCAGCATTGGTAGTGGTTTGGCGATTGAAGCGATGAAACGCTATGGCGCCATGAACTGACCTGAAATCGGCGTCGCGCCTTTCGCGAGCAAGCTCGCTCCCACATTTGACCGCATTCCTTCAGTTGAAATGCAATCCCATGTGGGAGCGAGCTTGCTCGCGAAGGCGCCAGATCAGGCGACACAGATTCATCGGTTAGACCATCCCGCCCAGTTTCAACTCAGACTTCAAATACGCGTAATAAATCGGCCCCGCCACCACCCCCGGCAATCCGAACGCGGCCTCGAACACCAGCATCGCCAGCAGCAACTCCCACGACTTGGCACTGATCTGCCCGCCGACAATGCGCGCATTCAGGAAGTATTCAAGTTTGTGGATAACGATCAGATAACCCAACGCCGCCACCGCCACCCAGATCGACAGCGACAGGCCGACGATGGTGATCAGCGTGTTGGAAATCAGGTTGCCGATTACCGGCAGCAGACCAAGCAGGAAGGTCAGCACGATCAGGGTTTTGGTCAACGGCAGCTTCACGCCGAACATCGGCAGGATCACCGCGAGGAAGATCCCGGTGAAGAAGGTGTTGAGCAAGGCAATTTTGATCTGCGCGAAAACGATATTGCGAAACGCTTGAACCAGCAGGTGCAGACGGTCGAACAGCGCCGCCGCCAGCGGTTTGCGTTTGGTGACGTCCGGCACGCGCTGCAGGGCGATGATCGCGCCGAGCACCATGCCGATCAGCAGCGTCACGAACATGTGCGCTGCATCCTTGCCGACCAGTTGCAGCTCGGAGAGATGCTTGCTCATCCATTCGCCAATCGCCACGCGGAATTCACCGGCGCTGGCGGGCAGATAGGCGTCGATGAACGGCGGCAGTTGCCCGCGCGCACGATCCACCACGCCCATGAATTTATCCAGGGAGGCGCCCGGGTTTTCCGCTTCGTGCAACAGGAAACTGATCGCGCCGGCAAAGAGCAGCGCCAGCACACTGACCACCAACGTCCCCAGCAACGCCACCGCCAGCCAGCGCGCGCGGCGGCCTTCGATCAGCCGTTGCAGTTGCGGGGTGAGCATGTTGACCAGCTCGAACACCAACAAGCCGGCGAGCAGGCTTGGCAACAAGCGCAGCGGCAGCACCAGCAGCAAACCGCCGAAAATGATGATGCAACTGACCCAGAACACTACATGACGCTCAGAAAACGTTGGCATACAGCCTCAAAACGAACGGCGTAAAAGGATGGGCAGTCTGCCAGCGTTCCGGCGCCGAAGCGAGCACAGGCCCGGGTGCCTCGTCGCGCCGAAAAGATCGCAGCCTGCGGCAGCTCCTACAGGATCGCGGTCTCAGGTAGGAGCTGCCGCAGGCTGCGATCTTTTGCTCTTATTTTTTCTTCAGGCAATCACTCATAAATGCCTTGCGCGCATCGCCGGTCAGCGCTTTGGTTTTCGCATCGGCGTTGCAGGTGGTCATTTTTTGCTGCTGCGGGGTCAGTTGCTTGCCGTCGTTAGCCGCAGGCGTTGCTTTGAGGCAGGTGCTCATGAAGGTTTTGCGCTCATCGCCCTTGAGGCTCTTGGCGGTCGCATCGGCATTGCAGGTGGTCATCTTGTTTTGCTGCGCCGTGGCGGCGAAGCCCTGGGAACACAGGAGCAAACCAATCATCAACAAAGGCACACGCAACATCTTCATGGAGTTTTCTCCTTGTCGCCGCACCGATGGATGCGGCCTCACTGTGGAGTGTAGACAAAGGCTGTTACACCTTCCTCATCACCCGTGGGCCACACCCGAAGAATGCCTCAGGGGTTTCTCCCAACTGGATCATTGCGTAGCGTTGGTATCCGACCTGAAAATCGCCCTGAATCGTTCATATGCAGCGCTTCGCTGCTCAATCGCGGAAAGTGGCAACTTCTCGAACGAAACCGGCACCTCACCCGGCATATGATAAGTGGAGCCCAGCGTCTCCAGAGAGATCCACTCGGCATAGCCGTTCTTGTGCATTTTGCTGATCTTCAGTTCTCGGATCGTACTGTCTTCAACGACGGCTGGAAGCATGGCGGGCCCCGGCGCGGTATCGTTGATGAAACCGTACTCTGCGACAGCAGGGCCTGGTTCCAGGGTCTCGAGCGCAGGCAACTTGAAATTGAACTTACCTTTGTCAACTGTGTGGGCTGCCGGGAATTCTACCCAGGAATCGGCGACAACCAGGTCGGAAGGTTTTCCGTCAAGATCGCCGATCAGCACATACTGGTGGTCAACTTGCGAACCTCCGACATCAGTCAACGTCGCCTGGACGATATGAATCGGAGAGGTTCTCGGTTGATTGGCAAGAATCGAAAACACCACTTTGGAGTTTTCCGAACAGTTGCCACTCTTTATTTCAATGGCTTTTTGCGCATGTTCGGCAATGGTCATATCGGCGGTGAATTCCTGGGTCACCGCATTATATTTTCGAAGGCTCTTGATCTTCGCGATGCCCGCCCCGCCTTTCTCAAAAATGCTTGGCAACTGATTACCCGACATCGGCAACAGCTCCTTGGCGCGATAGATAGCTCGCTGGGCCTGTTGTAGATTGGACATCACTTGCGCTGTTACCTCGGTTGGCTCTTGCCGCTGCGGTTGCGCAACGGTGCCGTGTTCTCGAAACGTGTCACGCAGCTCCTGTAATTCTTCCGGGATCGCCCGTGCCTCTCGGGTGGCAAGCTGCAACGAATCGTAGTCGTCGAACCGCCCGGTCTGCTCCAGATTGCGCGCATAAGCGCCCAGATTTCGCTCGAATTCGGTCAGCGGCACCAGTCGTTCTGCGGTGAACATCCGTTCAGTCAGGACTTCGAACTGCTCGGGCGTCATCAATCTCTGCAGATCCGGCAGCGCTTCTACGCTTTTTATCGTCTGTTGACTGGCGGCCCAGTCGCCCGCCACGTTGGCCTCCGCCAGCGCCTTCCAGAGAAAGTTGTCTTTTGGATACGCCGCAAGCCATTGCAAACCGCGCAAAAAATCAAATCGTTCTGCATCAGGAACGTCCGGATTGAAGGCCATGTCGACAAAATCCGAATAGAGATGGGCGATTTCTTGCAGTTGCGTCGCCTCCCCCACATACGGATACCAAAGTCTGCTGTCGGGATCGTGTAAAAGTATCGGGCCGGAAGCGACTGACTCCCTCAACAGCTTGGCACGGTATTGCCCGATGACAGGATCCTTGACGACATGCACAACCCCGACGTATTCGACGTCAACGTACTGCCGGCCATTGAGCGTTCGTAACCCGTCGGCATCGGCCGTCGGTAACTTCGCAACCTTGACCACCTGATATTCACTCAGAGGGCGAGGCAATGATTCCCCTGCCGGTTGTCCGGTGCCAATGACCAAATCGCCGATCGTTACCGATAGCTCAGGTGTCGGCAAATTCACGTCGGCGCTACCGGGTACGTGACTTGTCCCCGGCGTCGGTGAGCGGTTCGCCCCGGGAAAGAATTCAACAGTTATACGGGGCGGTGAGTCAGGTCGTGGTACCGGACTGCCCGGGCGCGAACCCGGCGCAGGAGCATCGACTCTCACGGTGCCATTGGAGGGGGGTCTGCGAATCATCGGTTTTCATCCTTGTTGTACGGCTGCGGCTACATGCCGGGTGATTTCTCGACGGTTTTACAGCGCCCTCTCAAAAATTTCCCAAACAATGTTATGCAGCACTTTTCACCGTGCAGGCTTCGCATTCACTGCAACGGTGCAAGCGAGAAAAACCGCTCGCCTCTCAACAATCCGGCCAATCAAAACATATTGTTTCGCCGGTAGTGCTCCGGCGTACAACCGGCCTGTCGCGCAAACATGGCGATAAACGCCGAGCCACTGCTGTAGCCGAGATCGAAGGCGATTTCCTGCACGCTACGCTGACCCTCCAACGCTTCGATCGCCGCAAGGTAACGCAGACGCTGGCGCCACTCGCCAAAACTCATCCCCAGTTCCCGTACAAACTGACGCGCCAACGTGCGCTCACTGACATGCACTTGCGCCGCCCAATTCGCCAGCGGTTGGTTGTTGCCCGGCTCGGCCTGCAACGCTTCTAGGATCGCCAGCAAACCCGGACTGCTCGCGTAGGGCAGATAACACTCGTGCACCGGCGCCTGTTGCAGTTGATCGACCAACACCTGCGCCAGTCGTTGATCGGCATCGAGTTGAGGAATTTTCACATCGCGCGCGGCGAAGTCCTTGAGGATCGCTTTGAGAATGTCGCTGATCGCCAGCGTGCAGGCGCGTCGGGGCAGATCGGCGCAGACCTTGGGATCCAGACACACCGCGCGATAGTTGACCGGTTGATGGCTGTAAAAACTGTGCTCGACCTGCGGCGGCACCCACACCGCGTATTGCGGCGGTGACATGAAGCGGCTGCCGTCGACGTCCATGTGCAGCACGCCGTGCGCCGCGTATTCCAGCGTGCCCCATGGATGGCGGTGCGGCGCGGCGAATTCGTGGGCGTTGAAATCGGCATAACGGAAGTACACCGCCGACGGCAGCTCGCTGAAATCCAGCAGATCGATGTGTTTACTGTTCATGCTGTCCGGTTTCAGAGGCAGGTTGTCCGGTTCGAAGTATAGGCCTGCATCCAGACAAGGGATAATTGCGACTCATCAACGTACTGGTTTCAACTCATGCAATACGCGTTTCCGCTGCTGGCGATTTTTATCTGGGCCGGCAATACCGTGATCAACAAACTGGCGGTCGGGGCGATTTTCCCCGCCGAGATCGGTTTCTATCGCTGGCTGCTCGCCGGCTTGCTGTTCACCCCGTTCATGCTCAAAGCGGTGATCGCGCACTGGCCGCAGATTCGTCCGAACCTGGGCAAGATTTTTGTCCTCGGTGTGCTGGGTATGGCGGTCTATCAGAGCCTCGCTTACTTCGCGGCGACCCTGACCACCGCGACCAACATGGGCATCATTTTGTCGCTGATGCCTTTGATGTCGCTGGCCATGGCAATCATCAGCCTCGGTCAACGTCTGACCGCCGGTGCGCTGGTCGGCGCGGTGCTGTCGTTTGCTGGCGTGCTGGTGGTGGTGTCGTCGGGCAGCCTTGGCGCGTTGCTGCAACACGGCCTGAACATGGGCGATGCGATGATGTTGATCGCGACGCTGGCTTACGCGATTTACAGCACGCTGCTGAAGAAATGGCAGCTGCGCTTACCGCCGCTGGTGTTGCTGTATTTGCAGGTGCTGGTGGCGATTGTCGTGTTGTTTCCGCTGTATGTCGCTTCGCCGAAAACCGGTTTGACCCTGCAGAACACTCCGCTGGTGTTGTATGCGTGCCTGCTGGCGTCGATGGTTGCACCGTTGGCATGGATGCAGGCGGTGCAACGCCTGGGGCCGAGCCGGACGACATTGTTCTTTAATTTGCTGCCGCTGATTACTGCGCTGATTGCGGCGGTGGTGTTGAAGGAGCAGTTGGCGATGTATCACTTGGTGGGCGGGTTGCTGACGTTGGGTGGGGTGATACTTTCTGAGCGTTGGACCACCGTGCTAGGCCGCCAGCCCCGCATTGCCTGATGCCTATACCTTTGTGGCGAGGGGATTTATCCCCGATGGGTCGCGTAGCGGCCCCAAAAAAACGGGGGCCGCTGCGCAGCCCATCGGGGATAAATCCCCTCGCTACAAAAGCGATTTAAAGGCCAGCAGCTTTTAGGCGTGCCGCGTGCTCAACAAACAACCGCACCGGATCCGCGCCCTTGCCCACCAGCCCCAGCGACTGGTTAACAATGTCGAAATGATCCAGCGGATAATCATCGCCAATCACCGTCCCGAGGTGCGAGCTGTACCGCCCGACCATCCCGTCGCACTGCCCCGGCTCGCGCACAAAGGTTTTCGCGAACAAGCGACAACTGCGATTGGTCCCGTCAAACAGATTGCCGCCGCGATCGGTCTTGCCCGGCTGCAACGTTCCCGACCATGAGTAATAACGCACGCCGTTAACCTCCTCCGGCCCATGCCCGCCCCAGGTTTGCGGCAAGCCCTGTGGATAACGCTGGTTGAACAGCGCCACGCCCGCCGTGGTCAGCGAATGGTGCGAAGCATGGACATCCACCGGAAATCCCGGCCCGCGATAACCGGTCTCCAGCACCGCCATCAGCCACCCGAAAAGCCGTAGCAACGCCTCAAGCAGACGCCCCTTGGCGCTGTCCGCCGGGTAATGTTTTTCCAGATAATCCGCCAGCTCCGAGCCATGATTGGGCCCCGCCACCGACGTGACCGACGCCACCAGATCCGGGCGTTTCGCCGCGGCATAGCGCGCCGTCAACGAGCCCTGACTGTGGCCGAACAGGTTGACCTTCTGCGCGCCGGTCTCGCGCAGAATCTCATCGATACGCGCGAGCAGTTGCTCGCCCCGCACCTCAGTCGAATTGAGCGGTGACACCTGAACCGCAAACACCGTCGCACCACCACGGCGCAAGGCTTTGACGATTCCGTACCAATACGGATAGAGCACTAAACGTACAAACCCGAGCATGCCCGGAACCAGCACCAGCGGATAACGCGTGGACATGGGCAAACATCCTTGTGGTCGGTGAGTGGATGCAAGGCCTGCAAAACGCCCGCCAAGCATCCTCCCTGATGATGACAACTCATCGACCAGCCTACTTCAGGCCCACCACCCCCGCCACAATCAGCCCCACCGACAGCAGTTTGACCAGCGTCAGGCTCTCGCCGAGCAAGGCAAAACCGAGGAACACCGTGCCCAGCGAGCCGATGGCCGTCCAGATCGGATAAGCAATACTCACCGGCAACTCGCGCATCGCCAAAGTCAGAAAGTAAATCCCGCCGATCGCCGCGATCACCGTGATCAGCGACGGCCACAGCCGGGTGAAACCTTCGGCGTACTTCATGCCCATGGCGAAGGTGACTTCAAAACCGGCAGCGATCAGCAGGAACACCCAGGCCACCTAGAACTCCCGGGCAAGGTCGAGCAACCGCTGCTCGGCCTCGGCCACCGACACCGCGAAGGTGCGTTCGGCGGATTCTTCACCTTCGGCGGCGACCACGCTGACATCGTTGATGCCGATGAAACCCAGCGCCGTGCGCAGCCATGGATCGGCGTGGTTCAGCGCTTCCAGTTCGCCACCGGGGCCGAAGCCGAATCCGCCGCGACTGGTGACGATCAAGGCTTTCTTGCCCTGTAACAGCGGCGTGTATTGGGCGACGCCGTTGTCCAGCGTGTGATCGAAGGTCAGGCCCAGCCGCACGATCTGATCGACCCAGGCCTTGAGCCCGCTGGGCACGTTGAAGTTGTACATCGGCGTGGAAATCAGCAGCAGATCATGATCGAACAATTCGCCGACCAGTTGATCGCTGAGCGCCAGATCGGCCTGCATCGACAGAGGCCGGTTGTTGGGCTCGGGGTAAAACGCTGCGGCGACGAACGCTTCGTTGACTGCCGGAATCAATGCCCGCCCGACTTCACGGCGAGTGACTTGAGCCTGCGGATGGCGCACCTGCCAGGCGCTGAGAAAACTTTCCGCCAGACGGCGCGAAGTGGAACGATCACCACGTGGACTGGCATGCAGCACAAGAATCTTGCTCATCTGTACATTCTCCGGACTAGAATCAAACGGCTTGTGGCTTGCAGCTTGAAGCTCGCCATGACGTCTAAACAAATGAGCAAAAATCAGTCGGAATGAATTGATTTCATCCGTGGAGTTTTCAATGTTCGCCTCGCTGCCGCTGACCGCCCTGCGCGCTTTCGAATCTGCTTCACGTTTGTTGAGCTTTAAAGCGGCCGCCGAAGAGTTGTCGGTGACGCCGACGGCGATTTCCCATCAGATTCGTGCGCTGGAGGATTGGCTCGGGCTTGCTCTGTTCGAACGCCTGCCGCGCCAGGTACGCCTGACCGAGGGTGGCGAGCGATTGTTTCGCAGCCTGCACGGGGCGCTGCTGGAAGTGGCGCAAAGCGTCGACACCCTGCGCCCGCAACGCAGCGTCAGCAGCCTGACGCTGTCGACCACCGCAGCCTTCGCGGCGTTATGGCTGGTGCCGCGTCTCGGGCGTTTTTATGCGCAGCATCCGAACATCAACGTGCGCCTCGATACCCACTGCGAGGTCATCGATTTGCATCAGGACGCCAGCGTCGATCTGGTGCTGCGCTACAGCCTCGACGACTATCCGAACCTGTATGGCTTGTGCCTGTTCGATGAATCCTTCGGCGTCTACGGCTCACCGGAGCAAGTGGCACTGGCCGCGCGGCGCACGCCAACATTGATCAGCGTGCATTGGCATAACTCCAAGCTTTACGCCCATGGCTGGCAAGCGTGGTGCGCAAAGGCCGGCGAAAACTGGCTCAAGCAGTCGCCGGCGAACCGCGAGTACGACGAAGAACATTACGCCCTGCAAGCGGCGATTGCCGGGCAAGGCCTGGTGCTGGCGAGCAATATTCTGGTCTCGGAAAGTGTCGCCAGTGGTCTGCTGGTGCCTTACAAAGCCGACGTTGTGGTGGATGGCGCCGGGTATAGCGCGTTGTGTGTGCCGGGCCGCGAACGACATCCGCCGGTGCGCGCATTTTTTGCATGGTTGCGCGAGGAGGCGGCGTTGTCGGGGCTGACGCCGAGGACAGCGCAAATTGCATAAAACTTTTTGCTTCGCTCATGACTCACAACTTGGGTAGCGACCACGGCCGCAGAACGTGGCGCCCATCGGATTAGCCTCCTGGAGATCGAAATGAGCGACGACCTGCATCTGTCAGATGTTCAAACACTGCGCGAACGTGCGCGCCAACACGTCGAGAACGGTGCTGTAACTGAAGGCTACAGCGCTGACCGTGAGGAGGTGCTGCGCTTGCTCAACGAATCGCTGGCCACCGAACTGGTCTGCGTGTTGCGCTACAAGCGCCACTATTTCATGGCCAACGGCGTCAAAGCCCATGTGGCCGCCGAAGAATTTCTTGAGCACGCCACCCAGGAAGCCGAGCACGCCGACCGTCTGGCCGAGCGCATCGTGCAATTGGGCGGCGAGCCTGAGTTCAATCCCGACCTGCTGTCGAAAATGTCCCACGCGCAATACGTGGCCGGGAACACCCTGAAAGAGATGGTTTACGAGGATCTGGTCGCTGAGCGGATCGCTATCGACAGCTACCGCGAGATCATTCAGTACATCGGCGAAAAAGACCCGACCACACGGCGCATCTTCGAAGACATCCTCGCGCAGGAAGAAGAGCACGCCGATGACATGGCTGACATCCTGAACGACCTCTAAATCCGATAAATCGCCTTCGCGAGCAGGCTCGCTCCCACATTTGAAATGCATTCCAATGTAGGAGCGAGCCTGCTCGCAAAGAGGCCGCAACAAAAGCACAAAGATCGCAGCCTTCGGCAGCTCCTACATGAGAATGCATTAACTGATCGTTCCCACGCTCCGCGTGGGAATGCAGCCCGGCACGCTCTGCGTGCCTTTTTAATGCCGAACGCGGAGCGTCCGTAGAGGCGTTCCCACGCAGAGCGTGGGAACGATCGGTGTAGGAGCTGCCGAAGGCTGCGATCTTTTGCTTTTACCCGATTATTTGGTGGGTTTAACCGTTACCGGGGCTTTCCCTTCCTTCATCTGCTCCAACAACGGCGCGCACTGATTCGGCTCGCCACCACTCGGCGCCACCAACGCCAGCAACCCCGCCGCCGGTGCCGCAATCACGCCTAATGCCACCATCCCCGCACCGCGCAACAGCAACGGCACTGGTTTAACCCCGGCGTCCGGCTTGATGAACTTGCCGCGCACGTACAGCGGCGAACGCAGGGAAATCAAACGCCAGCCCTTCGATTCCGGCGTCACCGTCAGATCCAGTTGCTCGGTGGCCATGTTCGCCGTGCCATCGATATAAATGATCGCGTTCTCGGTATCGAAGACAAACAGCTGCGTGGTCGCCAGGCCGGTTTTGATATCGAAATCCGCCGCCGCGCAGTTGATCTTCACTTCCTTGTCGCCAAAGATTTTGCCGACCACGTAGTTACCGACGTTAAGCCCGGCCAGCTCCATCAATTCACGGCTGATCGCGCCGTCGTTGATCAACATCTTCAACTTGCCATTGGCGCCGCCCAGCAATTTCGCCACCGAGTTGCCGCGACCGCTGATATCGGCGTCGCCATTCAGCTCACCGAAACTGGTCTTCATCGGTTCAAAGGTCGGGAACAACTCTTTGAGCTTGAAGCGGCGCGCGGTGAGTTTGGCCTGGCCTTCCATCGGTTCGGTGCGGCCATTGAGACGGATTTGTGCATCGAGATTGCCGCCAGCGACGCCGAAGCGCAGCGGCTGCAAGCTCAGTTCGCCGTCGTTGAGCACCAGATGCGTATAGAGGTCATTGAACGGCAGCTTCTCGCTGTGGACGATGCGCTTGCCGGTGAACTCGACGTCGGCATCCATCGCGCGCCAGCGGTCGGTCTTGAACTCCTCGACCGGCAGCACTTTATCCGCCGGTTGCTTGCTGTCGCCGCCACGGGCCTTTTGCTTGTCATTCGAATCGGCGCCGATCAGCGGCGCAAGGTCGGCGAATAGCAGTTGATTGGAAACCAGCGCACCGCTGAGTTTTGGTCGCGGCTGGGTAGCGGCGTAAGTCAGGTCGCCATGAATATCGCTGTTGCCGATCTTGCCGTTGAATTTTTCGTAGGTGAATTTCGCGCCGGCAGCGTCATGCAGTTTGGCAATCAAATGACCGTCGGTGGAATACGGTGGCGTATCGGGCAACGTAACGCCGGTCAGCGGATAGAGATTGCCGAGGCTGTCGCCGGCCAGCTTCAGGCGCAGGTCAAGAGCGCCGAGATTCATCGGGTCGGTCAGGGTGCCGGCCAGTTCGATGCGGGTGTCGCCGATCTTCGCCTGGGCTTGCAGCGGAAACGGTTTGCTCGCGTCCTGCAAGGCCAGCAATCCGCCGATCTTGCCTTGGCCGGTAAGGTTCTGGCCGTGGTATTGGCCTTTGACCTTGAGCGCAAACGCGTAGTCCTGCGGCGCGCCGCCCTTGTCCTGCGCGGTTTTCGCCACTTTGTCACCAACGATGTCGCTGTACGGAATCGGCTTGCCCAGCGGATCGATCAGCACATCGAGATTGGTTTTCAGGGTCTGGTCATCGAGGGTGACGTGACCCTTGTCGAAACCGATCGCGCCGATGTCGACCACCCAGCTCGACGGTTCAGCATTCGGATCCTTGGGATCAAACTTGAACACCCAGTTGGCGCGGCCATCCGCCAGTCGTTGCAGATCGGCGTTGGGCTCGGTCAGGTCGATACGCGGAATCACCACGCGTTGCGCCAGCAGCGCCAGTGGCGAGATGCGCAGTTCGACGCGTTTGAGGGTGACCATCTGCGGTTTCTTCGACCAGTCCGGATTGCCCAGGCTCAAATCCTCGGCAACCACATGCGGCCACGGCACCCAGGCGCGCCAGCCGCCTTCATCCGGCTCGCGCTGCCAGATCACCGCGAGGTTGCCATTGATGGCAAACGGTCGGTGCAGTTCTTCCGAGACTTTGGCGTTGAGCGGCGGTTTGATCCGGTTCCAGTCGAAGAACACGATGATCAATACCAGCACGGCCAGTAGCAGCACGAGGGTGGCGAAGATCCAGCTGAAGATTTTTCCAGTGCGCGTCATGCACAAAACTCCTGATCACGACCCCTCACCCAAAACACGGTGAAAGGCTGAAACGGCGGGCCAAAGCGGCCCCTATGAAAACTGTGACTGGCAAAAGGCCCGCAGGTTTAACCGAAAAGCCGATTAAGACGGAAAAACCCGGGTGAATTCTGACCGATCAGTCGAACAGCGTTACCGCGACCCGCACTTTTGCGAGGCGCGAGTGGGTCGAAAATACCCACCTCGGTGCAAAACCGATGCTCTGAAAGGCCCGATCTAGAGCCTCCCGCCAGAACAATCAATTCTGTTGATTATTACCATTGCGTTTATGAACTTTTATATCGACTTATCGAGAGTAGCATTGCCCTCGTACCCACTTTATCGCCCTCCCAAGGAGCAACCCATCATGAAACGCCAATTACTGCTTAGCCTTACCCTCTCGATGCTGGCCAGCACTGCTTTCGCACTGCCTGCCGCCGAACAAGCCACGCCACAAGTAAAAACCAGCTACTCGGTGTTCAGCCAGACCGTTGCTGCCGACGGCTCCGACCACACCAAAGGCACCCTCGCTGAAGACGGCTACGACAAAACTCCACAGGGTCAAGCTGTAGCAGAAGGCGGCCGTGATCGCCTGGAAGAAAAAGGTCTGGTCGAAGATGGCTACGACAAAACCCCTCAAGGTCAGGCTGTCGCCGAAAACGGTCGCAACCGCCTCGAAGAAAAAGGCCTGGTTGAAGACGGCTACGACAAAACCCCACAAGGCCAGGCTGTTGCCGAAGGTGGTGGTGATCGTGTGATCGAACGCAACAGCGCTGTGAGCTGAGCCCATGGTGGCCCAGAAAAAAAGCCCAATCGACGGATTGGGCTTTTGACTTTTCAGGCCCCGGTAAAACATCCCGCAAAAATCCCCGCTGCACCGTCCTGCCGTTCGACGCCGATAAAGCCGATTTGCTAGAGTGCGGCGCTTGTCCCGCCGAAGAACACACCCTGCGATGCTGCCCCGCGCCGAACAGAAGCAACAGACCCGCAACGCCCTGATGGACGCTGCCCGCCACCTGATGGAAAGCGGCCGAGGATTCGGCAGCCTGAGCCTGCGCGAAGTGACCAAAACCGCCGGGATCGTGCCCACCGGTTTCTACCGGCATTTTGCCGATATGGACGAACTGGGTTTAGTGCTGGTCAGCGAAGTCGGTCAGACCTTCCGCGAAACCATCCGCCTGGTGCGCCACAACGAATTCGTCATGGGCGGCATTATCGATGCCTCGGTGCGGATCTTTCTCGATGTGGTCAGCGCTAATCGCTCACAATTTCTGTTTCTTGCCCGCGAGCAATACGGTGGTTCGCTGCCGGTGCGTCAGGCGATTGGTCGGTTGCGCGAGAACATCAGCTCCGACCTTGCATCGGATCTGACGATGATGCCCAAGCTCCAGCATCTCGATGCCGATGGCCTGAGTGTGATGGCTGATCTGATCGTCAAATCGGTGTTCGCCACCCTCCCCGACATCATCGACCCGCCCGCTGAAGCACTGCCGGAGCATCTGACGCCACAGGCGAAGATCACTCAGCAGCTGCGTTTTATCTTTATCGGCCTGAAGCATTGGCAGGGCCTGGGCAGTACCGAGTAATTCCCCCTTCTCTCAAAAACATAAATCCCCTGTAGGAGTGAGCCTGCTCGCGATAGCGGTTGATCAGTCAAATATATGTTGAATGACACACCGTCATCGCGAGCAGGCTCACTCCTACAGGGGTGCAGCATCATGGCCTCCATTTGGTGCATGTAAAAACCTTCATGCACCAAAACCTTCCAAATCCCCGCAACATCTTGAAACATCCACTACGCTCCGACAGGGATTTCCTACATCTCGTCCGATTGGCAAGCCCCTTGCTCTAGAGCAACCATTGTCCATAGCTGGAAGTTTCCCGATGCTGGTGATTCACCGCAGAATCGACCCTCAACCCGTCTGGGCCGCCGAGTTGCACCTGACCTTCGAAGCGCGGAGCAAAAGCCGTCTGCGCTGTTTCAGTGCTGAAGGTGAAGACGTCGGGTTGTTTTTGGAGCGTGGCCAACCGCCGCTGTATGACGGCGAATGCCTACAGGCTGAAGACGGCCGCATCGTCCGCGTCTGCGCCCGCCCCGAGCAGTTGCTGCACGTCACCTGCGCCAACGCCTTCGAACTGACCCGCGCCGCTTATCACCTCGGTAACCGCCATGTCGCCCTGCAGGTCGGTGACGGCTGGCTGCGTCTGCTCGACGATTACGTACTCAAGGCGATGCTCGAACAATTGGGCGCGCAGGTTTCAGCCATCGAAGCACCGTTCCAGCCGGAACATGGTGCTTATGGCGGCGGCCACCACCATTCACGACACGGCGACGAAGACTTCAACTACGCGCCGAAACTCCATCAGTTCGGCGTACGCCTGTGAATCCGGCCTGGGCGCTGCTGCGCCTGGCCAGTCCGCAGTTGCCGATTGGCGGCTACAGCTATTCGCAAGGTCTGGAAATGGCGGTGGATAACGGCCGGGTGAAAAACCCGGACGACGCCCGCCGCTGGATCAGCGATCAGTTGCTGCTGAACCTGTCGCGCTTCGAAGCCCCGCTGCTGCTTGCGCACTGCCAGGCGGCGGCGGATGAAAACTGGAGCGCGTTGCTGATCCTCTGCGAAAGCCACCGCGCCAGCCGCGAGACTCGCGAGTTGCATCTGGAGAGCCGGCAGATGGGCTACTCGTTGCAGCAACTGCTCAACGGTTTGCCGGAGCTCGACGCGCCTGCCCGTGATTTTCTCGATCAATGCACTGAACCGCATCTGGCCTTGTGCTGGGCGCTGGCTGCACGCGCCTGGGGCATCGCCCCGCAAGACGCCCTCGCCGCGTGGCTGTGGAGTTGGCTGGAAAACCAGCTCGCGGTGCTGATGAAAACCCTGCCGCTGGGCCAGCAAGCCGCCCAGCGCCTGACCAGCGAATTGCTGCCGTTACTGCAACAGGCACAGCAGGACGCGACCCGAATCAATCCCGAACACATCGGCAGCGCCGCGTTCGGCCTGTCCTTGGCGTGCATGGCCCACGAGCGCCAGTACAGCCGCCTCTTTCGCTCCTAGGAGAACATTCATGAACACACAACCTCTGCGCGTCGGCATCGGCGGCCCGGTCGGTTCCGGCAAAACCGCGTTGACCCTGGCCCTCTGCCTGGCCCTGCGCGAGCGCTACAACCTCGCCGTGGTCACCAACGATATCTACACCCGCGAAGATGCCGATTTCCTCGTGCGCAATGAAGCCCTCGCGCCGGAGCGGATCATCGGCGTGGAAACCGGCGGCTGCCCGCACACGGCGATTCGTGAAGACGCCTCGATCAACCTTGAAGCGGTCGATCAACTGAACCGGCGTTTTCCGGGGCTCGATCTGATTCTCGTCGAGTCGGGCGGCGATAACCTGTCGGCGACGTTCAGCCCGGAACTGTCCGACCTTACTATCTATGTGATCGACGTTTCCGCCGGCGACAAGCTGCCGCGCAAGGGCGGGCCGGGGATCTGCAAATCCGATCTGCTGGTGATCAACAAAATCGACCTGGCACCGCTGGTGGGCGCCTCGTTGGAAATGATGGACAGCGACACCAAACGCATGCGCAACGGCAAGCCGTTCGTCTTCAGCAACCAGAAAACCGGTCAGGGTCTGGAAGCCATCATCGCCTTCATCGAACGCCAGGGCCTGCTGACCGCAGCCTGATTTATTTATCAACAAGGAAGCTTATTCATGACACTTAAACGCATTCTCGGCGCCGTGGCACTGCTGCTGACCCCGGCGCTGGCCTTCGCCCACCCGGGCCACGGCGACAGTGGTTTGATCGCCGGCATCAGCCACCCGATTGGTGGCCTCGACCATTTGTTGGCAATGGTTGCCGTCGGTTTGTGGGCGGCGCAGCAACAAGGCGCGGCGCGTTGGGCGCTGCCGTGCACGTTTGTCGGCACCATGCTGATGGGCGGCCTGCTCGGGTTTGAAGGGCTGGAACTGCCGGCGCTGGAAAGCGGGATTGCTGCGTCGGTGCTGGCGCTGGGTCTGGCGGTGACATTGGCGGTGCGTCCGCCGTTGGTGATGGCGGTGGTGGCGACGGCGGTGTTTGCGTTGTTCCATGGTGTCGCGCATGGTTTGGAATTGCCGGACATGACTAGCCCGTGGGCGTATGCGGCGGGTTTTGTGGCAGCGACGGCTGCACTGCATGCGGCGGGTTATGCCGTAGTGCGTTTTCTGCCTCAAGCTGCTGCGCCGTTGGTTCGTCTTGCAGGCGCGGTTTCGGCAATCACCGGCGCCTGGCTGCTGGCCGGCTAAACGCCTGATCTCCTGTAGGAGCTGCCGCAGGCTGCGATCTTTTGACTTTATAAAGCCAGATCAAAAGATCGCAGCCTACGGCAGCTCCTACAGGGTCGTCACCCAACCGATGCTCTCTGCTACCATGTCGCGCAATCGCCCCAGCCCGTGACGACGTCCGCCCATGCCCCACGCTTCCCGCTCCACCTCCCTGCCTGAATTGACCGCCCTGTTCGGCGCTGTGCAACAGCACTTCGTCAACGTGATCGTGCCCCTCTGGCAAGGCCCGGGCTGGAACGCCGACATGGCGCTGCCGTACGAGGCGCTGGACGCCGCGCATCAACCCTTGCCACCGCAACGCTATCGAGCGATGGCCTGCGCGCGGCAGTTGTATCTGTTTTCCAGTCTGATCGGGGTTGTGGATAACGCAGAGGTTCGCGCGGCGGCGCTGTTCCGCTCCTTGCAACGGCACTTCCACGATGCCGACCACGGCGGCTGGTTCTACAGCATCGATGCGCAGGGCAAGCCGCTGGATCAGCGCAAGGATCTCTACACCCACGCCTTCATCCTTTTTGCCTGCGCGCACTACTGGGGCAAGTCCGGCGATCCGCTGGTCGAGTCGACGCTGAATGCCGCGCTGGAAATCATTGGTCGGCGCTTTGCCACCGGTGATGGCTTGTACGAGGCGTGCCTGAATCGCGACTGGATCACCCTCGAAACCGGCCCGCTGCAAAACCCGTTGATGCACCTGGCCGAAGCCTTCCTCGCCACGCTCGCCGTTCGCGAAGATGCCCAGACCCAAACCGCGTTGCTGGAGTTATGCACAGCCATGCACAAGCGCTTCGTCGATCCGCAATATGGCGTGTTGATGGAGAAACCGCTGGGGGCTGTGGATAACTGGTACGAGCCGGGGCATCAGTTCGAATGGTATTTCCTGCTCGAGTCGTCGCCGTTGCTGCGCGGCTCGAAACTGCACGCGGCGCTGGATCGCGCGTTTGCGTTTACTGAGCAGCATGGCGTGGAACAGCCGTCAGGCGCGGTGCGGGCGATGCTCGATCTGCGGCAGGATGGGCAGCCGAAGGATTCGACTCAACGAATCTGGGCGCAGGCGGAATATTTGCGCGCGCTGACGTTGCGTCAGGGCAGCGAGGCGGTGGTGTTGCGTCAGTTGCAGGCGTTGCAGCAGCGGTTTCTGCATGCCGGTGGCTGGCATGAGTGCCGGGATGAGTTGGGTGAGGTGAGTCGCAAGGACATGCCTTCGACTACGCCGTATCACCTTGCGACTTGCTACAGCGGCCTGGCCGAATATTTGCGCTGATCTCATGGCAAAACAGATTTACCGGGTGGAAGAGATCTACTGTGGCGAGGGGATTTATCCCCGATGGGGCGCGTAGCGGCCCTGAAAAAAGAGCGGGCTGCTGCGCAGCCCATCGGGGATAAATCCCCTCGCCACAATAAATCCCTTCTCTACAGTAAATCCCTTCTCTACCTAAATCCCCTGCACCACAAATCTGTTCTCAACAGCAATCAGGGTTACATCAGGCAATCCACTTCTTGTCGCCGGTAAAGCTGATAGTCAGCCAACGCGCCGCATCCGGCTTGCCCAGCTTCGCCGAAATCTCCTCGCGCAATGCATCCAATTGCCCGACATGGCTCAGCGCATAGTCCGCCGGCAACACCACATGAATCTCGATAAACCGCGCCCGTCCGTGCTTCTGCACGTACGACACGTAATCGTCGAAACCATGCTCAGCCTTCGCCTCTTCCATCACCTGACGCACCTGATCATCCAGCGTGTCCGGGGCGATGCCCAATACATCGCGTAACGCCGGCCCAAGAATCTTGAACGCCGGCGGCAACATGGTCAGCGCCAGCACGATCAGGATCAGCGGGTCGACATACACCGCCCACTGCCCATAACCCTGGGATTTGAGCAGCAGCGCCGCGAGGAAACTGATCAACAGGCCTACGGACAGCATCGCGTCCACCAGCCAGCTGATGTTGTCGAACTGGATCAGGGTCGATTTGAGCTTACGGTTACGGTGCCGGACGTAGAAGAAATAGGCGAACTCGACCACGGTAAACACCGCGGCGTAAATGATCACCAGCCCCAACTCGATCTCACGACCGCCGTTGATGATGCCAAACACACCGTTGAGAAACGCATAGATCGCGATCAACAGCAGGAAACTGCCTTCGATCAGCAGCACCATCGGCTCCAGATGCCAGAAACCGAACTGGAAGCGGTGATTGCTTTCCTTGGCGATCAACTTGGCGGTGATCAGCATCAGGACTTTGATGAAGGTGGCGATCAGTGAGAAAAAACCATCAAAAAGGATGGATTGCGAACCAGAAACAAAACCGGTGACGATCCCGGCGATCGCCACGGCGAACATCAGAATGGTCGATTGTTTGAGCAGCGACTGCTCACCTCGGTTACTCACTTTGACTCCTCGAAAAACCTGGAAAACCGCGGGGTGCGGTTGGGTTGTTGCGAGGGGAGTTTACCTTATCGGGATTTATTGCCTTTGACGGCCCCTTCGCGAGCAAGCTCGCTCCCACATGAGACCGCGATCAAATGTGGGAGCGAGCTTGCTCGCGAATGGCTTCAACGCGGTGTCAGGCCTTGTTCCGCTCAATCGCAAAGCCAGCCCAGGTCTGGCTCACCGGCATCAATTCCAGGCTGTTGATGTTGATGTGCGCCGGCGTATTCATCACCCAGAAAATCGTTTCGGCGATGTCCTGCGGCTGGATCGGCTCGGCACCGGCGTATGTCGCGTTGTAACGCTCCTGATCGCCGGCAAAACGCACCAGCGAGAACTCGCTCTCGCACAGACCCGGCTCGATGTTGCTGACGCGCACGCCGGTGCCCTGCAAGTCGCAACGCAGGTTCAACGAAAACTGCTTAACGAACGCCTTGGTCGCGCCGTAGATATGGCTGCCCGGGTACGGGTAGTTGCCAGCGATCGAACCGAGGTTGACGATGCCGGCGCCACGGCCATGGGCGATCAAACGCGGCAGCAGCAAACGCGTGGCGTACATCAGGCCTTTAACGTTGGTGTCGACCATGGTGTCCCAATCGTCCAGATCGCACTTCGGCGCAGGATCCACGCCCAGCGCCAGACCGGCGTTGTTGATCAGGCCACGCAGCTTGGCGAACGACGGCGGGAGATTGGCAATCGCCTCTTCCATCGCCTTGCGATCACGCACGTCGAGCACCAGACCGTGCACTTCGGTCTGCTTCGACAATTCGGCGCACAGTGCATTAAGGCGTTCTTCACGACGACCGGTCAGCACCAGTTTCCAGCCAGCCTCGGCAAAACGGCGGGCGCAGGCTTCACCAAAACCGGACGTCGCGCCGGTGATAAACAGGGTGTTGGACATCGTGTTCTCCTTGCTTCGGCCGCCGAGGCAGCCCTTGGAATAGAAAATCAGCCAGCAGCATGCCCGGCCCTGCACTCACGGGCAACACCCCACCCATGTGTAGGAGCTGACGAGTGCAACGAGGCTGCGATCTTTGGATCTTCAAAACCAGAATCAAAAGATCGCAGCCTTCGGTAGCTCCTACACGGACGGATTCAGCTCAAAAAATGATCAACCGTAGGAACGCCATACAGGGCGTGGCCTGTAGCCATGTGCGCGCATGTTATCCACAGTCCCTTCCACAGTTTCCGGGGGCAAGTGGATACGCGCAAAGCCGCGCCGCACAAGGCTTTGCGGGGGAAACAGAAAGTTTTTTGCTTGACCCTGAAGCGGCAGATGTGCGGGACATGGCATTTTGCACGACAAAGCGGTCGACACAGTGATTGCGCGAGGCCAGCAATTACGGTGCTTAGCGAGGTCTTTCCAGAGTTTAATCACAGACTTATCCACAGGCAGGCGCACTTCATATCGACTGCGATATCAGCCTTATAAAAAGGTTGACATTGGCGCCTCTCGCTCAGGCAAAAGCGTCTGATCAAAAAACAACCACACCTTTGCAAGCCACGGCTTACAAGGCCTGCAGCCAGATACACCCACGTTATTCACAGCCAGCTCCACAGCAAACGGGGACAAGTCAAAACTGTGGAAAAACAGCCATTTGCAGCGTCTTTATGTCGCGCTTTGGTAGCTTGCCGGATTTGTTTTCCACAATTTGACGGAGCAATCGTTTTCCCTGTAGGAGCTGCCGCAGGCTGCGATCTTTTGATGTTGTTTTTCAAGATCAAAAGAT
>NZ_LHVN01000039.1:0-76848 GCF_001269815.1 Pseudomonas sp. P1.31 | reverse complement strand
TTTTGATCTTGTTTTCAAATACCAACACCAAAAGATCGCAGCCTCGTTGCACTCGTCAGCTCCTACAGGTCAGTGGGGTTTTCCACAGGAATAATGTGGTTTACACACAATCCCTGTTGGTCAGTCTGTGGGTAACGTGTTCACCCTTCGCTGCAAGTCATGTCTGCCGTGGCTTGCAGACCGCAGATCAAAAAACAACCAGCCTAAGTTACGGTTTTTACGGGATTTTTCTGCGGGATAACTGCGTAAGTTACCCCCGATCTCTGTTGGCGCTTCTGTGGATAAGATGTTCGCTAACCCCTGAGAGCTATATATAACGCGGCTTTCAGAGAGTTGGTCAATAACTGATCAATTCGCGCTTTTGACTCGATGAATTGCCCGTAGGGCTTGATATTTCGCAGTCTTCAGGGCTTTTCCACAGCAGACGCAAAGTTACCCCCGATCTCTGTTGGTGCTTCTGTGGATAAGGTGTTTGCCATCCGCTGAAGGCCACGAATGGCGTGGCTTGCAGGCTGTTGATCAAAAAGCGATCAATGTGTTTTCAAAACCGTACTTCTGGATAAGTCACGGTTTTTCTTTGCAAATCAGTGGGATATTTTCCGAGTCATCCACAGTTGTCCCCATTTGCTGTGGGTGGGTGTGTGGATAACTTGTTTGCGGAAGGCTGGGGGGCTTGGTGGTTATGGGGTGTGGGGTGGTTGATCAGAAATTGTGCAATCTGCCTTTAGGGGTGTGGTGTTTGTCAGGACGCCTTCGCGGGCAAGCCCGCTCCCACAGGTGGAACGCATTCCACCTGTAGGAGCTGCCGAAGGCTGCGATCTTTTGATCTTGCTCAGCCCTGAACCGGGACACCTTTGAGGTAAGGCGCAGGCTCGGCCCCAAGGTTGTTCAGCAAGCGCTCGCTGTACCAATCAACAAAATTCACCACGCCAAACTCATAGGTCTTCGAATAAGGCCCAGGCTGATACGCCGTCGAGTTGATCCCGCGCTGGTTCTCCTCAGCCAGACGCCGATCCTGATCATTGGTCGCATCCCACACCTGACGCATGCGATCAACATCGTAATCAACACCCTCAACCGCATCTTTGTGCACGATCCACTTGGTGGTGACCATGGTTTCCTGCGCGCTGATCGGCCACACCGTGAAGACGATGATGTGGTCGCCCATGCAGTGGTTCCAGGAGTGCGGCAGGTGCAGGATGCGCATCGAGCCGAGATCCGGGTTCTTGATCCGGCCCATCAGTTTCGCGCAGCCCTGTTTGCCGTCGAGGGTCATCGACACGGTGCCTTTGAGCAGCGGCATGCGCACGATGCGGTTGCGCAGGCCGAAACTCGCGTGGGCGTAAGGAATCTTCTCGGCTTCCCAGGCTGCGGCGGAGGCGGCGACGTGATCCTTGAACGCCTGATCGGCGCGCGGGTCGGTGACGTCGTCCCATTCCAGCAGGGTTTTCAGCAGTTCCGGGTGCGACGCGTTGCAGTGGTAGCACTCGCGGTTGTTTTCCAGCACCAGTTTCCAGTTGGCCTTTTCCATCAAGGTGGTGGTGATCGCCACCTTGGTGTTCTCCATGTCGTACGGTTCCATGTAATGGTTCAGCGTCGACAGGAAGTCATCAATGGCCGGCGGGTTCTCGGCCAGGCTGATAAAGATGTAGCCGCCGGCGGTCTTCACGTTCACCGGTTTCAAGCCGTACTGCTTCATGTCGAAGTCGGCGCCCATTTCGGTGCCGGCGAACAGCAGGCGGCCGTCCAGCTCGTACGTCCACTGGTGATAGTGGCAGACCAGTTTGGCGACTTTGCCCTTCTCGCTGGTGCACAGACGCGAGCCACGGTGGCGGCAGACGTTGTGGAACGCATGCACAACGCCTTCGGCGCCACGAATGACGATGATCGGATTCTTGCCGATCTGCAGGGTCAGGTAGTTGCCTTTGGCCGGGATCTCGCAGGTCATGCCGGCAATCAACCACTCTTTCTGGAAGATCTCCTGCATGTCGATATCGAAAAGGCGTTCATCGCTGTAGAACGGTTGTGGCAGCGAAAAGGTGCGCTCGCGCTCCTGGAGCATTTGCGCGGTGGCCTTGCGTGCGGGTTCCAGCGGATCGCCCAGGCTGATTTTTGCGGTGACGTCCATCGATGTGATCCTCATGGCCCTCTACGTGGCCGGCGAATGTGGCTAATCAGGGGTGCTGCAAAGTGGCTACGCAAGGTGTAAAGAATCTGTCTTGGTGTTGGGGCGAGTGTGGGCCCGGCGCGGGGCGCAACCTTATCCATGGGCGACATGATGCAATCTGTTCCCGACGCGCAACCCCCGGTGGTTGGGGGCTGGTCGCGATAAGTATGCCGATGTCGCGGATAGGTAAACGGGCGGTTCGCGCTATACGCAGAATCGCCGACATGAGGCCGACAGTCGGCCGTGGAGAACAGCATGTCCAACAGCTTCCTGAATCCGGTCACCACCCAGACCTGGGCCAATGGCCGACACATCGTCCGTTGCGTCAAAGTCATCCAGGAAACCTGGGACGTGCGCACCTTCTGCTTTATGGCCGATCAGCCGATCCTGTTCTTCTTCAAGCCCGGGCAGTTCGTGACCCTGGAGCTGGAAATCGAAGGCCAGCCGATCATGCGTTCGTACACCATTTCCAGTTCGCCGTCGGTGCCGTACAGCTTTTCGGTGACGATCAAACGCGTGCCGGGCGGCAAGGTCTCGAACTGGTTGCACGACACGTTGCATGAAGGGCAGGAGTTGGCGGTGCACGGGCCGGTCGGGCTGTTCAACGCCATCGACTTCCCAAGCCCGAAAGTCCTCTATCTCAGCGGCGGCGTCGGCATTACGCCGTGCATGTCGATGGCGCGCTGGTTTTACGACACCAACGCCAACGTCGACATGACCTTTATCCACAGCGCGCGCTCGCCGAAAGACATCATTTACCACCGCGAGCTGGAGCATATGGCGTCGCGGATCGACAACTTCAGCCTGCACCTGATTTGTGAAAAGCACGGCCTGGGTGAGCCGTGGGCGGGGTATCGCGGTTACCTGAACCACAAGATGCTGGAACTGATGGTGCCGGACTTCCTTGAACGCGAAGTGTTCTGCTGCGGGCCGACGCCGTACATGAACGCGGTCAAGCGGTTGCTGGAAGTGGCCGGTTACGACATGTCGCGTTATCACGAGGAATCGTTCGGCGCTACGCCGCCCGAGGCCCGTGCCGATGCGGTGGAGCAGGCGGAACAGGCAGCCGATGCACCGGAAATCGATATCGCCGATCTGCATCAGGTCGAGTTCACCTCGTCCGGCAAGAGCATCCGTGTGGCACCGGGCGAGACCGTACATGCGGCGGCGGCCAAACTTGGGTTGATGATTCCGAAAGCCTGCGGGATGGGGATTTGCGGGACGTGCAAGGTGCTGAAGCTGGGCGGCGAAGTGGAGATGGAGCACAACGGCGGGATTACCGAGGACGACGAGGCCGAAGGGTTTATTTTGTCGTGCTGCAGTGTGCCTAAAGGTGATGTGCGTATCGAGTTTTGAGGGGGGCGAATTTTTGCGTACGGCTTGCCCCTCACCCCAGCCCTCTCCCAGAGGGAGAGGGGGCCGACCGAGGTGTCTGGCGCTCTACATCGACCTGAAAGACCTTATCGATTATGGATTCGGCAAAGCAGTTTCATGTCGGCGAAATCCTCAAATATCCCCCAATCAGTCCCCTCTCCCTTTGGGAGAGGGCTAGGGTGAGGGGGCTTTTTCAGTCAACAAACAAATCCGGCATCAACGCCGCCTCGCTTTCCCGATCAAACCGGTAGTGATTGAACTCAGTCACACCGCTCTCGCGCAAAATCTCCTCATCAATCAACAACCGCCCAGTGATCCGCTGTTCGCGGCTATCCAGAATCACATGCGCCGCATCAGCCATGATCGAAGGCAGACGCGCCTGCTTGAACGACTCGCGATTCCCCAGTTGAAACTCAATCGCCGCCGTGGCAATCATCGTCTGCGGCCACAACGAGTTCACGCTGATACCGTAACCGGCAAACTCCTCACTCATCCCCAGCGTCAGCATGCTCATGCCGTACTTGGTCACGGTGTAAGGGCTGAACTGTGCAAACCACTTGCTCGCCAGATTCAGCGGTGGCGACAGGTTGAGAATGTGCCCGGCGGATTTTTTCAGATAGGGCAGGGCGGCCTGGCTGCACAGCAGCACCGCGCGGGTGTTGATCTGGTGCATCAGGTCGAAACGTTTCAGTTCGATGTGTTGCACACCGGTCAACTTGATCGCCCCGGCGTTGTTCACCAGCGCATCGATGCCGCCGAAATGTTCGTTGGCCTGGGCGAGAGCCTGGCGCACGCCATCCTCATCACGCACATCCACCTGCAACGCCAACGCCTTGCCACCCGCCGCTTCGACTTCAGCGGCGACGCTGTGGATGGTGCCGGGGAGTTTGGCGTGGGGTTCGGCGCTTTTCGCCGCGATGACGATATTGGCCCCGTCCCTCGCGGCACGCAGCGCAATCTCACGGCCAATGCCACGGCTGGCGCCGGTGATGAACAGGGTTTTGCCTTGTAACGACATGCCGATGCTCCTGCTTATTGTTATATGAGCGAAGGGCTCGACAGACAATGTAGACCAAGCAGATCAGGGAACGCTGTCTCCGCCATGATCGTTCCCACGCTCCGCGTGGGAATGCAGCCGTCGACGCTCCGCGTCATAGCGGTGTTAAGGATGTCGACAGTGGTGAGGCTGGAACGCGGAGCGTCCCGAGAGGCATTCCCACGCGGAGCGTGGGAACGATCAGTGCGGAGGTCGGGCGGACTCAATTTGCTCGTTCCCATGCTCCGCGTGGGAATGCAGCCCGGGACGCTCTGCGTCCCATCAATACCAGCACTGAACCCCAATCAGCCCCGGCATTCCCGCGTAGTCCCTGTCGCTCGAATAACGCCAATGCTCTGGCAAGTCCACATACCCGCGTTTCACTGGATTGTTGTGGATGTATTCAAGCTTCTGACGCATCACCGATTCGCTGTAGACCATTTCTGCGTGTGAACCTTCCTGCCACAACTGGTACACCCGATCCTGCTTATGCGCGCGTTTGCTAAAGCGCAGACTTTTCAGGGCTTTGTCGGCACCTTTGCTTTGCAGATCATCGATGATTTGTCGCGCGGTGAAAGATTTGAATTGGCTGAGGCATTTGTTCAGGTCGGGCGCCTGAGCGACGAAGTGAAGATGGTTTTCCAGAATCACGTAGCCGTACAGCTTCAAGTCATGGTGGGTCTGTTGATAACGCCAGCAGTTGAGCAGGTGGTCGACGATGTACGGGCGGATGAATAACGGCAACCACTCCATGATCGTGCAAGTCAGGAAATGCGGTTTGTCGGTTTCAGTAATGGTGTAGCGGCTTCGGCCCATGGGATTCTTCCTTGAATCTTGCGGTGCGACGGGAATGGAACGCGGAGCGTCCCGGGAGGCGTTCCCACGCGGAGCGTGGGAACGATCAGGGTGAGGCGGGTGGGATGATCGCGCTAGAAGAGAAGTCTGGTATTACGGTGGGAAAAGTCATCCTCGGCCGAAGATCGTTCCCACGCTCTGCGTGGGAATGCAGCCATTGACGCTCTGCGTCATAGCGGTGCTCAGCTTTACATCTGTGGTGGAGCAGGAACGCGGAGCGTCCCGGGAGGCATTCCCACGCGGAGCGTGGGAATGATCAGTGCGCTGGCGTCAGGTCAGGCGGACATGACTTCGCGGATGTCGCGGGCGAGTTCGCGGACGCGTTCTTCTTCGGTGTCCCACGAGCACATGAAGCGTGCGCCGCCCTTGCCGATGAAGGTGTAGAAGCGCCAGTTCTTCGCGGTGAGCGCGGCGATGGCCGGTTCCGAGAGTTGCAGGAACACGCCGTTGGCCTGCACCGGGAACATCAGTTCGACGCCGGGAATGTCGCTGACCAGTTCTGCCAGCAATTGCGCGCAGTGGTTGGCGTGGCGCGCGTATTTCAGCCAGGCGTCGGTTTCGAGAATGCCGACCCACGGTGCCGAGAGGAAGCGCATTTTCGACGCCAGTTGCCCGGCCTGTTTGCAGCGGTAGTCGAAGTCTTCCGCCAGTTTGTGGTTGAAGAACAGAATCGCTTCACCCACGGCCATGCCGTTCTTGGTGCCGCCGAAACACAGCACATCGACACCAGCCTTCCAGGTCAGATCCGCTGGCGAGCAGCCGAGGAAGGCGCAGGCGTTGGAGAAGCGCGCGCCGTCCATGTGCAGGTGCAGGCCCAGTTCCTTGCAAGTGGCGCTGATGGCGCGAACTTCTTCCGGGGTGTAGACGCTGCCGACTTCGGTGGCTTGTGTCAGGGTGACTACGCGCGGTTTCGGGTAGTGGATGTCTTGACGCTTGAGGGCGACTTCGCGGATCGACTGCGGGGTGATTTTGCCGTTTTCAGTGCCGGCGATCAGCAGTTTCGAGCCGTTGGAGAAAAATTCCGGGGCGCCGCATTCGTCGGTTTCGACGTGGGCGGTTTCCGAGCAGATCACGCTGTGGTAACTCTGGCACAGCGACGACAGGGCCAGCGAGTTGGCGGCGGTGCCGTTGAAGGCGAAGAACACTTCGCAGTCGGTTTCAAACAATTGGCGGAAATGGTCGGACGCGCGCGCGGTCCATTCATCGTCGCCATAAGCGCGCTGGTGGCCGTGGTTGGCCTGTTCCATGGCAGCCCAGGCTTCAGGGCAGATACCGGAATAGTTGTCGCTGGCGAATTGTTGGCTCTTGTCGGTCATGGCCGGCTTCCGTGGTCGAGACTCTTGTGAAGGCTCGTGGTCAATGATGGTGCGCACTTTACCGAAGATCTTCCGGGGAGCACACGAGATGTCGCTGTCTGAACATTACAAGGATGCAGGCCGATTATGCACCTGAGAAAACGCGACGGCGCGCTGGATCTGCTCAAGTGGCTGGCGCTGCTGAGCATGTTGCTCGATCACCTGCGATATGTCGGGTTCTCCGCCGATTGGCTGTACGTGCCGGGGCGGCTGGCGTTTCCATGGTTTTGCCTGGCGATGGCGGCGAATCTTTCCCGTGATGGTTCGCGGAAGATGGAGTGGCGCTATCTGGGGTGGTTGTTGCTGTTCAGTGCGGTGAGCGAGATTCCGTATCGGTTGTACATTCCTGATCCCGACACCCTGAACGTGATGCCGACGCTGGCGCTGGGCTTGCTGGTGGCGCGGGGGTGGCAGGATCCATCGGTGATGTCGCGATTGCTCGGTGTTGCTGCGCTGGTGCTGGCCGTGATGTTTCCGGAACGACTGATGTTTGGTTTCTTCGGGGTGTTGCTGCCGTTGGCGATGCTGCTGGTGTTTCGTCGGCCGTGGTATTTCAGTCTTTTGCCGGGATTGGTATGCCTCGCAGCGAATCAATGGCAAGTGCTTTACGACTCGGCGAGGTTCGGCAGTAGCGTGGCCATTCTTGGGATTGCCACGTGTCTGTTTGCGCCACTGCTCGGAATGTTCCTGTTGCGACATGAGCGACATCTGCAGCCGCCGCCAATGCGTCGCTGGGCTTACGCCCTTTATCCCGCGCATTTCCTCCTATTGCTCGCCGTCCGCCAGTTGCTCGCCTAACCCCTGTAGGAGCTGCCGAAGGCTGCGATCTTTTGATCTTGAAAATCAAAGTCAAAAGATCGCAGCCTTCGGCAGCTCCTACAAGGGGATGCATTCTTTGGGTCATTTCCAGCCATGTCGTAAACGCACCTTTGCGTGGCGTCCGCAGGCATTTGAGCTGTCTGCGCCGGTCATACCATCGGCATCAAAGGGCACTGCCGTGATTGCCAGTGCCTTACCGAGACGAATGGCGCACAGATGCCGCTGGGAGAGACGCGATGTTCAGCAAGCAAGACCAGATCCAGGGTTACGACGATGCACTGCTGGCGGCGATGAATGCCGAGGAGCAACGTCAGGAAGATCACATCGAGCTGATCGCGTCAGAGAACTACACCAGCAAACGCGTGATGGAAGCGCAAGGCAGCGGCCTGACCAACAAATACGCCGAAGGCTATCCGGGCAAGCGTTACTACGGTGGCTGCGAGCATGTGGATAAAGTTGAAGCGCTGGCCATCGAACGCGCCAAGCAACTGTTCGGCGCCGATTACGCTAACGTTCAGCCGCACTCCGGTTCCTCGGCCAACAGCGCCGTTTACCTCGCGCTGATCCAGCCGGGCGACACCATTCTCGGCATGAGCCTGGCCCACGGCGGTCACCTGACCCACGGCGCCAAAGTGTCGTCCTCGGGCAAGCTCTACAACGCTGTGCAGTACGGCATCAACACCGACACCGGGCTGATTGATTACGACGAAGTCGAGCGTCTCGCCGTCGAATCCAAGCCGAAAATGATCGTCGCCGGTTTCTCCGCTTACTCGAAGACCCTCGACTTCCCGCGCTTCCGTCAGATCGCTGACAAAGTCGGCGCGCTGCTGTTCGTCGACATGGCCCACGTCGCCGGTCTGGTTGCCGCCGGTCTGTACCCGAACCCGCTGCCGTACGCCGACGTGGTCACCACCACTACGCACAAAACCCTGCGCGGCCCACGTGGCGGGCTGATCCTGGCCAAGTCCAACGAAGAGATCGAGAAGAAGCTCAACGCCGCCGTATTCCCCGGCGCGCAGGGCGGCCCGTTGATGCACGTCATCGCCGGTAAAGCCGTGTGCTTCAAGGAAGCGCTGGAGCCAGGTTTCAAGGCGTATCAGCAACAAGTGATCGACAACGCTCAGGCGATGGCCAGCGTGTTTATCAAACGTGGCTACGATGTAGTGTCCGGCGGTACCGACAACCATTTGTTCCTGGTCAGCCTGATCCGTCAGGGCCTGACCGGTAAAGACGCCGACGCCGCCCTCGGCCGTGCACACATCACCGTCAACAAGAACGCCGTGCCGAACGATCCGCAATCGCCGTTCGTGACCTCGGGCCTGCGCATCGGCACCCCGGCCGTCACTACGCGCGGTTTCAAGGTGACCCAGTGCGAAGTGTTGGCCGGCTGGATCTGCGACATCCTCGACAACCTCGGTGATGCCGATGTCGAGGCCAATGTTGCCCAGCAAGTGTCGGCCCTGTGCGCAGACTTCCCGGTTTATCGCTGAGTGTTCTGGAGTAACTGACTATGCAACGCTATTCGGGCTTCGGCCTCTTCAAACACTCCCTCAGCCACCACGAAAACTGGCAGCGCATGTGGCGCACGCCGACGCCGAAAAAGGTCTACGACGTGGTCATCGTCGGCGGCGGCGGGCACGGTCTTGCGACGGCCTACTATCTGGCGAAAGAACACGGCATCACCAACGTCGCCGTGGTCGAAAAGGGATGGCTGGGCGGTGGTAACACCGCGCGCAACACCACCATCGTCCGCTCCAACTACCTGTGGGACGAGTCGGCGCATCTTTACGAACACGCGATGAAATTGTGGGAAGGCCTGTCCCAAGACCTCAACTACAACGTGATGTTTTCCCAGCGTGGCGTCTACAACCTGTGCCACACCCTGCAGGACATTCGTGATTCCGAGCGTCGGGTCAGCGCCAACCGCCTCAACGGCGTCGATGGTGAACTGCTCAACGCCAAGCAAGTCGCTGACGAGATTCCGTACCTCGACTGCTCGAAAAACACCCGCTACCCGGTGATGGGTGCGACCGTGCAGCGTCGCGGCGGCGTCGCCCGTCACGACGCCGTGGCCTGGGGCTTTGCCCGTGCCGCCGACGCCTTGGGCGTGGACTTGATCCAGCAGACCGAAGTGATCGGTTTCCGCAAGGAAAACGGCGTGTGCATCGGTGTTGAAACCAACAAGGGTTTTATCGGCGCCAAGCGCGTCGGTGTGGTCACCGCCGGTAACTCCGGGCACATGGCCAAGCTCGCCGGTTTCCGTCTGCCGATCGAATCCCACCCGCTGCAAGCGCTGGTGTCGGAGCCGATCAAACCGATTATCGACAGCGTGATCATGTCCAACGCCGTGCACGGTTACATCAGCCAGTCCGACAAGGGCGACCTGGTGATCGGCGCCGGTATCGACGGCTACAACGGCTACGGCCAGCGCGGTTCGTACCCGGTGATCGAGCACACCATTCAGGCCATCGTCGAGATGTTCCCGGTGTTGTCACGCGTACGCATGAACCGCCAGTGGGGCGGCATCGTCGACACCACGCCGGACGCGTGCCCGATCATTTCGAAAACCCCGGTACCGAACATGTTCTTTAACTGCGGTTGGGGCACCGGTGGCTTCAAGGCAACGCCTGGCTCGGGCAACGTGTTTGCCGCGAGTCTGGCCAAGGGTGAAATGCACCCGTTGGCCGCACCGTTTTCCATCGACCGTTTCCACAACGGCGCACTCATCGACGAACACGGCGCTGCTGCCGTCGCCCACTAACAGGAGAAATCCCCATGTTGCATATCTTCTGTCCTCACTGCGGCGAACTGCGCTCCGAAGAGGAATTCCACGCATCCGGTCAGGCGCACATTCCGCGTCCACTGGATCCAGGTGCCTGCACCGACGAGGAGTGGGGCGACTACATGTTCTTCCGCGACAACCCGCGCGGTCTGCACCACGAGTTGTGGGATCACGTCGCCGGTTGCCGCCAGTACTTCAACGTCACCCGCGACACCGTGACCTACGAGATTCTCGAAACCTACAAGATCGGCACCAAGCCGCAATTCACCGACAAGGCTGATTCGGCGAAAACAGCCACGACGGCGCTGGGAGAGAAGGTATGAGCCAGACCAATCGCCTGTCCAACGGTGGACGGATCGACCGCAACAAAGTGCTGAGCTTCACCTTCAACGGTCAGAGCTACAAAGGCTTCGAGGGTGACTCGCTGGCCGCCGCGCTGATCGCCAACGGCGTCGACATCATCGGCCGCAGCTTCAAGTATTCGCGTCCTCGCGGCATCTTTGCTGCCGGTGCCGAAGAGCCGAATGCGGTGCTGCAGATCGGCGCGACCGAAGCCACGCAGATCCCCAACGTGCGCGCCACGCAACAGGCGCTGTATCAAGGTCTGGTCGCGACCAGCACCAACGGCTGGCCGAGCGTCAACAATGACATGATGGGCATTCTCGGCAAGGTCGGCGGCAAGCTGATGCCGCCGGGTTTCTACTACAAAACCTTCATGTACCCGCAATCGTTCTGGATGACCTACGAGAAGTACATTCGCAAGGCTGCCGGTCTAGGCCGTTCGCCGACTGAAGTCGATCCGGACACCTACGACTACATGAACCAGCATTGCGACGTGCTGATCGTCGGCGCTGGCCCGGCCGGTCTCGCCGCTGCACTGGCAGCAGCGCGCAGCGGTGCCCGAGTGATTCTGGCGGACGAGCAGGAAGAGTTCGGTGGCAGCCTGCTCGACTCGCGTGAAAGCCTCGATGGCAAACCGGCGATGGACTGGGTCGCCAGTGTCATCACCGAACTGAAGAACACCCCGGACGTGCTGCTGTTGCCGCGCGCCACGGTCAACGGTTACCACGACCACAACTTCCTGACCATTCACGAACGCCTCACCGATCACCTCGGCGACCGTGCGCCGATTGGTCAGGTGCGTCAGCGTATTCACCGTGTTCGCGCCAAGCGTGTGGTGCTGGCGACCGGTGCTTGCGAGCGTCCGCTGGTCTACGGCAACAACGATGTGCCGGGCAACATGCTTGCAGGTGCGGTGTCGACTTACGTGCGCCGTTATGGCGTGGCGCCGGGCAAGAAACTGGTGCTGTCGACCAACAACGATCACGCTTATCGCGTTGCTTTGGATTGGCTCGATGCCAGTCTGCAAGTGGTCGCCATCGCCGATGCGCGCAGCAATCCGCGTGGTGCATTGGTGGAAGAAGCACGCGCCAAAGGCATTCGGATTCTCACTGGCAGCGCCGTGATCGAGGCCCGTGGCAGCAAGCGCGTCACCGCTGCTCGCGTTGCTGCGATCGATGTCAAAGCGCACGCCGTGACCAGTCCGGGCGAGTGGCTCGATTGCGATGTAGTTGCCAGTTCCGGCGGTTACAGCCCGGTCGTTCACCTGGCTTCGCACCTCGGTGGCAAGCCGACCTGGCGTGAAGACATCCTCGGTTTCGTACCGGGCGAAGCACCGCAGAAACGCGTGTGCGTCGGTGGCATCAACGGTGTTTACGGTCTCGGCGATTCGCTGGCTGACGGTTTTGAAGGTGGCGTGCGCGCTGCCAGTGAAGCCGGTTTCGCTGCGGTCGAAGGCACCTTGCCGAAAGCCCTCAGCCGTCATGAAGAACCGACGCTGGCGCTGTTTCAGGTGCCGCATGAAAAGAACACCGCACGGGCGCCGAAGCAATTCGTCGACCTGCAGAACGACGTCACCGCTGCTGCCATTGAGCTGGCAACTCGCGAAGGTTTCGAGTCGGTCGAGCACGTCAAACGCTACACCGCGCTGGGCTTCGGCACCGATCAGGGCAAGCTCGGCAACGTCAACGGTCTGGCCATCGCGGCCCGTTCGCTGAACGTGACCATCCCGCAGATGGGCACCACGATGTTCCGCCCGAACTACACGCCGGTAACTTTCGGCGCCGTGGCCGGTCGTCACTGTGGGCACATCTTCGAGCCGGTGCGTCACACCGCGCTGCATGCCTGGCATGTGAAAAATGGCGCAGAGTTTGAAGACGTCGGTCAGTGGAAGCGTCCATGGTACTTCCCGAAAAACGGTGAAGACCTGCACACCGCCGTGAAGCGCGAATGCAAAGCCGTGCGCGACAGTGTCGGCCTGCTCGACGCCTCGACCCTCGGCAAGATCGACATCCAGGGTCCGGATGCCCGCGAGTTTCTTAACCGCGTGTACACCAACGCCTGGACCAAGCTCGACGTGGGCAAGGCTCGCTACGGTTTGATGTGCAAAGAAGACGGCATGGTCTTCGACGACGGTGTCACGGCGTGCCTGGCCGACAACCATTTCGTCATGACCACCACCACCGGCGGCGCGGCTCGCGTACTGCAATGGCTGGAGCTTTACCACCAGACCGAATGGCCGGACATGAAGGTTTACTTCACCTCCGTCACCGACCACTGGGCGACCATGACCCTGTCCGGGCCGAACAGCCGCCAGCTGCTCAGCGCCGTGACCGACATTGATCTGAGCAACGAAGCGTTCCCGTTCATGACCTGGAAGGAAGGTCTGGTCGGCGGCGTGCCGGCGCGGGTCTTCCGCATCTCGTTCACCGGTGAGCTGTCGTACGAAGTCAACGTGCAGGCCGACTATGCGATGGGCGTGCTGGAGAAAATCGTCGAGGCCGGCAAGCAGTACAACCTGACGCCGTACGGCACTGAAACCATGCACGTGCTGCGCGCCGAGAAGGGTTTCATCATCGTTGGTCAGGACACTGACGGCTCGATGACTCCGGACGACTTGAACATGGGCTGGTGTGTCGGTCGCACCAAACCGTTCTCGTGGATCGGCCAGCGTGGCATGAACCGTGAAGACTGCGTGAAGGATCAGCGTAAGCAACTGGTCGGTCTGAAGCCGATCGATCCGAACGTGTGGCTGCCGGAAGGTGCGCAGTTGGTGTTCAACACCAAACAGGCGATCCCGATGACCATGGTTGGCCACGTGACCTCCAGTTACGCGCACAACTCCCTCGGTTATTCGTTTGCCATGGGTGTGGTCAAGGGCGGTCTGAAACGCCTCGGTGAGCGGGTGTTTGCACCGCTGGCCGATGGCAGCGTGATCGAGGCGGAAATCGTTTCTTCGGTGTTCTTCGATCCGAAGGGGGATCGCCAGAACATCTGACAGACCGAGTCGCGGCCTTCGCGAGCAAGCCCGCTCCCACAGGGGAATGCATTCCAAATGTGGGAGCGGGCTTGCTCGCGAAGGCGTCAGTAGATTCATCACAGAATTCAGAAAGGTGCTTTATGACCACAGCCAATGTGTACCAACAACGCCCAACCACCGGGGCCAAGGCCGAGTCGTCGCTGCACCATGCCGACCTCGCCAGCCTGGTCGGCAAGGGCCGCAAAAACGCCGGCGTGATCGTGCGTGAAAAGAAACTCCTCGGTCACCTGACCATCCGTGGCGATGGCCACGATGCCGCGTTCGCCGCCGGTGTGCACAAGGCCCTGGGCATCGAACTGCCCGGCGCGCTGAGCGTCATCGTCAAAGGCGAAACCAGCCTGCAATGGATGGGCCCGGACGAGTGGCTGCTGATCGTCCCGAGCGGCGAAGAGTTCGCCGCCGAACAGAAACTGCGTGAAGCGCTGGGCGATTTGCACGTTGCGATCGTCAACGTCAGCGGCGGCCAGCAAGTGCTCGAACTGAGCGGGCCGAACGTGCGTCAGGTGCTGATGAAGTCGACCAGTTATGACGTGCATCCGAATAACTTCCCGGTGGGTAAAGCGGTGGGCACGGTGTTCGCCAAGTCGCAGCTGATGATTCGGCATACGGCTGAGGACACTTGGGAATTGCTGATTCGTCGCAGTTTTTCGGATTACTGGTGGTTGTGGTTGCAGGATGCATCGGCTGAGTACGGGTTGAGCGTTCAGGCCTGATAGATCAAGAGCCACCCCCTCACCCCAGCCCTCTCCCCCAGGGGGGAGAGGGGGAAAGGGAGCCGATCTCGGGTGTTTTTGCGATCTGCATTCACCTTCAGATTTTCAGGTCGGCGTAGCTCGAAAGAACACCTCGGTCAGTCCCCTCTCCCTCTGGGAGAGGGCTAGGGTGAGGGAAAAACCTGACACCCCGCACAAGAACAGGAGTCACCGCACCATGAGCCGCGCCCCAGACACATGGATTCTGACCGCCGACTGCCCCAGCGTCCTCGGCACCGTGGACGCGGTCACGCGTTTTCTGTTCGAGCAGGGTTGCTACGTCACCGAGCACCATTCGTTCGATGACCGCCTCTCCGGGCGCTTTTTCATTCGCGTGGAATTCCGCCAGCCCGACGGCTTTGATGAGCAATCCTTCCGCGCAGGCCTCGCTGAACGCGGCCAGGCCTTCGGCATGATCTTCGAACTGACCGCGCCGAATTACCGGTCAAAAGTGGTGATCATGGTTTCCAAGGCCGATCACTGCCTCAACGACTTGCTCTACCGCCAGCGCATCGGCCAGTTGTCGATGGACGTCGCGGCGGTGGTTTCCAATCACCCTGACCTCAAGCCGCTGGCCGACTGGCACCAGATTCCCTACTACCATTTCCCCCTCGACCCCAACGACAAGCCGTCGCAGGAGCGTCAGGTGTGGCAGGTGATCGAAGAGTCCGGCGCTGAACTGGTGATCCTCGCCCGCTACATGCAGGTGCTGTCGCCGGAGTTGTGCCGCAAGCTCGATGGTAAAGCGATCAATATTCATCACTCGCTGCTGCCGGGTTTCAAGGGCGCCAAGCCGTATCACCAGGCCTACAACAAAGGCGTGAAACTGGTCGGCGCGACGGCGCATTACATCAATAACGATCTGGATGAAGGGCCGATCATTGCCCAAGGCGTCGAGGCGGTGGATCACAGTCATTACCCTGAGGATCTGATTGCCAAGGGGCGCGATATTGAAGGCCTGACCTTGGCGCGGGCCGTTGGATATCACATCGAAAGAAGAGTGTTTTTGAACGCCAATCGTACGGTTGTTCTTTAAATCGCTAAAAGATCGCAGCCTTCGGCAGCTCCTACAGGAGGGTGCGATTCATGTAGGAGCTGCCGAAGGCTGCGATCTTTTGATTTACCGAGCACTTAACGCGCTGCCTGCCTGGGCAACGCGGTTCCATAAAAACAACAGCGAGGTGAAAGCATGTCTGGCAATCGTGGTGTGGTGTATCTCGGCGCTGGCAAGGTCGAAGTACAGAAAATCGACTATCCGAAAATGCAGGACCCGCGCGGTCGCAAGATCGAGCACGGGGTCATTCTCAAAGTGGTTTCCACCAACATCTGCGGCTCCGACCAACATATGGTGCGCGGCCGTACCACGGCGCAGACCGGTCTGGTGCTGGGCCACGAGATTACCGGCGAGGTGATTGAAAAAGGTTCCGACGTCGAAAACCTGAAAATCGGTGATCTGGTCTCCGTACCGTTCAACGTCGCTTGCGGGCGCTGCCGTTCCTGCAAAGAGCAACACACCGGCGTCTGCCTGACCGTCAACCCGGCGCGTGCCGGCGGCGCTTACGGTTACGTCGACATGGGCGACTGGACCGGCGGCCAGGCCGAATACGTGCTGGTGCCGTACGCCGACTTCAACCTGCTGAAACTGCCGGACCGCGACAAGGCCATGGAGAAAATCCGCGACCTGACCTGCCTCTCCGACATTCTCCCGACCGGTTACCACGGCGCGGTCACTGCCGGCGTCGGCCCGGGCAGCACCGTTTACATCGCTGGCGCTGGCCCGGTCGGTCTGGCCGCTGCCGCTTCTGCACGTCTGCTCGGTGCTGCGGTGGTGATCATCGGCGACGTCAACACCATCCGTTTGGCCCACGCCAAGGCGCAAGGTTTTGAAATCGTCGACCTGTCGAAAGACGCGCCGCTGCACGAACAAATCGCCGCGCTGCTCGGCGAGCCGGAAGTGGATTGCGCGGTGGACTGCGTCGGTTTCGAAGCCCGCGGCCATGGCCACGACGGCGCGAAATCGGAAGCCCCGGCCACCGTGCTCAACTCGCTGATGGGCGTGGTGCGTGTTGCCGGCAAGATCGGTATTCCGGGCCTGTACGTCACCGAGGATCCGGGTGCCGTCGACGCCGCCGCGAAAATGGGCAGCCTGAGCATTCGCTTCGGTCTGGGCTGGGCCAAGTCCCACAGCTTCCACACCGGGCAAACCCCAGTGATGAAGTACAACCGCCAACTGATGCAGGCAATCATGTGGGATCGCATCAACATTGCTGAAGTGGTGGGTGTGCAGGTGATCAGTCTGGATCAGGCGCCGGAAGGGTACGGCGAGTTCGATGCGGGCGTGCCGAAGAAGTTTGTGATTGATCCGCATAAGTTGTTCAGTGCGGCGTAAGTAAAAAAAGGGCGACTTTCGTGTCGCCTTTTTTTTAGATCAAAAGATCGCAGTCTTCGGCAGCTCCTACACGGATCAATGTAGGAGCTGCCGAAGGCTGCGATCTTTTGATCTTAAGCAATCAGAGAGCCGCCAAGGCCCCTTGATACAACACCGGCCCCGTCGGCTGCCCGGTCGGCGAACCACCCTTAGGCTCCAGACTCACCGCCAACGCAATCGGCTGCCCGATCAAAACCTTCTGCGCCTCGCTCAACTCAACCTTGCCTTTGCCCCCCGCCGGAATCACCCCCAGCGAAATCGGTTTGCCATCCGCCGGAATCGCCCACAGTTCCAGACTGCGATCCGCATCAACCGCCGCCAGCGTCAGCGGCTCGACCTGCAGATAATCTTCATGCGCCTCAACTTTCAGCGCCGGTTGCGCACTGGCCGTCAACAGCGTCGCGGTGTACCGAGCATCATCACGGTTGTACAGCGAACCGAGGAATACCAACACGACGATTGAACAGACTGCCGCCATAACGCGCAGCCAATTCCAGAACGGACGCTTCTCGGGCACATGCAGCACTTGCGGTTCGATGCGCGCGGTGATGCCTTGCCACACGCGATCGGGCACCGGATGTTCCGGCAGGGATTCGGTGAGGCTGACCATTGTTTCCTGCCATTGCGCCACTTCCGCTCGCAACGCCGCGTCGTCCAGCAGCAACTGCTCAAACCGTCGCCGCGCAGGCGCCGACATCAGACCAATCGCGTAATCGGCTGCGAGCGCGCGGCGCAGAGCAGGGGCCTGGTAGTTCATGATTCAAGGCACCGGCGCAGGCGTTCCATGCCTCGGCGGATCCACGATTTCACCGAGCCCAGCGGCGCGGCCAAATGTTCGGCGAGTTCCGAGCAGGACAAACCCTGAAAGTAGGCGACGGTGATCGATTGGCGCTGCATGCCTTCGAGGGTTTCCAGGCAGCGGTTGAGGGCGTGAGCCTCACGGGCGCTGCTCAATTGATCGTGGGCCGAGGGGCTTTCGTCCTGCAGGGCATCCTGTTCGAGGTCGGTCAGCGGCCGGTCGCGGTGTTTGCGCAACTGGTCGATGGCCTGATTGCGGGTGATGTTGATCATCCAGGTCATCGGCGCCGACAGATGCGATTCGTAGCGCGAGGCGTTATTCCAGATCCGTACGAAGGCTTCCTGCAACACTTCTTCGGCCAGATCCGCGCGACCCATGAAACGCAGGGCCACGCCGTGCAGGCGCGGGCCGACGCTGCGGTACAAGGTTTCGAAGGCGCGCCGATCACCCAGTGAACACTGGGCCAACAGCTGCCTTAGCTGATCGGTCTCGGCGGTGGAAATAACGACTCTCCAGGCAATGGATGGGCGACGAGGGCTAGACTCGGGCTGTTCACAGGCTAGTTCAGCGACAGCGGTTGTGCCATTCATCGCGACAATTCCAGGGTTTCACGATTCATATACGTGAGACGGGGGAAAATGGATGCTCTGCACCGGAACATGCCGGCGTATCCTCGGTCAAACCGGCAGTTTCGCTGCCCATTGACGGGTAGTTTTCACAGCGCAAGAGGATGTCTGAATGAAGATTTCACGCGGTTTTGCCTTGGCATCACTCATGACCCTGGCGGCGAGCCCGGCGTTTGCCGGTTTCAGTCTGGACGACGTCACCAAGGCCGCTGCCAGCATGCAGGGCGGCAACGCTGCCACTGCCGCAGCGCCGACCTCGGAAACTGCCGGTTTGCTGCAAGCCGTCACCGGTCTGGGGGTTACGCCACAACAAGCCGTTGGCGGCACCAGCGCCATGTTGGGTCTGGCCAAGAACCAATTGAGCAGCACTGATTATTCGCAGTTGGCCAAAGAAGTGCCGGGCATCGACAAGCTGTCGGGCGGTAGCGGCAACCTGGCGGCGTTGAGCGGGTTGCTGGGTCAGTCCGGCAAATCCGCCGGTCTGGAAAATGCCTTGGGTAACGTCAAGGACACCAATGACCTGAACAACGCCTTTGGTGCGTTGGGCATGGACAGCGGCATGGTCGGCCAGTTTGCCCCGGTACTGCTCAAGTACCTGGGTGACCAAGGCGTCGGCGGTTCGCTGCTGACCAGCCTGGGCAGCATCTGGGGCGTCGGCGCCGGTAGCTGAGTCAGCGCCGCTCGTCGCGCAGTTCGGCGATGCGCTGATCCTTCTCGTTCCAGAGCTGGTTGACCCAGCTCTGGACGGTCTGGCGAAACGCCGGATCATTTTCGTAATCACCCTGCCACAGCGCCGGGTCGAGTTCGCGGGTCTTGATGTCGATGATGACTCTCGGCACGTTGCCGCTGATCAAATCCCAGAATCCTGGAATCCGTGCCTGTGGATAAACCACCGTCACATCAAGGATGGCATCCAGCTGTTCACCCATCGCCGCCAATACAAACGCCACGCCGCCGGCCTTGGGCTTGAGCAAATGGCTGAACGGTGATTGCTGTTCGGTGCTTTTCGCCGCCGTGTAGCGCGTGCCTTCCAGATAATTCACCACGGTTACCGGCTGACGCTTGAACAGCTCGCAGGCCTGTTTGGTGATTTCCAGATCCTTGCCCGCCAGCTCCGGGTTCTTCGCCAGAAACGCCTTGGTGTAGCGCTTCATGAACGGGTAATCCAGCGCCCACCACGCCAGACCCAGAAACGGTACCCAGATCAGTTCTTTCTTGAGGAAGAATTTGAAAAACGGCGTGCGTCGGTTCAGCGTCTGGATCAGCGCCGGAATGTCGACCCACGATTGGTGGTTGCTGATCACCAGATAAGACGTGTCGCCGCGCAGGCCTTCGCCGCCGCGAATGTCCCAGTGGGTGGGAATGCACAGGCGGAAAATCAGCTTGTCGATTTCAGCCCAGGTCTCGGCGATCCACATCACCGCCCCCGACGCGTAGTCGCGCCAACGGCCCGGCGCGACCAGTTTGAGCAGGGCAAACACCAGCAACGGCCCGATCAGGATCAGGGTGTTGAGCAATAGCAGCAGGGTGACGAAACAGCCGGTGAGCAGGCGGCGCATAAGCAACTCTATGACGTGGGTTGGGCGCGTCATGATAAGCAGCTTCGCGCGGCAGGCCAAATCGGCGCTGACGAATGTTTCACTTTATTCGCGTTAACCTGATTGTTCCCACGCTCTGCGTGGTAACGCCGCCCGGGACGCTCCGCGTCCCTGTGACGCAGAGCGTCACTGGATGCATGCCCACGCAGAGCGTGGGAACGATCAAGCGCGCAACGGTCTAAAATCCCGTTGCCCAACTCCCCAAGGAAGCCCCTTACGTGAAATCCCTCCTTGCACTGTTTGCCCTCGTCGCCCTGCCGGTCATGGCCGCCGAGCCGACCCTGTACGGCCGCTACGAATACATCGCGCTGCCGGAAATCGGCGGTGAAGTGCTCAAGGCCAAGATGGACACCGGCGCGCTGACCGCCTCGCTGTCGGCCAAGGACATCGAGACCTTCACCCGCGACGGCGAAGACTGGGTGCGTTTCCGCCTCGGCACCAAAGACGCCAGCAACAAAGTCTACGAACACAAAGTCGCGCGGATCAGCAAGATCAAGAGCCGTTCTGATGAAGAGGACGAGGGTGAAAGCACCGAAGTCGCCAAACGCCCGGTGGTCGATCTGGAGCTGTGCCTGGGCGACGTCAAGCGCACCGTCGAGGTCAACCTGACCGACCGCAGCAACTTCAATTACCCGTTGCTGATCGGTGCCAAAGCCTTGCGTGAATTTGGCGCTGCGGTAAACCCGGCACGGCGCTTTACCGCTGACAAACCTGACTGCTGAGCCAAGTGGTCTCATTGACGTAACGTCAGGCTTGGGGCACCGTTCGCGCACTCAACCACGGGCTCGGATGCCATGCCTCATATCCTGATTGTCGAAGACGAAGCGGCGATTGCCGACACGCTGATTTTCGCCCTGCAAGGCGAGGGGTTCGGCACCACGTGGCTGAACCTTGGCGCGGCGGCGCTGGAACATCAGCGGCAGACGCCGGCCGATCTGATCATCCTCGACATCGGCCTGCCGGACATCAGCGGCTTCGAAACCTGCAAACAGCTGCGACGTTTCAGCGAAGTGCCGGTGCTGTTCCTCAGCGCTCGCGATGCCGAGATTGATCGTGTGGTCGGGCTGGAGATTGGTGCCGACGACTACGTGGTCAAGCCGTTCAGCCCGAGAGAAGTCGCGGCGCGGGTCAAAGCGATCCTCAAACGCATGGCGCCGCGTCCGCCGATTGAAGCCACTTCGGCGCTGTTTCGTATCGACCCCGAACGCGTACAAATCATCTATCGCGGCCAGACGTTAAGCCTGACCCGCCACGAATTCCGTCTGCTGCAATGCCTGCTCGAACAACCCGAACGGGTGTTCAGCCGCGAGCAATTGCTCGATGCGCTGGGCGTCGCGGCCGATGCCGGTTACGAACGCAGCATCGACAGCCATATCAAAAGCGTGCGCGCCAAACTGCGGCTGGTGCGCGCCGAAGCCGAACCGATCCAGACCCATCGCGGCCTCGGTTACAGCTACAGCCCGGGGCACAGCTGATGTCGTTGGGGCTGCGGATTTTTCTGGTGTACGTGCTGTTTATCGGCCTGACCGGTTATTTCGTGCTCAACACGGTGATGGAAGAAATTCGCCCCGGCGTGCGCCAGTCCACCGAAGAAACCCTGGTTGATACCGCGAATTTGATGGCGGAAATACTTCGTGACGATTTCAAGGCCGGCACCCTCAGCGAAAATCGCTGGCCCGAATTGCTCCGCGCTTATGGTGATCGCCAGCCGCAAGCGACGATCTGGGGCTTGCCGAAAAATCAGGTCAATCACCGTATCTATGTAACCGACGCCAAAGGCATCGTTTTACTCGATTCCAGCGGCGTTGCGGTGGGTCAGGATTACTCGCGCTGGAACGACGTCTACCTGACCTTGCGCGGAGAATACGGCGCGCGTTCGACCCGCAGCGATCCGAACGACGCGAGCTCGTCGGTGATGCATGTCGGCGCGCCGATCCGCGATAACGGCAAGATCATCGGCGTGGTCACCGTGGCCAAACCCAACAGCTCATTGCAGCCTTACGTCGATCGCACCGAGCGACGTTTGCTGTTTTACGGCGCCGGTTTGATCGGCCTCGGCCTGTTGTTTGGCGCGTTGCTGTCGTGGTGGCTGAGTCGTGCGCTGCATCGCTTGACCGGTTATGCCCAAGCCGTCAGCGAAGGGCGCCGCGTGGAGGTGCCGCACTATCGCGGTGGCGAACTGGAGCAGCTCGCCACCGCCGTGGAACAGATGCGCACGCAACTGGAAGGCAAGGCCTACGTCGAGCGCTATGTGCACACGTTGACCCATGAACTGAAAAGTCCGCTGGCGGCGATTCGTGGCGCGGCGGAGTTGCTGCAAGGCGACATGCCGCCGATTCAGCGCCTGCGTTTTGTCGGCAACATCGACAGCGAAAGTGCGCGGATGCAGCAACTGATCGAGCGGCTGCTGAATCTGGCGCAGGTCGAACAACGGCAAGGCCTGGAAGAGCGGGTTGCGGTGCCGTTGGCGGTGTTGGTGGATGAGTTGTTGCAAGCCCAGGCGGCGCGGATTGAAGGGAAGCAGTTGCGAATCGAGCAGACGATTGCGGCGGATCTGTTGTTGATGGGCGAGCCGTTTCTGTTGCGTCAGGCGCTGGGTAATCTGTTGGAGAATGCGCTGGATTTCACCCCGAAGCAGGGGCTTTTGCGTTTCAGTGCCGAGCGGGTTGATGAGCAGATTGAATTTCGTTTGTTCAATCAAACAGCGGCGATTCCCGGTTATGCGCTGCCGCGATTGACCGAGCGTTTTTACTCGCTGCCGCGCCCGGACAGTGGCCGCAAGAGCACGGGGCTTGGGCTTAATTTTGTTGAAGAAGTGGTGAAGTTGCATGGTGGTTCGATGCTGATTCGCAATGTCGAAAATGGTGTGGAAGTGATATTGCGCCTGTCCTGAAATTGCCAAAAGATCGCAGCCTTCGGCAGCTCCTACATGGATTGCGTATATCCGTAGGAGCTGCCGAAGGCTGCGATCTTTGGATCTTTCCACACAATCTCCATATTCCCCCCACAAAACCCCCACACCCCATCCCCAGACTCCCCCCATCAAAACAGGGAGAGTCCCATGAACAAAAATCTGACCATCAAGCTCGGTGCCATCGCGCTGCTGATCCTGCTATTGCTGATCCCGCTGTTGATGATCGATGGCGTCATCGACGAGCGCCAACAGCTGCGCGACGGCGTCCTCGAAGACATCGCCCGCAGTTCCAGTTACAGCCAGCAGGTCAGCGGCCCGGTAATGGTGGTGCCGTATCGCAAAGTGGTGCGCACCTGGAAAACCAACGAAAAAACCAATAAGCGTTACCAGGAAATCGGCGAAGAGCGCGGGCGTTTGTACTTTCTGCCCGAGCGTTTTGAACTCGACGGCCAGGTGCAAACCGAACTGCGTAAACGCGGGATCTACGAGGCGCGACTGTTCCATGCCGACAACCGTATCAATGGCCATTTCTCACTGCCGGCGCAGTTGGGCATCAAGGAAGATTTCGCGGACTACCAGTTCGACGCGCCGTTTCTCGCCGTCGGCATCAGCGACATTCGCGGCATCGAAAACGCCCTGAAACTTGAACTTGATGGTCAGCGTCTGGACTTTGTTCCGGGCACGGAAGTGGCCTGGCTCGGTGAGGGGGTGCGGGTCACGCTGCCGACGCTGGATACCAGCAAAACCACCGAGCTGGCGTTCGCCTTCGATCTGCAACTGCAGGGCACCGGTTCGTTGCGCGTGCTGCCGGTGGGCAAGACCAGCAGTGTCAGCCTCGGCGCGAATTGGCCGCATCCGAGCTTCATCGGTAACTTCCTGCCGGCCAAACGCGAGATCAGCGATCAGGGTTTCAAGGCCGATTGGCAGACCTCGTTTTTCTCCACCAACCTGCAGGAAGCAATGCATCGCTGTGTGATGGGCGATTGCGAGGCGTTCAACAGCCGCAGCTTTGGCGTGAGTTTTATCGACCCGGTGGATCAGTACCTGAAGAGTGACCGAGCGATCAAATATGCGTTGCTGTTTATCGTCCTGACGTTCGCCGGTTTCTTTCTCTTCGAAGTACTGAAAAGTCTCGCGGTGCACCCGGTGCAATACGCGCTGGTCGGTGTCGCGTTGGCGTTTTTCTATCTGTTGCTGCTGTCGCTGTCGGAGCACATCGGGTTTGCCCTGGCGTATCTGCTGTCGGCCAGTGCTTGTGTGTTGTTGATCGGGTTTTACGTTTGCCACGTGCTGCGCAGCGTGCGCCATGGCTTGAGTTTTTCGGCGGGGTTGGCGGCGTTGTATGGGCTGCTTTATGGGCTGTTGAGCGCGGAGGATTACGCGTTGTTGATGGGCTCGTTGCTGCTGTTCGGCTTGCTCGGTGTGTTTATGGTGCTGACGCGCAAACTGGATTGGTACGGGATCGGGCAGAAAACGGCCAAGCCGTTGGAATTTGATATCGGGGTGGTGGAATGAGCCGGTCGCTGGGGTTGCGCGAGGATCAGCGAGAAGGGGAGGTTTTGGCGGCACGCATAGCCGGACTGTTTCAGGGCTTGGGTGACAAGCGCAAGTCTCGTCTAACATTGAGTGATTTCGCATCGAGAGCCCGGCATGGAATCCGACCGACTGTTGCACCGTAATACGCCGACGCTGGCAGTGGTCGATCCTCGTGGGTTGGCCATTGCTTCGGTTGCCTACTATCGCGCAACCAACGCTGAAGTTCTTCCTGAGCCGCGAGTAACACGAGAGACCTTCGATGCTGCGGGGCGATCTGTGGCGAACTGGGATCCTCGTTTGGGTTCAACTGAAACACCAATTGCTTCGCTGACAGCCGTGCCGGATTTTTCGGGACAACCGCTGCTGACGGTGAGTGTCGACGCCGGCTGGCGATTGTCCTTGAATAACCAGATAAATCAGCCGCAACTGAGCTGGGACGGAGCTGGCAATACAACACGTGTCCATTACGACTCGATGGGCAGGCCGACGAGTATCGAGCAAGCACCTGTCGACGCAAATGCGAGCTGTGTAGAGCGCTTGTATTACGCGGGGTCGAAGGTCGACGCCAGCCTGCGAAACCAGTGCGGTCGATTGATCCGCCATGCCGATACCGCGGGGGTGCGAAGCGTTACTGATTACGGTCTGCAAGGGGCACCGCTGACGGAATCGCGGCGTTTTTCAGTCTCGCTTGATCATCCGCACTGGCCGATCAACGAGCCTGAACAGGATGCGCTGCTGGAGCCAGGTAAAGACAAAATCTACCGCACGCATTGGCGCTACGATGCATCGGGCGGGTTACTTGAACAAGCTGATGCGGCCGGGCATTTTCGGCGTCACGCATACACGGTGGATGGACAGTTGCAGTGCACTTGGCTGACGGTGATGGGGCAATCCGAGCAATTGCTGGTCAGCGATATCGCCTACAACGCGACCGCGCAGGTCGAGCAAGAAACAGCCGGAAATGGGGTCGTCAGCAAAAGTATTTACGATCCTGCTGATGGCCGCCTGCGACAGTTGCTGGCGGGTCGAGGTAATCGCCGGCTGCAGGATCTGCATTATGAACATGATGCCGTGGGCAACATTGTCTGCATGACAGATGAATCGCAACCCACCACCTGGTTTGCCAATCAACGTGTTGTTGCAGTCAATCGCTATGGATACGACACGCTTTATCAATTGATCAAAGCCACTGGGCGAGAAGTGAAATCGGCCGGCGACGGGCCGCTTTTGCCTGAGCTGATCTCACCCGTCGACCCCTCTCATTTGCAGAATTACAGCCAGTCCTGGATCTACGATGCAGGGGGCAATCTGCTTGAGCAACGGCACAGCGCTAAACCGACGCTATTCATGGATATAGACACGGGGAGTAATCGCGGGCTGCCGCGCATTCAAGGGAAGCGCGCTGATTTTGCTGCTTGTTTCGACCTCAACGGCAATTTAAAGGCGCTGTCACCCGGCCAGTCATTGTGCTGGACGGGGCGCAATCAACTGAGTGAAACCGTTTTGGTCACTCGTGGCGATGCCCAACATGACTGCGAGCGCTATGTCTACGATGCCGCAGGAATGCGGGTGCGCAAAGTTCGGGTCAGCAAAGCCGACAGCGTCGTGCGAACCGTCGAAGTTCGTTATTTGCCGGGACTGGAACTGCGCACCGAAGGCGCGGGGAGCGCAGTCGAAGTTCTGCACATGATCAGTGTGCAAGCGGGCCGCAGCATCGTTCGTCTTCTGCACTGGGAGCGAGGTCAGCCTGAGGGAATCGAAGAGGATCAGTTGCGTTACAACCTCGATGATCAGTTGGGCAGTTGCACGTTGGAGTTGGACGGCCGAGGCAACATCATCAGTTATGAAGGCTATTACGCCTACGGTGGTACGGCTTGGTGGATGGGCCGTTCGCAAGTCGAAGCCAAGTACAAGTTTGTTCGGTATTCCGGTAAAGAGCGGGATGCCAGCGGTTTGTATTATTACGGCTATCGTTACTACGCGCCGTGGTTGCAGCGCTGGGTAAATCCGGATCCTGCGGGGATTCTAGATGGGTTGAATGAATATTGTATGGTTGGCAATAGTCCGATTGGCCATCGAGACGTTTTGGGATTGTATACGGGGATAGATGACGAAGATCAATTCGTTGATGCGAAAATTTTGGGTCGTGGAAGGGCAGGTTTTTCCCGAGAGCAATTGGGACGTATCGACACCGCGTTAGCTTATGCACAAGAAATAGCGGCTGGCGCATTCGAAGTGCTCATCGATGATAGAGATAGGCGTTTCAGTTGGGTTGCCGATCGTGTATTTGGTGGCTCAATGTCTGAAAAAGAGCTGGCAGTTTATACAAGTGCAATGCGTGGGGCAGTTGGACTCTATATGAAAGGGGGGAGTAGGAGCGACCAGTTAGCTAGATTTAAATCAAATGATCCGCAATCGTTAACGACCGCCAAAGTTATTACCGGTGATATACATAAAAGAATTTTTCTAACGAAGGGTGCAATGGGGGACGGAAATCTATCCGATACGATTACACTGGCTTTAACGTTGATTCATGAGATTACGCATCTGGAATTCAATACGAGGGATATACACTATTACTCAGTTTCTGAATCGGACGTCAGTATTCAAGATTACTGGCAGCATCTCGAAAGTCGAGTCGGCAGGGTTATGTCTAGCAGTCGTGCAGATACGGAAATACTAAAGCGCATAGAAACTATTGAGCCGGATTTTTTAAAAAGAAATCTTGGCACTTCTGATCTAAATAAAATCAGATCGAGGTTCTCTCAATACAAACCCATGGCGATGAAGTTTAATGCTGACTCGATCACGATGAGCCTGGCAATTTACGGGCTCCCCGCATTGGAAAAAAGAATATCCAGAAGTGGGGGGGCGTCTCCTGTGCATTCTTTTAAACGTGAGCCAACTCCAGACTACGATTGAGCAAAGTGGCTCGCCCATTCGAGAGCGGGCCACAACACTAGCTTTAAGCCTTGGGCATCGTCGCAATCATGGACGGTCGCTGACTCACTTCAAAAAACCAGTTAGCCAGTTGCGGATTAGCTTCACGCCAGCCCAGGTCGGGGAAGCGCAGATCCAGGTAACCCAACGCACTGGCGACGCTGATCGCGGCCACATCGAAGTGGCTGGTCAGCTCGGCAATCGCATCGTGCTCCAACAGATTCAGCGCACGACGGATCTTCTCGCGTTGCGCCTCGAGCCATTCATCCCAGTGTTTTTCCGGGGCGCGCAGGACTTGTTCGTAACGCACCATCACCGAGGCGTCCATGATCCCGTCGGCCAGCGAGGCGAGGGTCAGACGGCGCCAGCGGGCCGAGCCTTCGCGCGGGATCAGCGGGTTGCCGACGTGCTGGTGGTCGAGGTATTCGAGGATCACGCGGCTGTCATGGATGACCGTGCCGTCGGCCAGGCGCAGGGCCGGGATTTTTCCTAGCGGGTTGTCGGCATTGAGCTCGGCGCTGGGGCTGACCGGGGAGAGCACGCAGTCTTGCAGGGCAACGCGATCCTGCTGACCGGTTTCGTGGAGCAGCACCATCACTTTGCGCACGAATGGGGAGAGGGTGTTGTGGTACAGGGTCATGCTGGGGGCGGACATTGGCAGGGTCTCGATCAGAATGGTGAAGGGGCAGCATAGCCTGTCAGGATGCGAGCTCAAGCCTTGCGCTGAAGCAAATGTAGGAGTGAGCCTGCTCGCGATAGCGGTAGTTCAGTCAACGTTGATGTTGAATGTGATTGCGCTATCGCGAGCAGGCTCACTCCTACAGTGGTTTCTCAGCTTCGCAGCAGTAATCCTTTAAGGGCCAGGAAGGCCGGCACACCTAGCCCGATCCAGCTCAGCGCATCCCAGATCCCGTCCCCCAGCAACGCCGCAAACAGTCCCGCCGCACTCAGAAGACCAATCACCAACGGCGTGCTGAAGACTTTCCAGAAGTTCGACTGACGCGGCTTCATGCAGAGGCCTCCGCCGTTTCCAGCACAGGTTTGACAGCCTTGCGCCGCACCACCCACAGATACACGCCGCTGCCGAGAACGATGATGGTCAGCACATCGAGCGTGGCCCAAAGGATCTTCATCGGCATGCCGCCGTAATCACCAAAGTGCAGCGGTTGCGACATGCCCATCGCGTCCATGTACCACGGTCGTTCCGCGACAGCGGTGACCTTCAGCGTGGTGGCGTCGATCAGCACCGGCGTCAGCAGATGCGACGTCAGGTGCGTGCCGCCCTTCATGAACACCGAGTAATGGTGTTCGCTGGAGAAGCGTGTGCCGGGGAAGGCGATGAAATCCGGTTTCATGCCCGGCGCAGCTTCGCCGGCAATGTCGAGCAAACGCGTGGCGGGCGCCAGTTGTGTCAGCGGTGGCGCGTCGCGGTAAGGTTCGATCAACGCGCTCAGGGCCTCGTTGCGCCATGCGGCGATCAGCAGATCGGCGCAGGCACTGATCACGCCAGTCACGCCGACGACCAAGGCCCAGGTCAGCGTCACCACGCCAATCAGGTTATGCAGGTCGAGCCAGCGCAGCCGCGTGGATTTGTCCTGACGCACCGTGCCGAACTTCAGCCGACGCATGAACGGCAGGTACAGCACCGTGCCCGAAACAATCGCCACGACAAACAATAAACCCATAAACGCCAGCAGCAGTTTGCCCGGCAACCCCGCAAACATGTCGACGTGCAGGCGCAGGATAAACAGCATCAAACCGCCGTTGGCCGAAGGGGTTTCCAGTGCTTCACCGCTGCGCGCGTCGAGCATGAAGGTGTGCGAGGAGTTCGGTTCGGTGCCGGCGGTTTTTGCCATGATCGCAAACGCAGCGTTTGGCTCTTCGTCGTCGTAACCGAAGTACTGCATGACCTCGCCCGGCCGATGTTTCTGCGCGGCATCCACCAGTTGTTGCAGGTTGAGTTGCGGCGTGTCGGCCGGCATCTCTCGCAACTCGGGGGCATTGCCCAGCAGATGATCGATTTCATGGCTGAAAATCAACGGCAAACCGGTCAATGCCAGCATCAGCAAAAACACGGTGCAGATCAGGCTGGTCCAGGTGTGGATAAACGACCAGCGACGAATTGTTTTACTTTTCATTTCATGACCTTCAAAAACACCAAAGCCGTCCACGAGGGACGGCCTGGTAACAGGGCCTGTTTCAGCTCAGTCGCTTACCACTTGTAAGTGGCGCTGGCGACGACGCTGCGTTGATCGCCGTAGTAGCAGTAGAAGCTGTCGCAGGTGGAAATGTAGTCCTTGTCGAACAGGTTGGTCGCATTCAGTGCCAGCGACGCGCCTTTGAGGCTGTTGTCGAGACGGCCGAGGTCGTAATGCACGCTCGCGTCGAACACGGTATAGGCATCCGCCTTGCCCAGCCAAGTGTTGCCTTTGTCGCCGTAGGTGTTGCCGGTGTAACGCACGCCAGCACCCACGCCGAAACCGTCGAGCACGCCGGTGTGCCAGGTGTAGTCAGTCCACAGCGAGGCTTGCTGGTTCGGCATCAGTTGCAGACGGTTGCCCTTGTCGACGCCTTTCTGCACTTCGGACTTGGCCAGGGTGTAGGCGGCGATGACCTTGAGGTTATCGGTCACGTCCGAAACGGCTTCCAGTTCCAGGCCTTTGACTTTCACTTCGCCGGTCTGGCTGGTGATCGAAACGCCATTGACGTTGGTGTTTACGGAAACGTTTTTCTGGGTCAGGTCATACACCGCAGCGGTCAGCAGGGTTTTGCTGCCCGGTGGCTGGTACTTGATGCCCAGTTCCCACTGCTTGCCTTCGGTTGGCTTGAGCGAATCGGTGGACGTCGCGTCGGCACCAGCGGTTGGCTGGAAGGACTCGGCGTACGACAGATACGGTACGAAGCCCGAATCGAAGACATAGCTGATTGCCGCGTTGCCGCTGAAGTTTTTGTCGCGCTGCGTGTTGGTGGCATCGCCCTTGTTGATGAACTGGGTGCTGGTGTGTACCCAGTCTTCACGGCCACCGAGGGTCAGGCGCCACTGGTCGAGAGCCATTTGATCCTGCACGTACAGGCCGGTCTGGTAGGTCTTCTGGTCGTAGTCATAAAACGCGGTAGAGCGCGGTGGACGTACGATCGGTTGCCCGTAGATCGGATTGACGACGTTGGTGGTCAAGCCATCGCCGAAAATCGAGGTGTAATTGGTGTTGCTGCGCTGGTGATCCAAGCCCAGCAGCAGGGTGTGGCGGATATCGCCGGTAGCGAAGTCAGCCTGGAAATTGTTGTCCACGGCGAACTGGCTGATGTCCTCATCGACTACCGTGGAAGTGCGACCGACGTTGCCTTGATCATCCACCATCGTGAACGGATAAGAGCCTGGAGTCAGCGCCTGGAATGCCAGATCGGACTTGGTGTAACGCAAGTTCTGCTTGAACTGCCACACATCGTTCAGACGATGTTCAAAGGCATAACCCAGCGCGTAGTAAGTGCGGTCGTAATATTCCCAATCCGGATCGCCAAGGTTCTTGTGGTGAGAAACGTCACCGAACGGCATGTCGATCTTGGTGCCCTGAATCGGCAGGAACTGGCTGGTGATGCCGGTATCGTCGCGGGTGAACTGGGTCAGCAGGGTGAACTTGGTATCGTCGTCGATGTTCCAGGTCACGCTCGGCGCGATGTTGTAACGCTTGTTGTCGACGTGGTCGATTTGGGTGCCACTGTCGCGCACGACGCCGCTGAGACTGTAGAGAAACTGACCAGCCTCATCGATCTTGCCGGTGCTGGCGAAGTTGATCTGGCGATGGTTGTCGCTGCCGTATTGCAGCTGAATTTCGCTGCTGGCTTCGGCACTTGGACGGCGGCTGACCATGTCCAGCAAGCCGCCCGGAGGCGTCTGGCCGTAAACCGAAGACGCCGGGCCGCGCAGCAGGGCGAGGCGGTCGAGGTTCCAGGTTTCCTGTTTCGGGTTGGCGTACACGCCTTTTGGCAGCGGCAAGCCGTCGAGGAACTGGGTCGGTTCAAAACCGCGTACACGCAACCAGTCGGCGCGCGTGTCACTGCCGAAACTGCTGGCGGTGATGCCCGGCATGTAGCGCACGGCGTCGTCGAGGCTGTGCACGCTGCGGTCGTCCATTTGCTGACGGGTCGCCACCGAGATCGAGCGCGGCGCTTCAACCAGCGCGGTGTCGGTCTTGGTGCCGGCGGCGGTGCGGGTGGCGGTGTAGCCTTCGACCGGGCTCCACGCGGTTTCCAGATTTTCTACGCCGATGATCGCGGTTTCCGGCAGGGCCATCACGCCTTCAGGCACGGCAACCAGGCTGTAGGTGCCGGAAGTGCTTTGTTCCAGTTGCAGACCGGTGCCGCTCAAGGCTGCACGCAGCGCGCCGGCCGCGTCGTACTGACCTTTGACCGGTGCCGAGGTCTTGCCCGCTGCCAGCGACGGGTTCAGCGACAGCGCGAGGCCGCCCTGGCTGGCGATCTGGTTCAGGGTCGTCGACAGAGGCGCCGCCGGCAGGTTGTAAGCGCGAACGCTGGACGCTTGTTCAGCGGCGAGCAACGGGCTGCTGATCAGCGGGGTGCTGAGGGCAATGGCGACGGCCAGCAGACTGGGGCGCAACAAGGTGTCTAGCGAACGGGACATACGGCGGCTCCTGAATGGAAATATTTCTCAATTGCCTGCTTGCCGGATGAAAATCAAAAAGTGATAGGGCTGGATGAAAATAATTTCGATTTGCGGGAAATAGTGCTGCTGATATTCGAGGTAGACCTGTTTTTTGGGCTATGGCTGGCGGCCCATTCGCGAGCAAGCCCGCTCCCACAGGGGGAATGCATTGCAAATGTGGGAGGGGGCTTGCTCCCGAAAGCGGTCACTCGGACACCACATTATTCAGGCTTGGTATCAGCCTTCGCGACCGTCACCCAATAAGGCGTGTGCTGCTCAATCTGCACCGGCAACGTCGGCAGCAGCGCGCTCAAGGCCTTATCGGTGTCATGCAGCGGAAAGCTGCCAGTAATGCGCAAATCCGCCACTTCCGGCGCCACACCCAGATGCCCGCGACGATAACGCCCAAGCTCATGCACCAGATCGCCCAGCCGTGCGTTGTCGACCACCAACATGCCGCGCGTCCAGGCATCGGCGCCGGGGTTGAGGGCGACAATCGCGTCGAGCCCGTCACTGCGCATGAACACCTGCTGGCCTTCGTGCAGGATCTGCTCTTGCGGATTCGATTGCGGGTGAGCCGCGACAGCCGACTGCAACACGCTCAGACGCGTGCCTTCGTCTTCTCGCTTGACCAAAAACCGCGTGCCCAACGCACGCATGCTGCCTTCACGGGTTTCGACGATGAAGGGCCGCGCGTCGCCGTGACCGGTTTCCACGAGGATTTCACCTTCCTGCAGAACGATCAGTCGGCGCTTGTCATCGAATCGCACGTCCACCGCACTGTGGGTATTGAGGTTGAGCACGGTGCCATCGGACAGCCGCACGATGCGCTGTTCACCGGTGGCGGTGCGCTGATCGGCGAGCCAGTAATCCAGCGGCAGATAACGTTCGCCAGCAAACAACGCCACGCCGACAACCACCACAACGCTCGCCAGACCACTGCCCAACTTGCGCACTCGGCGACGGATGCTTTCCCGGGATTGCAGCAGAGCGCTGCGGGCCGGGCCTTTGGCCACGCTGAAACGCTGATCAAGCATGCCCAACTGGCGCCAGGCCCGGGCGTGTTCTTCATTGGCCGCGTGCCATTTGGCGAATTCTTCGCGCTCCAGCGGACTGCTGGAGTCGAGGGTCAACTGCCAGGCAATCGCCGCGTCCAGCACGTGGGCCTGAACCGGTCTGGAACTGGCCGGGCTCACGTCGGCTCACCGTACAGGGCGATGTAGCACTGACGAATACCTTGCGCGAGGTACTGGCGCACACGCGGCACCGAAACGCCGAGCTTCTCGGCAATCTCGGCATGCCCGAGGCCGTCGAGGCGGTTATAAAGGAAGGCGGCACGAGCCTTGGTCGACAGTTTGCCGAGCAAGCGGTCGATGGCCTTGAGGTCTTCGAGGATCAGTTGCTGTTCTTCCACCGACGGTTGTTCGCCTTCGGGGATCAGCATCAGTTCGGTGAGGTAGGCCTGTTCCAGCGCGGCGCGGCGGAAGTAATCGAACAGCAGGCCTTTGGCAATCGCCACCAGAAAGGCGCGCGGTTCGCGGGGTGTCAGCAACTCATCACGACCGAGCAGGCGTACGAAGGTGTCCTGACTCAGATCTTCGGCCCGTTGCGGACAGGCCACATTGCGTCGCAGCCACGTCAATAGCCAACCGCGATGGTCGCGATACATCGCACCAACGAGTTCACTGTGAGGGCTTTGGGCTGCAGGCACCGAATATCACCGATTGGGAAATATTAACTAACGCGAATTGTTCGCGATTCTCGCAGAGGTGGGAATGGTTAGCAATTGGCCACTGGTCAGATGGCACGTTTGGATAACCCCGTAGGAGCTGCCGAAGGCTGCGATCTTTTGATCTTGTTTTTGAAGATCAAGGTCAAAAGATCGCAGCCTTCGGCAGCTCCTACAGGGAGCGTCTTTCGGCGCAGAACCTGTGGGAGCGGGCTTGCTCGCGAAGAGGCCAGAGCGGGTGCTGAAAATCTAAAAGGAAGGCGCCTGCTGCCGGCGCTTCCACTGACTCAACCGCTGCTGAAGGTTTAGCGGACTATGAATCTGCTGCCCCCGCGCCCGGCTAAACAGAATCAACGCCAACTCCGCCGTCGCTAACGCATCGGCGCTCGCGTTATGCCGTTCAAACACTTCCAGCCGAAACCACTCGATCCACTCATCCAGCCCCGCCTCGCGGATCTGCGCTTGCGGACACACCAGCGGCGCAATATCGGCGACATCCACAAACACCTGCTGCAACTTGTGCCCCAGATGCTCCTTCACCGCACGCCCGAGCATGTGCTGATCAAACGGCGCATGAAACGCCAGCACCGGGCTGTCGCCAATAAACTCCAGCAATTCCAGCAACGCCTCAGCCGGCTCACTACCGGCAGCAATCGCATTCGGCCCCAGCCCATGAATCAACACACTGGGGCTGAGCTTCAACTCCCGGCACTGTAAGGTGCGTTCAAATTGCTGACTGAAGTCGATCGCGCCGTCCTCGATCACCACCGCACCAATCGACAGCACGCGATCCTTGTTCAGGTTGAGTCCGGTGGTTTCCAGATCCAGCACCACCCAACGTTGTTCGCGCAGGGTGCATTCGCGCAGCTCAGTGATAGCCGGCAGCTTCGCCAGTCGCTGCTGAAAATCCGCCGGCACCACCGGACTCGCCGGGCGCAGCCACGAAAACAGGCTCATAGCTGATACCGTAAGGTCAGGCTGCTTTGCAGGCGTTGCGCCTGCCGCAAGGATTCGCGGAGGATGCGCCGGTCGAGATGATTGAGGCTGTCGGGATCGACGCGGTTGGAGTACGGCAAATTCTCGCGCGTCTGCAACTGATGCTGTTGCATGCGCGTTTGCTGAATGAAGTGATACGCCTCTTCATACGCCGCGCCGTCCAGCCGTTCGATGACTTCCTTGTCGACCAGTTGCCGGAAACGTTCGAGGGTGTTGTTGGCGTCGATACCGTTGGCCAACGCCAGCAATCGCGCGCCATCCACAAACGGCGTCAGCCCCTGAACCTTCAAGTCCAGCGTGGCTTTCTCGCCGTTCTTGCGCGCCAGTACAAACTCGCGGAAGCGCCCCACCGGCGGACGATTGCGCAGGGCGTTCTCGGCCATCATGCGCTGGAACAAACGGTTGTCACCGACCTGATCAAGAATGCCCCGGCGCAGTTGTTCGCAGCCTATTTCATCGCCCCAGACCACGCGCAGATCGAAATAAATACTCGACCCCAACAGGTTCTCCGGCGTCGCCTCGCGAATAAACGCCGCAAAGCGCCGCGCCCATTCCGCCCGCGACAAACACAGCTCGGGGTTGCCGGCCATGATGTTGCCTTTGCACAGGGTGAAGCCGCATTGCGCCAGACTCTGGTTGATCTGCTGGGCAATCGGCAACAGCTTGCCGCGAATCTCAGCGGCGTGCGCAGCATCGCGAGCGTCGAACAAAATGCCGTTGTCCTGATCGGTGTGCAGCGTTTGCTCGCGGCGGCCTTCGCTGCCGAAACACAGCCAACTGAAGGGCACGCCGGGGTCGCCTTTTTCGGCGAGGGTCAGCTCGATCACCCGGCATACGGTGTGGTCGTTGAGCAGGGTGATGATGTGGGTGATCTGCGTCGACGAGGCGCCGTGGGCGAGCATGCGTTCGACCAGTTGGCCGATCTCGCCGCGCAGGGTGACCAATTGTTCGACCCGCTGCGCGCTGCGAATCGTCCGCGCCAGATGCACCAGATCGACCCGTTGCAGAGAAAACAGATCGCGCTCGGAAACCACGCCGCACAAGCGCTGATCCTTGACCAGACAAACGTGGGCGATGTGCCGTTCGGTCATGGCAATCGCCGCATCGAACGCACTGTGATCCGGTGAAAGATAGAAGGGCGCGCGGGTCATGTGGCGTTCGATGGCTTCGCTGAAATCACCGACGCCTTCGGCCACCACATGGCGCAAGTCGCGCAGGGTGAAAATCCCCAGCGGTGCTTTGTTTTCGTCTACGGCGACGATGCTGCCGACCTGTTGCTCGTGCATCAGCTTCACCGCTTCGCGCAGCGGCGTGTCCGGGCTGCACGTCACCGGGTGACGCATTGCCAGTTCGCCCAGTCGGGTGTTCAGCGAGTACTGCGTGCCGAGGGTTTCCACGGCTTTCTGCTGCACTTGCTGATTGACCTGATCAAGCAGGCTGCTGACCCCGCGCAAGGCGAAATCACGGAAGGCGTTGGAGAGGGCGAACAGTTTGATGAACGCCAGTTTGTTCAGTTGCAGGCAGAAGGTATCCTCGCCGGCCAAATGCTCGGTGCGCGTCGCGCGTTCGCCGAGCAGGGCGGCCAGCGGAAAACACTCGCCGGTGGTGATTTCAAACGTGGTCTCTGTGCCGGGTTTGGTGATGTGCTGGCGTTCGCCGACCACCCGGCCCTGCTTGACGATATGGAAGTGTTCAACCGGGCCGTCAGTGGGTTTGATGATGCTCTCGCCCTGAGCGTAAAACCGCAGCTGACATTGCTCCACCAGATAAGCGAGGTGGGCGTGTTCCATCTGATTGAAGGGCGGGAAGCGCTGGAGGAATTGCAGGGTGCCCTGAATGTTCTGCAATACCGCGGTTTTCCCTGCCTGGGTGAAGGCGTCCGCTTTACTCATAACCATTACCGCAGTCTTTTTCGAATTGTTGTTGTCGGATCGTTATGGCCATGGTCGGCCCCTACGGACAGGGTGCCCATTGGACGTAAGTCTAGGTTTTGCCACCATTGGCGAAGTTTCGGAGATGCCCTACGCAAACAGTCGGAAATTCCCTCGGTTACCCCCTTGGAAAAAAATCCGACGAAGTGCACATTGAAGCTCTGCCCAGCGCTGTCTGACCACTTGCCAAGGGATTGATTTGAATACTTAGAGAACGCCATGTCCGACCACGATATTTTGAGCGACGCCGAGCGAGAAGCGCTCAGCGCAGTGATGCTCGAACCCGACCTGCCGCCGCAGCGTGTGCTGATCGTCGATGACGACAAAGACGCCCGGGAGCTGTTGTCGGAGATTCTCGCGTTGGACGGCATTCGCTGCATGACCGCGGCGAGTGGTGAGACGGCGTTGAAGATGCTCGCTGAAAAGCCTTCGATTGGCCTGGTGATTACCGATCTGCGCATGGGCAATGTCGATGGGCTGGACTTGATTCGGCAGGTGCGCGAGTCGGTGCGGGCGGCGATGCCGATCATCATTGTCTCGGGCGATGCCGATGTGAAGGATGCGATTGCGGCGATGCATTTGAGCGTGGTGGATTTTCTGCTCAAGCCGATTGATACGACGCAGTTGCTGGCGCTGGTGAAGCGCGAGTTGGGGATTGAGCCTTGACGTATTAAAGATCAAAAGATCGCAGCCTTCGGCAGCTCCTACACGAAATCTCTGTAGGAGCTGCCGAAGGCTGCGATCTTTTGATTCTGCGTCCAATAAAAAAGCCCTGATCAAAAGATCAGGGCTTTTTCACTTCTACGCGAATTTACAGGTCGTTAGCCGCCTTGAACTCGCGACGACGACGGTGCAGAACCGGCTCGGTGTAACCGTTCGGCTGCTTGGTGCCTTCGACCACCAGTTCGACCGCCGCCTGGAAGGCGATGTTGCTGTCGAAGTTCGGGGCCAGCGGACGGTACAGCGGGTCATTGGCGTTTTGACGATCTACCACCGGCGCCATGCGCTTGAGGCTTTCCATCACTTGCGCTTCGGTGACCACGCCGTGGCGCAGCCAATTGGCGATGTGCTGGCTGGAGATACGCAGCGTGGCACGGTCTTCCATCAGGCCGACGTCATTGATGTCCGGCACTTTCGAGCAACCCACACCCTGGTCGATCCAGCGCACCACGTAACCAAGAATGCCCTGGGAATTGTTGTCCAGTTCGTTCTTGATCTGCTCTGGCGTCCAGTTCGGGTTGACCGCCAGCGGGATGGTCAGGATGTCGTCGACCGACGCGCGAGCACGTTTGGCCAGTTCGGCCTGACGGGCGAACACGTCAACCTTGTGGTAGTGCAGCGCGTGCAGTGCAGCGGCAGTCGGCGATGGCACCCAAGCGGTGTTGGCGCCAGCCAATGGGTGCGCGATTTTCTGCTCAAGCATCGCGGCCATCAGATCCGGCATCGCCCACATGCCTTTACCGATTTGCGCACGACCTTGCAGGCCGGTGCTCAGACCGATATCGACGTTCCAGTTTTCGTAAGCGCCGATCCACTTCTCAGCCTTCATGTCGGCCTTGCGCACAACCGGGCCGGCTTCCATGGAGGTGTGGATTTCGTCGCCGGTGCGGTCGAGGAAACCGGTGTTGATGAACACCACGCGCTCGCTGGCCGCCTGGATACAGGCCTTGAGGTTGACCGTGGTGCGGCGCTCCTCGTCCATGATCCCGACTTTCAGGGTGTTGCGCTTCAGGCCCAGCACGTCTTCGATGCGACCGAACAGCTCGTTGGTGAACGCCGCTTCTTCCGGGCCGTGCATCTTCGGTTTAACGATGTAGACCGAGCCGGTGCGAGTGTTGCGCCGCGAGGTGTTGCCGTTGAGGTTGTGCATCGCCGCGAGGCAAGTGACCAGACCGTCGAGAATGCCTTCCGGCACTTCGTTACCGTCTTTGTCGAGGATCGCGTCGATGGTCATCAGGTGACCAACGTTACGCACGAACAACAGCGAACGACCGTGCAGCGTCACTTCACCGCCATTTGGCGCGGCGTAGGTGCGATCCGGGTTCATGGTGCGGGTGAAGGTCTGGCCGCCCTTGGACACGGATTCCGACAGGTCGCCCTTCATCAGGCCGAGCCAGTTGCGGTAGATCACCACTTTGTCGTCAGCATCGACGGCGGCCACGGAGTCTTCGCAGTCCATGATGGTGGTCAGCGCCGCTTCCATCAGGATGTCTTTGACGCCGGCCGGGTCGGTCTGGCCAACCGGGGTAGTAGCGTCGACCTGGATTTCGAAATGCAGACCGTTGTGTTTCAGCAGGATCGCGATTGGCGCGTTGGCGTCGCCCTGGAAACCGATCAGTTGTGCATCGTCGCGCAGGCCACTGTTGCTGCCGCCCTTGAGGGTGACCACCAGTTTGCCGTCGGCGATTTTGTAGCCGGTCGAATCGACGTGGGAGCCAGCCGCCAATGGCGCGGCTTCGTCGAGGAACGCGCGGGCGAAGGCGATGACTTTGTCGCCACGCACCTTGTTGTAGCCTTTGCCTTTTTCCGCGCCACCTTCTTCGCTGATCGCGTCGGTGCCGTAGAGGGCGTCATACAGCGAACCCCAGCGGGCGTTCGAAGCATTGAGAGCAAAGCGAGCGTTCATCACCGGCACAACGAGTTGCGGGCCGGCGGTACGGGCGATTTCATCATCGACGTTTTGCGTCGTTGCCTGGAAATCAGCCGCTTCTGGCAGCAGATAACCGATTTCTTGCAGGAAGGCTTTGTAGGCCACGGCGTCGTGCGCCTGACCGTTGCGTTCCTGATGCCAGGCGTCAATACGAGCCTGGAAGTCATCGCGTTTGGCGAGTAGGGCTTTGTTCTTCGGCGCCAGGTCATGAATGACCTTGTCGGCACCTTCCCAGAATTTTTCGGCGGTGAGGCCGGTACCGGGAATGGCTTCGTTGTTCACGAAGTCGAACAGGACTTTGGCGACCTGCAGGCCACCGACTTGAACGTGTTCAGTCATTGCTTGCCTCACTCTGCTCAGCTATTTCGCTTTTCAGCTCTTCAATTTTGACAATGAAGCCTCTGGGCCATTTAAACCACAAACCTGCCGACCAGTACATGCCATTGCTGGCGGCTGGGCTGGAACCAATCAACGGCTTGGGGCCTTGCTGACGGGGCTTTCAGGGTTGCGAACAGGCTTCGGGCAGACATCGGTTCAGCGTTATGTAGTGCGCGCTGCGGCATACTACATGATGAGTTGCGCTTGTGAAAATCAGACTAATTACGTCGTTCTGCGACCTCATGTCGCATTGCGGTCACATCGCGGAACGGGATGTTCTCAAAAAACCATTGGATTGTTCCAGCTAAATATCAAAAGTTGTACACATAAATACTATTTGGCTGCTATGGCATCTGTCACATAGGTATTGGTGGTGGGGTCAATTGTGGCGAGGGGATTTATCCCCGTTGGGTGGCGAAGCCGCCCCCAGCGTTCTTGGCAGGTAAACCGAGTTGGCAGGATTTACGACTGCTGCGCAGCCGGACGGGGATAAATCCCCTCGCCACAGGTTCATGCCCAAACCCAAACCCAAACCCAAACCCAAACCCAGTTTTCCAGCAAGGCAGGTCGGGTCAGGCTGAATCAACGCCCTTGCCTATACTTCCCCTTCTATAACAACAGTCATGACAAGAGGGCGGCGCCATGGATCATCTCGTACTCACCGTTTTCGCCCCGGACAAGCCCGGGCAGGTCGAGCGCATTGCCCAATGCATTGCCGAGCACGGCGGTAACTGGCTGGAAAGTCGCATGTCGCGGATGGCCGGGCAGTTCGCCGGGATTTTGCGGGTGGGCGTGCCGGCAGAGGCTTACGACGAATTGGTCGATGCCCTACAAGCATTGTCGACTCACGGCATTCGCGTGTTGATCGCTGAAAGCGGTATCGAACAATCCTGCACCTGGAAACCGATCGCCATGGAACTGGTGGGTAACGACCGCCCGGGGATTGTGCGCGACATCACCCGTTTGCTGAGCGAGCAGGGCGTGAACCTCGAACGGCTGGTGACCGAAGTACGACCGGCGCCGATGAGCAGCGAGCCGCTGTTCCACGCCGAAGCGATTCTCGCCGTGCCGTTAACTTTGTCACTCGACGTGTTGCAGTCACGCCTGGAAACCCTGGCTGATGATCTGATGGTCGAACTGGTGTTACGCACAGACCTTTAAACGCCAATCAGGTTATCCAGTTTTAACGTGCACCTGCCTGTGGATAACCTGTAGAGACTGCGCGCAAAGCCACGCCCGCCGTGGCTTTGCTGGAGTTGATCAAAAAACCGCCAGCATTCAGTGACTTGCACACAAACGGCGGGGATCACGCTGTGGATAACCTTGGGACGGAACGTTGCAGGCCACGAGAACAGTGGCCTGCGGAGGTTTGTGTGTTTTTTGATCAGCTGCGACGACGCAAACTTATCCACGCATCGACGCTGTACACCGCCAGACCGGCCCAAATAAACATGAACGCGACCAGCGTGCTGGACGACAAGTGCTCGCCAAACAGCAGCACCGCTTGCAGCAGCACCAGCGTCGGCGCGAGGTATTGCAGGAAGCCCAGCGTGGTGTAGGGCAAATGCCGCGCGGCTGCGTTAAAACACACCAGCGGCACCAGCGTCACCGGGCCGGCGGCGACTAGCCACCAGGCTTGCGAGGTTGTCCAGAATTCAGGTTGCGCGCTGGTCGCGGTCTGGTTGAACAGCAGCCAGGCGATGGCAATCGGCACCAGCATCCAGGTTTCCACCACCAGACCCGGCAACGCCTTGACTGGCGCCTGTTTGCGAATCAGCCCATAAAAACCGAAGGTCAGCGCCAGCACCAGCGATACCCACGGCAGACTGCCGACCTGCCAGACCTGCTGCGCCACACCCACCGCGGCCAGCCCAACCGCAATCCACTGCATCCGCCGCAGTCGTTCGCCGAGAATCATCATCCCCAGCAACACATTCACCAACGGGTTGATGTAGTAACCGAGGCTCGCTTCCAGCATGCGTCCGTTGTTCACCGACCACACATACGTCAGCCAGTTGGCCGCGATCAGCGTGCCGCTCAAGGCCAGAATCGCCAGACGTTTGGGATTGTCGAGCAACTCGCGCAGCCAGCCCGGGTGTTTCCACACCATCAGCAGCAACGCGCCGAACAGCGCCGACCACAGCACCCGATGGATGATGATCTCGACTGCCGGTACTTCGGCGATGGCTTTGAAATAGATCGGGAACAGGCCCCAAATGATGTAGGCCGTGAGGCCCAGAATGTACCCGCGACGCGGGTTGGCAGCTTGCATGCAGAATCCTTGCTTAGGCAGCTAACAAAGGAGGGGATTGTAAGGAGGTTTGCCAGCGAATGCCGTAGCTGATTGGTCAGGAATGTGTGAACGAAGGATTGAGCCTCCACCGGGGAGGCTGAATAAAAGCGATCAGATATTATCCGGCGTCCGCGCTTTCTCCCGCGCATGCTCGCGGCTGATCAAGCCTTTGCTCACCAGATCTTTCAGGCACATGTCGAGGGTCTGCATGCCCAGCGAGCCACCGGTCTGAATCGCCGAATACATCTGCGCGACTTTGTCTTCGCGGATCAGATTACGGATCGCTGAGGTACCGAGCATGATCTCGTGCGCCGCGACCCGGCCGCCGCCGATCTTCTTGATCAGCGTCTGTGAGACCACCGCCAGCAACGACTCCGAGAGCATCGAGCGCACCATTGATTTCTCGTCACCGGGGAACACGTCCACCACTCGGTCGATGGTTTTCGCCGCCGACGTGGTGTGCAGGGTGCCGAACACCAGATGCCCGGTTTCAGCAGCGGTGAGCGCCAGGCGAATGGTTTCCAGGTCGCGCATCTCACCGACGAGAATCACGTCCGGGTCTTCCCTTAACGCTGAGCGTAATGCCGTGGCGAAACTGCGCGTATCGCGGTGGACTTCGCGCTGATTGATCAAACATTTGCGCGATTCGTGAACGAATTCGATCGGGTCTTCGATGGTCAGGATGTGGTGATGGCGATGGCTGTTGAGGTAATCGATCATCGCCGCCAGCGTGGTCGACTTGCCCGAGCCGGTCGGCCCGGTGACCAGCACCAGCCCGCGCGGGGCATCGGTGATCTTGCGGAAAACATCGCCCATGGCGAGGTCGTCCATGCTCAGCACTTTCGACGGAATGGTACGGAATACGGCGCCGGCGCCGCGGTTCTGGTTGAACGCATTGACCCGAAAGCGCGCCACGCCGGGGACTTCGAAGGAAAAGTCGGTTTCCAGATGTTTCTCGAAGTCGACCCGCTGGGTGTCGTTCATGATGTCGTAGATCAGTTCGTGCACTTGCTTGTGATCCAGCGGCGGCAGATTGATCCGCCGCACATCGCCGTCGACGCGGATCATCGGCGGCAGACCGGCCGACAGGTGCAGGTCGGACGCGCCTTGTTTGGCGCTGAAGGCCAGCAGTTCAGTGATATCCATAGCGTTCCTCAATTCCAGTAGAATGCCGCGAACCTTCAGACCGCTGGCGCCTCTTGATGTCCACGATAGCAGACAACATTTCCCACGTTGGTTCGCGCATCCAGACCGCGACCCAAGCCGCACACCGTCCTGAAAACAGCGTCCAGTTGCTCGCCGTGAGCAAGACCAAACCCGCCGAGGCCCTGCGCGAAGCGTATGCCGCCGGCCTGCGCGACTTTGGTGAGAACTATCTGCAGGAAGCCTTGAGCAAACAGCTCGAACTGGCCGACCTGCCCTTGATCTGGCACTTCATCGGCCCCATTCAATCGAACAAGACTCGCGCGATTGCCGAGCATTTCGACTGGGTGCACTCCGTGGATCGCCTGAAAATCGCTCAACGTCTGTCCGAACAGCGCCCGGCCGAGTTGCCGCCGCTGAACATCTGCATTCAGGTCAACGTCAGCGGTGAGATCAGTAAATCCGGCTGCACGCCTGACGATCTGCCGGCATTGGCCGCGGCCATCAGCGCATTGCCGCGCCTGAAACTGCGCGGTTTGATGGCGATTCCCGAGCCGACCGACGACCGCGCCGAGCAAGACGCGGCCTTCGCCGCCGTGCAGAAATTGCAGGCGAGCCTCGATTTTCCGCTCGACACACTTTCCATGGGCATGAGCCACGACCTTGAGTCGGCCATCGCCCAAGGCGCCACTTGGGTGCGTATCGGTACGGCCCTGTTTGGCGCCCGCGACTATTCCCAATCTTGAACGTTTGCAGATAAGGACCACACATGAGCAACACACGTATTGCGTTTATCGGTGCGGGCAACATGGCGGCCAGTTTGATCGGCGGCCTGCGCGCCAAAGGTCTGGAAGCTGCACACATCCGTGCCAGCGATCCGGGCGAAGAAACCCGCGCCAGGGTCAGCGCTGAGCACGGCATCGAAACGTTTGCCGACAACGCTCAAGCCATCGACGGCGTCGACGTGATCGTGCTGGCGGTCAAGCCGCAAGCCATGAAAACCGTGTGCGAAGCGATTCGCCCGAGCCTGAAACCGAATCAACTGGTGGTGTCGATTGCCGCCGGCATCACCTGCGCGAGCATGACCGCTTGGCTCGGCGAGCAGCCGATCGTGCGTTGCATGCCGAACACCCCGGCGTTGCTGCGTCAGGGCGTCAGCGGTTTGTTTGCGACCAGCGAAGTGACTGGCGAGCAGCGTCAGCAGGCTGAAGAGCTGCTGTCCGCCGTCGGCATCGCGCTGTGGCTGAACGAAGAACAGCAACTGGATGCGGTGACGGCAGTGTCCGGCTCCGGCCCGGCGTACTTCTTCCTGCTGATCGAAGCGATGACCGCTGCCGGCGTCAAACTCGGTCTGCCGAAGGAAGTTGCTGAACAACTGACGCTGCAAACCGCTTTGGGCGCCGCGCACATGGCCGTCGCAAGCGATGTCGACGCCGCCGAACTGCGTCGCCGGGTGACTTCGCCAAATGGCACCACAGAAGCTGCCATCAAATCTTTCCAGGCCAATGGCTTCGAAGCCCTGGTCGAAACCGCACTCGGCGCCGCCGCGCACCGCTCGGCCGAAATGGCCGAACAACTGGGCAAATAAGGAGCCTTACATGATTGGATTGAACACTGCAGCGGTTTACGTGCTGCAAACCCTCGGCAGTCTGTACCTGCTGATCGTGCTGCTGCGTTTCGTGCTGCAACTGGTGCGGGCGAATTTCTACAACCCGCTGTGCCAGTTCATCGTCAAAGCGACCCAGCCTCTGCTCAAACCCCTGCGCCGGATCATTCCGAGCGTGTTCGGTCTGGACATGTCCTCGCTGGTATTGGCAATTCTGGTGCAACTGGCGCTGATGGCGCTGACCCTGCTGCTGACGTACGGCACCACTGGCAACCCGCTGCAACTGTTTATCTGGTCGCTGATCGGCGTGACCGCGCTGTTCCTGAAGATTTTCTTCTTCGCCCTGATCATCAGCGTGATTCTGTCGTGGGTTGCGCCGGGCAGCCACAATCCGGGTGCTGAGCTGGTTAATCAGATCTGCGAGCCGGCATTGGCGCCGTTCCGCAAAATCCTGCCAAACCTTGGCGGTCTGGATCTGTCGCCGATCTTCGCCTTCCTCGCGCTGAAGCTGATCGACATGCTGGTGATCAACAATCTGGCGGCGATGACGATGATGCCGGAAATCCTCCGTCTGCTGATGTGAGCTGGTTTCGATGGGACGGTGACGACTTGATCCTCGAGTGTCACCTGCAACCGGCAGCCCGCAGCGATGATTTCGCCGGGCTGCACGGCGATCGCCTGAAGATTCGCCTGACCGCGCCGCCGGTCGAGGGCAAGGCCAATGCTTATCTGATGGGCTTTCTGGCCAAGGCGTTTGGGGTTTCGAAGAGTCAGGTGAGTTTGCTCAGCGGTGAGTTGAACCGGCAGAAGCGAGTGAAGATTTGCTCGCCGAAGAAGTTGCCGGATTTGCCCGGACTAGTGCGCCCCTGATCTCCTGTGGCGAGGGGATTTATCCCCGCTCGGCTGCGCAGCAGTCGTAAAACCTGCCAACCCGGTTTGGCTGATAGAACGCAGGGGGCGGCTTCGCCACCCAACGGGGATAAATCCCCTCGCCACAGGGGGCGCGTTCGATGAATGAATGAGGCCCGATCGTTGCTTGCCGCTAACCCCCCCGGTCTTTAGACTTACGCCTCATTTCAACGAGAGCAGGGTCGATGCCAACTGCCTTTCCCCCCGATTCTGTTGGTCTGGTGACGCCGCAAACCGCGCACTTCAGCGAACCGCTGGCCTTGGCCTGTGGCCGGTCGCTGGCCGCCTATGACCTGATCTACGAAACCTACGGCACGCTGAACGCGCAAGCGAGCAACGCCGTACTGATTTGCCACGCCTTGTCCGGCCACCACCACGCCGCTGGCTATCACAGCGTCGACGACCGTAAACCCGGTTGGTGGGACAGCTGCATCGGCCCCGGCAAACCGATCGACACCAATAAATTCTTCGTGGTCAGCCTGAACAACCTCGGCGGCTGCAACGGCTCCACCGGCCCGAGCAGCATCAACCCGGAGACCGGCAAACCGTTCGGTGCCGACTTCCCGGTGCTCACCGTGGAAGATTGGGTGCACAGCCAGGCGCGTCTCGCTGACCTGCTCGGCATCGGCCAGTGGGCGGCGGTGATTGGCGGCAGCCTCGGCGGCATGCAGGCGCTGCAATGGACGATCACCTATCCGGATCGCGTGCGTCACTGCCTGGCCATCGCCTCGGCACCGAAGCTGTCGGCGCAGAACATCGCCTTCAACGAAGTCGCGCGTCAGGCGATCCTCACGGATCCGGAATTCCACGGCGGTTCGTTCCAGGAAGCGGGCGTGATCCCCAAGCGCGGCTTGATGCTGGCGCGCATGGTCGGGCACATCACGTACCTGTCCGACGATTCGATGGGCGAGAAATTCGGCCGTGGCCTGAAGAGCGAGAAGCTCAATTACGACTTCCACAGTGTCGAGTTTCAGGTCGAAAGCTACCTGCGTTATCAGGGCGAAGAGTTCTCCGGACGCTTCGACGCCAACACTTATCTGTTGATGACCAAGGCGCTGGATTACTTCGATCCGGCGGCGAACTTCGACGATGATCTGGCGAAAACCTTCGAAAACGCCACGGCCAAATTTTGCGTGATGTCGTTCACCACCGACTGGCGCTTCTCCCCGGCGCGTTCGCGTGAGCTGGTGGATGCGCTGATGGCGGCGCGCAAAGACGTCAGCTATCTGGAAATCGACGCGCCGCAGGGCCACGACGCTTTCCTGATTCCGATCCCGCGCTACTTGCAGGCGTTCGGCAATTACATGAACCGCATCACGTTGTGAGAAAGCCATGAGAGCTGATCTGGAAATCATCCAGGAATGGATCCCCGCCGGCAGCCGCGTCCTCGACCTCGGTTGCGGTGACGGCGAACTGCTGACCTGGCTGCGCGACAACAAGAACGTCACCGGTTATGGCCTGGAAAACGACGCCGACAACATCGCCCAATGCGTGGCCAAAGGCGTCAACGTCATCGAGCAGGATCTGGACAAGGGCCTGGGCAACTTCGCCAGCAACAGTTTCGACATCGTCGTCATGACCCAGGCCCTGCAAGCCGTGCACTACCCGGACAAGATCCTCGACGAAATGCTGCGGGTCGGTCGTCAGTGCATCATCACCTTCCCGAACTTCGGCCACTGGCGCTGCCGCTGGTATCTGGCGAGCAAGGGGCGCATGCCGGTTTCGGAATTTCTGCCGTACACCTGGTACAACACGCCGAACATTCACTTCTGCACCTTCGAAGACTTTGAGGCACTTTGCCGCGAACGTGACGCGAAGGTCATTGATCGGCTTGCCGTGGATCAACAGCACCGTCACGGGTGGGCCAGTAAGCTATGGCCTAATCTATTAGGTGAGATTGGTATCTACCGCGTCAGCAGTCCGGTGCTTGCCGACCACAAGGTCGCGGTCTGAGCCACGCCATTTCGAGGAGCACGATCATGGGTCGTTTAGCGTTGTTGTTATTGACTGCCTGCCTGAGCGCCAGCGCTCTGGCGGCCGACGTCATCAAAGGCGAGCGTCAGGAAACCTTTGGCGACGTGACGGTGCACTACAACACTTTCAACTCGACGTACCTGCAACCGGACATCGCCAAGGCCGCGGAGCTGATCCGTAGCAAGAATCAAGGCGTGATCAATGTCTCGGTGATCAAGGACGGCAAACCGCTGATCGCCAGCGTCACCGGCACAGTCAAAGACCTGACCAGCAAGAGCGTGCCGCTGAATTTCCGTCAGGTCACCGAACAGGGCGCGGTGTACTACATCGCCCAATACCCGGTGGAACAACAGGAAACCCGCACCTTTGAAATCAAGGTGCAGAACGGCGACAAGATCAACACCATCAATTTCAACCAAGAACTTTTTCCCGGCGAATAATGAACATCAAGCAGCTCGTACTGGCCAGCCATAACGCCGGCAAACTCAAAGAACTTCAGGCCATGCTCGGCGAATCGGTGCAACTGCGCTCGATTGGCGAGTGGAGCAAGGTCGAGCCGGAAGAAACCGGTCTGTCGTTCGTCGAGAACGCGATCCTCAAGGCACGCAACGCCGCACGCATTTCCGGGCTGCCGGCGCTGGCCGACGATTCCGGTCTGGCAGTGGATTTCCTTGGCGGTGCGCCGGGCATCTATTCGGCGCGTTATGCCGACGGTAAGGGCGATGCGGCGAACAACGCCAAACTGCTCGACGCCTTGAAGGACGTGCCGGAAGCCGAGCGTGGTGCGCAGTTCGTGTGCGTGCTGGCGTTGGTGCGTCATGCCGATGATCCGTTGCCGATCCTCTGCGAAGGCCTGTGGCACGGGCGCATTCTGACCGCTGCCAGCGGCGAACACGGTTTCGGTTATGACCCGCTGTTCTGGGTGCCGGAACGCGACGTGTCCAGTGCCGAACTGAGCCCGGCCGACAAGAACCAGATCAGCCACCGCGCCCGTGCAATGGATCTGCTGCGCCAGCGTCTGGGCTTGAAATGACCCGTGACTCTTCTGCGTCGTCGCTGATCATCGGCGGCGCCGCTTCTTCGCCTCGGGCGCCGCTGCCAACGCTGCCGCCCTTGTCGCTGTACATCCACATCCCGTGGTGTGTGCGCAAATGCCCGTATTGCGATTTCAACTCGCACACCGCCAGCCCGGTGTTGCCGGAGCAGGAATACGTCGACGCCTTGCTGGCCGATCTCGATCAGGATCTGCACGCGGTTTATGGCCGAGAGCTGACGTCGATCTTCTTCGGTGGCGGTACGCCAAGTCTGTTCAGCGCTGAAGCGCTTGGGCGTTTGCTCGAAGGCGTCGAGCAGCGCATTCCGTTTGCCGACGACATCGAAATTACTCTGGAAGCCAATCCGGGCACGTTCGAGCAAGAGAAGTTTGTCGCCTACCGCAAGCTGGGGATCAATCGTCTGTCGATCGGTATCCAGAGCTTCCAGCAGGAAAAACTCAAGGCGCTGGGTCGGATTCACAACGGTGACGAAGCGGTGCGCGCGGCGGGTATGGCGCGGCAGGCTGGCTTCGATAACTTCAACCTCGATTTGATGCACGGTTTGCCCGATCAGTCGCTGGACGATGCCTTGAGCGATCTGCGCCAGGCCATCGAGCTGAATCCGACGCACATCTCCTGGTATCAACTGACGCTGGAGCCGAACACGGTGTTCTGGAATCAGCCGCCGGTGCTGCCGGAAGACGACACGCTGTGGGACATCCAAGAAGCCGGACAGGCGCTGTTGGCCGAGCACGGTTACGCGCAATACGAAGTCTCGGCTTATGCACAGGCCGGGCGACCGGCGCGGCATAACCTCAATTACTGGAGTTTTGGCGACTTCATCGGCATCGGTGCGGGCGCGCATGGCAAGTTGAGTCATCCGGACGGGCGCATCGTGCGGACGTGGAAGACGCGGTTGCCGAAGGACTATCTGAACCCGGCGAAAAACTTTCAGGCTGGCGAGAAATCGCTGAGCAATGATGAGCTGCCCTTCGACTTTTTGATGAACGCGTTGCGCCTGACTGATGGCGTGGAATCGCGGCTCTATCCGGAGCGCACCGGGCTGTCGCTCGATAGTCTCGCCGAGGCCCGGGCAGATGCAGAACAAAGCGGTCTGTTGCAGGTCGAACCGTCACGTCTGGCGGCCACCGAGCGCGGACAATTGTTCCTCAACGATTTGCTGCAGAAATTTCTGAGCTGAGCCCAACGCCCAACGGCAGCCCTAAGGAAAAACCATGGATTTGATACTCGACCTGCTCGCCACCGTCTCCCGCTGGAGCCGCAGCAACCTCTCGGAAATCGCCCTGGCGCTGGTCGGCTGCCTGCTGGTGCTGTTCGGCGCTGACTTCAAAGGCTGGGTCGAGCAACGTCTGGGCAGCATCGCCGGCGCTTTGCGCGTACCGCTGATGGCGCTGCTGTGCGTGATCGGCAGCGGCGCGGCGCTGATCTACGCGACACCGTGGGTGATCAAAGGCTTGAGCCAGTTCAACAACTACAGCCTGGCGCCAGTGCTGTTGGTAGTCCTCGTCCTCATCGGCGTAGTCGCCGACCGCCGCTGATCTTTCGGCCGCTTTTGATCGTTCCCACGCAGAGCGTGGGAACGATCATCGCGTGATGCTTAGGACTGTTTTTCGAACTTCAGGTCCCACACGCCGTGGCCAAGACGTTCGCCGCGGCGTTCGAACTTGGTGATCGGGCGTTCGGCCGGGCGGGGTACGCACTTGCCGTCTTCGGCGAGGTTGCGGTAACCCGGCGCGACGTTCATCACTTCCAGCATGTATTCAGCGTACGGTTCCCAGTCGGTGGCCATGTGCAGAATGCCGCCGACCTTCAACTTGCTACGTACCAGTTCAGCGAACGAGGCCTGAACGATACGACGCTTGTGGTGGCGGCTCTTGTGCCACGGATCCGGGAAGAACAGCATCAGGCGATCGAGGCTGTTGTCGGCGATGCAGCGGTTGAGCACTTCGATCGCGTCGCAATCGTAGACCCGCAGGTTGGTCAGGCCTTGGGTCAGCACGCCATTGAGCAGCGCGCCGACACCCGGACGGTGAACTTCAACACCGATGAAATCCTGATCCGGTGCCGCTGCAGCCATTTCCAGCAGCGATTGGCCCATGCCGAAACCGATCTCCAGCGAGCGCGGCGCCGAACGGCCGAACACTTGATCGTAATCCACCGGCGCGTCGGCCAGCGGCAGCACGAACAGCGGGGTGCCTTGATCCAGACCTTTTTGCTGGCCTTCGGTCATGCGCCCGGCACGCATCACGAAGCTCTTGATGCGGCGGTGTTGGCGCTCGTCGCCTTCTTCCGGCTGGATAGGCGTGTCGTTCGATTCAGTCATCAATGGCTCTTACTTGATCAGACCATCCAGCGGCGAAGAGGCGCTGGCATAGAGTTTTTTCGGCATACGGCCAGCGAGATAGGCCAGACGGCCTGCAACGATGGCGTGTTTCATGGCTTCAGCCATCATCACCGGTTGCTGGGCATGGGCGATGGCCGAGTTCATCAGCACCGCATCGCAACCCAGTTCCATGGCGATGGTTGCGTCGGACGCAGTGCCGACACCGGCATCGACCAACACAGGGATCTTGGCTTCTTCGAGGATGATCTGCAGGTTGTACGGGTTGCAGATCCCCAGACCGGAACCGATCAGACCGGCCAGCGGCATCACCGCGATGCAGCCGATTTCTGCCAGTTGCCGGGCGATGATCGGGTCATCGCTGGTGTAAACCATCACGTCGAAACCTTCCTTGACCAGCGTTTCGGCGGCCTTGAGGGTTTCGATGACGTTAGGGAACAGAGTCTTCTGGTCAGCCAGGACTTCCAGCTTCACCAGGTTGTGGCCGTCGAGCAACTCACGGGCCAGGCGGCAGGTGCGCACGGCTTCGATGGCGTCGTAGCAACCGGCGGTGTTCGGCAGGAAGGTGTAGCGCTCCGGCGACAACACGTCGAGCAGGTTCGGCTCGCCTTCGATCTGACCGAGGTTGGTGCGGCGCACGGCGAAGGTGACGATCTCGGCACCCGAGGCTTCGATGGCCTGACGGGTTTCTTCCATGTCACGGTACTTGCCGGTACCAACCAGCAAACGCGACTGGTAAGTACGACCGGCCAGCACAAAAGGCTTGTCGCTACGAACGATGCTCATGGGGAATCCTCTTTAGGAGTGAGGGTCTTGCAGAATTCTGTGCCCTTGCGGGCCGCCCGCTTAGCCGCCGCCGATGGCGTGCACGACTTCGACGTTGTCACCGTCGTTGAGCGTGGTGTCGGCATGCTGGCTGCGCGGGACGATATCCAGATTGAGTTCAACTGCCACCCGGCGTCCGGTCAGTTCCAGACGGGTGATCAGGGCCGCAACGGTTTCACCGTCGGGCAGTTCAAGGGATTCGCCGTTCAACTGAATGCGCATGCGCAATGCCGCCATCATTTTTAGGGGCTGGCATTCTAGCCCGATCATGACCTAAAGGTCAGCACCAAGCGTCAAGCGGTCAGTTGCAAGCGCCACGCGGCGAGGCCCAGGCACAGCCAGCCAATAAGGAAGGCCAGGCCGCCGAACGGGGTGATGATGCCGAGTTTGCTGATGCCGGTGGTGGTCAGCACGTACAGGCTGCCGGAGAACAGCAGAATGCCGACAGTGAAGGACACGCCGGCCCAGGCGACCAGTCGGCCCTGAATCTGCGTGGCCAGTAGCGCAACGCCGAACAACGCCAGGGTGTGCACCAATTGATAGGTGACGCCGGTGTGGAAAATCGCCAGATATTCCGGCGTCAGGCGGTTTTTCAGGCCGTGGGCGGCGAATGCGCCCAGCGCGACACCGGTGAAACCAAAGAAAGCGGCCAGCAGCAGAAAGCCACGCAACATGAAGAACTCCAGTCAGACTCGATCGGCAGGGTCTGTATAATGGCCCGCTCCACGGGTTCGGCCAAGCCATCTCTATGCTGCGTACAATTTTCCGTCGTCTTACGAAGGCCCTGCTCTGGTTCGCGGGCGGTAGCATTGTGCTGGTGCTGATCTTTCGTTTCGTACCGCCGCCGGGCACGGCGCTGATGGTCGAGCGCAAGGTCGAGTCGTGGGTCGACGGCGAGCCGATTGATCTGCAACGCACGTGGAAGCCGTGGGACGAGATCTCCGACGACCTCAAAGTCGCGGTCATGGCCGGCGAAGATCAGAAATTCCCAGAGCACTGGGGTTTTGATTTCAGCGCAATTCAGGCCGCACTCGCGCACAACGAACTCGGCGGCTCGATTCGTGGCGCCAGCACCTTGAGCCAGCAAGTGTCGAAAAACCTGTTTCTGTGGGCAGGGCGCAGTTATCTGCGCAAAGGCCTCGAAGCCTGGTTCACCGCGTTGATCGAGGTGTTCTGGCCCAAGCAGCGGATTCTTGAGGTGTACCTGAACAGCGTCGAGTGGGATGACGGTGTGTTCGGCGCCGAAGCTGCCGCCCGTCATCATTTCGGTGTCAGTGCCAAGTCCTTGTCGCGCCAGCAGGCGAGTTATCTGGCGGCGGTGTTGCCGAATCCACGCGTGTGGAGCGCCAGCCATCCGACCGCTTACGTGTCGCGCCGCGCCGGCTGGATTCGCCAGCAGATGAGCCAGTTGGGTGGCGACAGCTATCTGCTGGGTCTCAACGATTCGCGCCGGGCACCGTGGGCGCGCTGATCCTTTCCTAAATCAGAACAACTTCAGCGGCTCTTCATTAAGGGCCGACAGTTGTTCGCGTAACGCCAACACCTGATCGCCCCAATAACGCTCGGTGCCGAACCACGGGAAACTGTGCGGGAACGCCGGGTCATCCCAGCGTCGTGCCAGCCACGCGCTGTAGTGCATCAGACGCAAGGCGCGCAGCGGTTCGATCAGCGCCAGTTCGCGCGGGTCGAAATCGTGAAACTCGTTGTAGCCATCCATCAATTCCGATAACTGCCCGAGGCATTCCTGACGGTCGCCGGCGAGCATCATCCAGATGTCCTGCACCGCCGGGCCCATGCGGCAGTCGTCGAGGTCGACGATGTGGAACATCTCGTCGCGGCACATCATGTTGCCGGGGTGGCAATCGCCGTGCATGCGGATGTTCTGGTGCGGCGTCGCGGCGTAGACATCCTCGACACGCTTGAGCAGATCGCGGGCCACCGACTCATAAGCCGGCAGCAAACTTTTCGGAATGAAATTGCCTTCGAGCAAAGTGTTCAGCGAGGCGTGGCCGAAGTTCTGTACGCCCAGCGCTTCACGGTGTTCGAACGGCTTGGTCGCGCCGACCGCGTGAATCCGCCCGAGCAACTGGCCGAGGCGATACAGCTGATCAAGATTGCCCGGCTCCGGCGCCCGGCCGCCACGACGCGGAAACAGGGTGAAGCGGAAACCGGCGTGTTCGTGCAGGGTTTCGCCGTTGTGGATCATGGGTGCAACCACCGGGATGTCGACGTCGGCCAGCTCGAAGGTGAATTTGTGTTCTTCGAGGATGGCTTCGTTGGTCCAGCGTTGCGGGCGGTAGAACTTGGCGATCAGCGGTTCGGAGTCTTCGATGCCGACCTGATAGACGCGGTTCTCGTAGCTGTTGAGCGCCAGAATGCGCGCATCACTGAGGAAGCCGATGCTTTCAACGGCATCGAGCACGAGATCGGGTGTGAGGGTTTCAAACGGGTGGGCCATGCTGACTCCTGCGCGCAGCAGGCTGCCGCGTCCGGCCCAGCATGGTAGCGCAGATGGCAGGCCCTTAGGGGGTTGGTGTCTGGGCTGACGCAATCGCGGGCAAGCCTTGCTCCTACAGATCAGGCGCAAGACCCGTAGGAGCAAGGCTTGCCCGCGAAGGCATTGGCTCAGGCGCCGACGATCCCGCCGTCCTCACGGGTAATCGCCATCACCGACGACCGCGGTTTGCCATTCGGCAAATGCTCAGGGAACGTCGACCCACCGTTCTCCCCCGGATGCTGAATCCCGACAAATAGCGTCTTCTGATCCGGCGAGAAGCTGATCCCCGTCACCTCGCAACCAATCGGCCCGACCATAAACCGGCGAATCTCACCGGTCACAGGGTCGGCGCACAACATCTGGTTATTGCCCATTCCAGCAAAATCCCCGGCGTTGCTCGAATCGCCGTCAGTCAGAATCCACAAGCGCCCGGCATCGTCAAAACCCAAACCATCGGGGCTGTTGAACATGTTCTGTGGGGTGATGTTCGACGAACCGCCCTTCGGCGTCCCGGCGTGCACACCCGGATTGCCGGCGACCACAAACAGATCCCAGGCGAAGGTGTTCGAGCCGTGATCATCACGGTCGGTGCGCCAGCGCAGAATCTGCCCGTAGACATTCTTCTCACGCGGGTTCGGCCCGCCCACCGGTTGCCCGTCTTCGCCACGTTTGGCGTTGTTGGTCAGGGTGCAATAAACCTGGCCGTCCTTGGGGCTGACGACGATCCACTCCGGGCGATCCATGCGCGTGGCACCGACGACACTGGCGGCGAGGCGCGCGTGAATCAGCACTTCGGCCTGATCGGCAAAACCGCTGCTGGCGTCGATGCCGTTTTTGCCGTGGCTCAGTTCGATCCACTGGCCCTGGCCTTTCGGGTGGTCGGGGTTACTGTCGCCGGCGTCGAACTTGGCTACGTACAAAGTGCCGTGATCGAGAATGTCGCGATTGGCCTTGGCGTTGCGGTGGTTGATCTTGTCGCGGCTGACGAATTTGTAGATGAACTCGCCGCGCTCGTCGTCGCCCATGTACACCACGGCGTGGCCGTCAGCGGTTTCCGCCAGTGCGGCGTTTTCATGTTTGAAGCGGCCCAGCGCGGTGCGTTTGACCGGTGTCGATTGCGGATCGAACGGATCGATCTCGACCACCCAGCCGTGACGGTTGAGCTCGTTGGGATTCTTCGCCATGTCGAAGCGCGGATCGTGCGGGTGCCAGTTGATCTCTTTGCTGGTGGCGACCACGCCGTAGCGTTTTTGCGCGGCGTCGAATTTCAGCTCGGCGTTGCTGCTGCCGAAACAGTCGGTGAAGTTTTCTTCGCAGGTCAGGTAAGTGCCCCACGGCGTTTTGCCGTTGGCGCAATTCTGAAAGGTGCCGAGGACTTTTTTGCCGCTCGGGTCGGCGCTGGTTTTCAGCAACGCGTGACCAGCCGCCGGGCCGCCAATGCGCAACGGCGAGTTGCCGTGAATGCGGCGGTTGTAGCGCGAGCCCTGAACGAACTGCCACTGACCACTCTTGCGCTGCACTTCAATCACCGACACGCCTTCACAGGCCAGCGCCTTGCGCACTTCTTCGGCCGACTGCGGCATGCCGCCGTGCGGGTAGAGGTAGCGATAGTTGGTGTATTCGTTGTTGATCGCCATCAGAGCGCGGTTTTTGTCATCGGGGAAGGCGAACAGGCTCATGCCGTCGTTGTTGTCGCCGAACTGCACTTCCTGTGCGGCGGCGCTGCCGTTGCCACTCGGGTCAAAGGCCGGGCCGTTCTTGCTCAGCGGCTGGCCCCAACTGATCAGCACCGAAGACTTGTAGCCTTTGGGCAGGCTGATGACGTCGCTGGTCGCGGCGGGAATGCTGTCGAAACCGAGCAGGCTGCTATTGCCGGCGCTGACGCTGGCGGCCAGCACGCTGCGGCTCAGCAGGTTACCGCCAAGGAACATCGCCGCGCCGCACAACGCGCCGGCGCTGATGAAGCCGCGACGGCTGAGGCCGACCATTTTTTCCAGGTCAGTGGATTGATTTTCTTCTAATAGGCTCACGTCAGGCTCCCTGCTTGGTTTGGCAGCCACCTTAATCAGGGTCTATGACGTTTTTGTTGCAGGCGCGATTTAGAGCGGCGTACCGATCAACACATTCGACGGCGAGAACTGCACCTGCACCGGTTGTTCGACGGTCAGCCCACGGGTGCGCAAATCCAGCGGCTCAGCCAGCGCGCAGAGTGTGTGGCCGTTGGGCAGGGAGATTCGCACTTCACTCGGGCCGTCTTCGGCGTCGAGAATCGCTTCGATGGTGCCGGTGAGGAGATTGTGTCCCGGCGTTGCAGATTGTTCAGCGGTGAGCAATTCCAGCCAGCCAGCCTTGATCAGCGCGACCACTTCGGTACCGTTTTGCAGTTCAAGGTGCACGGTGCTGTCGTGGGTGATCTGTGCGTCGAGGCACAGGCCTTCGGCCAGTTCGAGACGGATCAAGTCATTGCGGCCCTGCGCTTCGATGGCGATGACTTTGCCGTGCAACTGATTGCGCGCGCTGGTTCGCAGCATCAATCGGCCGAGCAGATCGAGATCGCTGGCGTCTTCCGCCGCTTCCAGCACCTGCGCCTGCAAGGCTTGCAGCTTTTGATACAGACGCAGCACGCGTTCGCCTTCGCTGGACAGCTTGGCGCCACCGCCGCCCTTGCCACCAACGGCACGTTCGACCAACGGTTTCTGCGCCAGATTGTTCAGCTCATCGATGGCGTCCCACGCGGCTTTGTAGCTCAGGCCGGCGCTTTTTGCGGCGCGGGTGATCGAGCCTTGTTCGGCGATGTGTTGCAGCAGGGCGATACGCTGCGGACGACGGACGATGTGCTGGGAGAGCAGGGAAGGCATGGACATGAAGGGGTGCTTCTTTAGCCGTGGCGGTGGGGAGTGAAGTTGGCTGCTTGCCACGCGAGAGTCAAGCCCAACACCGCTCTTGTAGGAGCAGAGCTTGCTCGCGAAGGCGGTCTGTCAGATGCAATAAATGTGTCGCCTGTGCTGACGCCTTCGCGGGCAAGCCTTGCTCCTACGGGGGGTGGGTCAGGTTTGGTGACCGGGTTTTGGCGTGCGCGCGAGGCAGTAGACGTCAACTCTTGCTGCACCGGCATTCATTAGCAATCGGGCTAACGCTTGGGCCGTGGCGCCGGTGGTCAGCACATCATCGACCAACGCCAGATGCCGGCCTTGGACATTGGCGTCAGGATCCAGACTGAACGCTTCACGCAAGTTACGTTTGCGCGCTTTGGCGTCGAGATCCTGCTGGGCGCTGGTGTTTTGCACCCTGTGCAGCATCCGTTCCTCACAGGGCAAATCCAGCGACGCGCTCAACCATCGCGCCAGCATCGCCGCCTGATTGAAGCCCCGTTGCCGCAAGCGCTGTTTCGCCAGTGGCACCGGCAACAACACATCCGGCCTCGGCAGGTCTTCTTCGAAGCGATGTTGCAGGTATTGCCCGAGAACGTCGGCGAGTAGGTGGCCAAACGGCCATTTCGCGTTGTGTTTAAACCGCGTAATCAAACTGTCGACCGGGAAACCATACAGCCACGGCACAACCACCTGTTCGAACGCCGGCGGCTCTAGCAGGCACTCGCCGCAGGTAAGGCCCGCGGCGGCCAGCGGCACTGCGCAGGTCACACAATGATCTCCGAGCCACGGCAGTTCAGTTTCGCAAGCGACGCAAATTGGCATTTCTGCTTCTGCGGCCTCATCGCACAACAAACATGTCTGTACGTTTTTTAAACAGATGTAAACCGACCCTTTGTATCGTGGTTGACAGCGCATGACTCTTCCTTAAATATGCCGAACATCCGTGTAGCGCCTGTGGGTATTCCGTTTCCCCAGTCGCGAACCAAGCATAACCAAGGAATTACCCATGAGCGCGAGCACCACCGCCACCCTGCGTCACGACTGGTCTTTGGCCGAAGTCAGAGCACTCTTCGTACAGCCCTTCAACGACTTGCTGTTCCAGGCGCAAACGGTGCACCGCGCGCATTTCAACGCCAACCGCGTGCAGGTCTCGACCCTGTTGTCGATCAAGACCGGCGCTTGCCCTGAAGACTGCAAGTACTGCCCGCAGTCCGGGCACTACAACACCGGTCTTGAAAAAGAAAAGCTGATGGAAGTGCAGAAAGTCCTCGAAGAGGCGGCACGTGCCAAGGCTATCGGCTCGACGCGGTTCTGCATGGGCGCGGCGTGGAAGCATCCATCGGCGAAAGACATGCCGTACGTGCTGAAAATGGTTGAAGGCGTGAAAGCCATGGGCCTGGAAACCTGCATGACTTTGGGCCGTCTCGATCAGGATCAGACCGAAGCACTGGCCAAGGCCGGCCTCGATTACTACAACCACAACCTCGACACGTCGCCTGAGTTCTACGGCAGCATCATCACCACCCGCACTTACAGCGAGCGCCTGCAAACGCTGGCCTACGTGCGTGAGTCGGGGATGAAGATCTGCTCGGGCGGCATTCTCGGCATGGGCGAGTCGCTGGACGATCGCGCCAATCTGCTGATCCAGTTGGCCAACCTGCCGGAACACCCGGAATCGGTGCCGATCAACATGCTGGTGAAAGTCGCCGGCACGCCGCTGGAAAACGCCGAAGACATCGACCCGTTCGACTTCATCCGCATGCTCGCGGTGGCGCGCATCCTCATGCCGCAATCCCACGTGCGCCTGTCCGCTGGCCGCGAAGCGATGAATGAGCAGATGCAGGCCCTCGCGTTCTTTGCCGGTGCCAACTCGATTTTCTACGGCGACAAGTTGCTGACCACTGCCAACCCGCAGGCGGACAAGGACATGCAACTGTTTGCGCGTCTGGGCATCCAGCCGGAAGCGCGTGAAGAGCATGCGGACGAGGTTCACCAGGCGGCGATCGAGCAGGCGCTGGTGGAGCAGAAGAGCAGCGAGCAGTTCTACAACGCTGCCGTCTGATCGCCCCACGGATTCCATGTAGGAGCTGCCGAAGGCTGCGATCTTTTGATCTTGTCTTTTAAAAAACAACATCAAAAGATCGCAGCATTCGGCAGCTCCTACACAGTCATTTTTCAGATGTGAGGCCTGCATGTCTTTCGATCTCGCCGCACGCCTTGCTGCCCGTCGTGCCGAAAATCTCTATCGCCAGCGCCCGCTGCTTGAATCCCCGCAGGGGCCGGAAGTGGTGGTCGATGGCCAACCGTTGCTGGCCTTCTGCAACAACGATTACCTTGGCTTGGCCAACCACCCGCAAGTCATCGAAGCCTGGCGCGCTGGCGCTGAACGCTGGGGCGTCGGTGGCGGTGCCTCGCATTTGGTGATCGGCCACAGCGGCCCGCACCACGCCCTCGAAGAAGCCTTGGCCGACCTCACCGGTCGCCCGCGTGCGCTGCTGTTCACCACCGGTTACATGGCCAATCTCGGCGCGGTCACGGCGCTGGTCGGGCAGGGCGATACGGTGCTGGAAGACCGCCTCAATCACGCCTCGTTGCTGGATGCCGGGTTGTTGTCCGGCGCGCGTTTCAATCGCTATCTGCACAATGACGCCGAGAGTCTGGCCAAGCGCCTGGAGAAAGCCACCGGCAATACGCTGGTGGTCACCGACGGTGTGTTCAGCATGGACGGCGATCTGGCCGATTTGCCGGCTCTCGCCCGCGCAGCCAAGGCCAAAGGCGCGTGGCTGATGGTCGATGACGCGCACGGTTTCGGCCCGCTCGGCGCGAATGGCGGCGGCATCGTCGAACATTTCGGTTTGAGCCAGGAGGATGTGCCGGTGTTGGTCGGCACCCTCGGCAAAGCCTTTGGCACGGCTGGCGCTTTCGTCGCCGGCAGTGAAGAACTGATCGAAAGCCTGATCCAGTTCGCCCGCCCATATATCTACACCACCAGCCAGCCACCGGCGCTGGCGTGTGCAACGCTGAAAAGTCTGGAACTGCTGCGCACTGAACACTGGCGCCGCGAGCATCTGCAGACGTTGATCCGCCAGTTCCGCCATGGCGCCGAGCAGATCGGTCTGGAGCTGATGGACAGCTTCACGCCGATTCAGCCGATCATGATTGGCGACGCCGGCCGTGCGGTGCGGTTGTCGCAGATGTTGCGCGAGCGCGGGCTGATGGTTACTGCGATTCGTCAGCCCACCGTGCCTGCCGGCAGTGCGCGTTTGCGCGTGACCCTGACCGCTGCGCACAGCGAGGCGCAGGTGCAGCTATTGTTAGAAGGACTGGCCGATTGCTTTGCCCAACTCTCGCTGGAGCCAAGCCATGCGTGATCGCCTGATTCTGTTGCCCGGCTGGGGCCTCGGCGTGTCGCCGATGGAGCCTCTGGCCGCGGCGTTGCAAGGCCTCGATCAACATCTGAAAGTCGACATCGAGCCGCTGCCGGAACTGGATTCCAGTGACCTGCAAGACTGGCTCGACGAACTCGATGAAAGCATTCCTCAGGATGTGTGGCTCGGCGGCTGGTCGCTGGGCGGCATGCTCGCGTCCGAGTTGGCGGCGCGGCGTGGTGAGCATTGCTGCGGGTTACTGACATTAGCGAGCAATCCTTCTTTCGTAGCCCATGTGCAGTGGCCGAGTGCGATGGCGGGCGAGACCTTCGACGCGTTTCTCGCCGGTTGCCAGGCCGACTCGCGCACCACTCTTAAACGGTTTTCGCTGCTGTGTGCTCAGGGCGCGCAAGACCCGCGCGGCTTGTCGCGATTGTTGCTCGGCGGCGCGCCGAATACCGCGCCGTCAGCATTGATGGCCGGGCTGGAATTGCTCGCACAGATCGACACCCGCGATGCGCTGCAGGCGTTTCGCGGCCCGCAGTTGCATCTGTTTGGCGGGCAGGACGCGCTGGTGCCGGCGGAAGCAGCGGGAGAATTGTTCACTTTGTTGCCGGATATTGAAATTGGTCTGATCGAACAGGCCAGTCATGCGTTTCTTCTGGAAGACCCCCACGGACTGGCGGGCGCGATCCAGGCTTTTTTACATGAGTGCGGTGATGACTGATTTGTCTCTTGTGCTGCCTGGCGGCTTGCCTGACAAGCGTCAGGTCGCAGCCTCTTTTTCTCGTGCAGCGGCCAGTTACGACAGTGTCGCCGAGTTGCAACGTGATGTCGGTACACAGTTGATTCAGCGTTTGCCAACGGATTTTGTCCCGGCGCGCTGGCTGGATCTCGGTTGTGGCACCGGTTATTTCACCCGCGCGCTGGCTTCGCGGTTTGCCGAGGGCCACGGGCTAGCGCTGGACATTGCCGAGGGCATGCTCGATCACGCGCGGCCATTGGGCGGTGCCGAGCATTTCATCGCCGGTGATGCGGAGCGGTTGCCGTTGCAGGATTCGACCTGTGATCTGATCTTCTCCAGCCTCGCGGTGCAGTGGTGTGCGGATTTCGAGGCGGTGCTCAGCGAAGCCTTTCGCGTGCTGAAACCGGGCGGAATTTTTGCGTTTGCTAGTCTTTGTGTAGGAACGTTGTTTGAGTTGCGCGACAGTTGGCGGCAGGTCGACGGGCTGGTGCACGTCAACCGCTTCCGCGAGTTCGCCCGTTATGAGCAATTGTGTGCAGCGAGTGGCTTGCGCACGCTGAGTCTGCAGAATCAGGCGCATGTGCTGCATTACCCGGATGTGCGCAGCCTGACCCATGAATTGAAAGCGTTGGGTGCGCACAATCTGAATCCGGGGCGACCGGGCGGTTTGACCGGGCGCGCGCGGATTCTTGGGTTGGTCGAAGCTTACGAGCAGTTCCGTGAGGCGTCGGGATTGCCGGCGACTTATCAGGTGGTCTACGCCGTGTTGGAGAAACCCGTATGAGCGCAGCCTATTTCATCACCGGAACCGATACCGATGTCGGCAAGACCACGGTGGCCGCCGGGTTGCTGCACGCGGCGCGCTCGGCCGGGCTGAGCACGGCGGCGGGCAAACCAGTGGCTTCTGGCTGCGAAGTGACGCCCAGGGGTTTGCGCAACTCGGATGCGTTGGCGCTGTTGGCCGAGTGTTCCGTGCCGCTGACTTATCAACAGGTCAATCCGGTGGCGTTCGAACCGGCGATCGCGCCGCATCTGGCGGCGCGTGAAGCGGGTGTGGCGTTGACCGTGCAATCGCTGCTGGCGCCGATGCGCGAGATTCTGGCGATGAATGCCGATTTCACTCTGATCGAAGGTGCAGGTGGCTGGCGCGTGCCGTTGGCCGATCAGGATAATTTGTCGGATCTGGCGATTGCGCTGAAGCTGCCGGTGATTCTGGTGGTCGGCGTGCGCTTGGGCTGCATCAGTCATGCGCTGCTGACAGCTGAGGCGATTGCCCGGGATGGTCTGCAACTGGCGGGGTGGGTGGCGAATATCATCGATCCGAAGACGTCGCGGCTGGAGGAGAATCTGGCGACATTGGCCGAGCGGATCCCGGCGCCGTGTTTGGGCCGGGTGCCGAAACTCAAGGCGTTGAGCGCAGAGGCGGTGGCCGATCATCTGCAACTGGATTTGCTCGACTAAGTTTTTCACTATGAGCAGGCACTGTGCCATTAGTGTTTTTGACGGGCGTTTTTCTGGCGCGTCTGCTTCAATGACGGCTATTGATCCTTCCCAGGGATGAGAACCGTTATGGAAATCTCCGGTAACACAGCTTTTTATGCGGGGCTGAGCTCGATTCAGAGCGGGCAGAACCGTGTGGATCAGGCTGCCAGCCAGATCGCCAACACCACCATCGAACGTTCGGTCACCAGCCAGTCCTCGGAAGCTCAGGTTGATCGTCTGCGTGGCGTCGATCGCAGCCAGCAAATGGATCCGGGCAGCGACATGGTGCAGATGGCGCAGGGTAAATTCCAGGTGGATCTGGGCGCGAAGGTCGTCAAGGCATCCGACGAAGTGCTCGGTACGATCATCGATACGTTTGCCTGATTGCTTCTTCATCTGTCTGCTGAACGCCGCGCCTTGTCGCGGCGTTTTTCGTTGTAAGTCCTTCTCCCTCAACTAATCTTTTTTCAGCGCCCGTGGCTCGTTCGAGTCCATGGCGGTTTGCTGTGTCCGGCGTTTGAAAGCTGCGATGACGAACGGCAAAAGATCGACGCTTGACAAGATTTCAGCGTAAACGTATGTTTCAAACAACTGTTTGACCGTCACAACAAATCAACACGGTCGTTCATTCCCGGTTACATCAGCAGAGGTTTATCGCTATGCCTGACTACAAGGCCCCCTTGCGTGATATTCGCTTCGTTCGTGACGAGCTGCTCGGCTACGAAGCGCACTATCAGAGCCTTCCGGCTTGCGCAGACGCGACTCCGGACATGGTTGACGCCATTCTCGAAGAAGGCGCCAAGTTTTGTGAGCAGGTACTGGCACCGCTGAACCGCGTGGGCGACCTCGAAGGTTGCACCTGGAGCGAGTCCGGCGTGAAAACCCCGACGGGCTTCAAAGAGGCTTACAAGCAATTCGTTGAAGGCGGCTGGCCAAGCCTCGCTCACGACGTTGAGCACGGTGGCCAAGGCCTGCCGGAGTCGCTGGGTCTGGCCGTGAGCGAAATGGTTGGCGAAGCCAACTGGTCGTGGGGCATGTACCCAGGCCTGTCGCACGGCGCGATGAACACCATCTCCGAGCACGGCACACCAGAGCAGCAAGAAGCCTATCTGACCAAACTGGTCTCCGGCGAATGGACCGGCACCATGTGCCTGACCGAACCGCACTGCGGCACCGACTTGGGTATGCTGCGCACCAAGGCCGAACCTCAGGCCGATGGTTCCTACAAAGTCTCCGGCACCAAGATCTTCATCTCGGCCGGTGAACACGACATGGCCGACAACATCGTCCACATCGTGCTGGCCCGTCTGCCGGACGCACCGGCTGGCACCAAAGGCATCTCGCTGTTCATCGTTCCCAAGTTCATGCCGAATGCCGATGGCACCGTCGGTGAGCGCAACGCAGTGACCTGCGGTTCGCTGGAACACAAGATGGGCATCCACGGCAACGCCACTTGCGTAATGAACTTCGACGGCGCTACCGGTTTCCTGATCGGCCCGGCGAACAAAGGCCTGAACTGCATGTTCACCTTTATGAACACTGCACGTCTGGGTACCGCGCTGCAAGGTCTGGCCCACGCCGAAATCGGTTTCCAGGGCGGCCTGAAATACGCTCGCGATCGCCTGCAAATGCGCTCGCTGACTGGCCCGAAAGCGCCGGAAAAAGCCGCTGACCCTATCATCGTGCACCCTGACGTTCGCCGCATGCTGTTGACCATGAAAGCGTTCGCCGAAGGCAACCGTGCGATGGTGTACTTCACCGCCAAACAGGTCGACATCGTCAAATACGGCGTCGATGAAGAAGAAAAGAAGAAAGCCGACGCACTGCTGGCTTTCATGACCCCGATCGCTAAAGCGTTCATGACCGAAGTCGGTTTCGAATCCGCCAACCACGGCGTTCAGATCTACGGCGGCCACGGCTTCATCGCCGAGTGGGGCATGGAGCAGAACGTTCGCGACAGCCGCATTTCGATGCTGTACGAAGGCACCACCGGTATCCAGGCACTCGACCTGCTCGGCCGTAAAGTGCTGATGACCCAAGGCGAGGCTTTGAAAGGCTTCACCAAGATCGTCCACAAGTTCTGCCAGACCAACGAAGGCAACGAAGCCGTTGCAGAATTCGTTGCACCGCTGGCGGCAATCAACAAGGAATGGGGCGAGCTGACCATGAAGGTCGGTATGGCTGCCATGAAAGATCGCGAAGAAGTCGGCGCGGCCTCCGTGGACTACCTGATGTACTCCGGTTATGCCTGCCTGGCTTACTTCTGGGCCGACATGGCCCGTCTGGCAGCTGCGAAGCTGGCAGAAGGCACTGGCGACGCAGCGTTCTACACCGCCAAGCTGCAAACCGCGCGCTTCTACTTCCAGCGCATCCTGCCGCGTACCCGTACCCACGTGGCCACCATGCTGTCGGGCGCCAACAACCTGATGGACATGAAAGAAGAAGACTTCGCGCTGGGCTACTAAGCCTTAACGCAGTCTTCTGAAAAACCGCTGTACCTTCGGGTGCAGCGGTTTTTTTTTGCGCTGGATTTGTCCCCAACTCTGGGGATGTTTCCCCAGCAGAAACGGTGAGCTGAAATCGCGCGGCACCAGCGTTTATTGATTCAAAATGTTTCTCGGGAGGATGGCCAATTAATTGCACTGCGCTGATTGACCGGCGCTCACGAGAAATCCTCTGCTGTTCCACGACACCTCTCGCCCGGCGACTTCATGACAACAACCGTCAGGGTGAAGCACATGAACATCAGTCGACTTGTCTGGCTACCCCTCGCACTCGCAGCTTCCGGCGCAATGGCCGCAACGCCCGCCGAAGTGGATCCTCCGGTACCGGAAGTGCCGCGCCTGCAATCGCTGCGCGGCATGCTGCCGCCCGATCCGTCGGGGACAGAAGGCGGGCGCAAGGTCGACTTGATGACCGACTACGTGCTCAACCGCTCCGCCGCGATTCTGCTCGGTAAAGCGCTGTTCTGGGACATGGAGGTCGGCAGCGATGGCGCCACCGCGTGCGCGTCCTGCCACTACCACGCCGGCGTCGATCACCGCATCACCAACCAGCTCAACCCCGGCCAGGCGCATACCAACGCCAACGTCGCCTCGATTTTCAACAAGCCCTTTGTGGCCTCCGACATCCCCGGTGACGTGGCGTCCTACGCGACCTTGTCCGGTGGCAAGGGCGGGCCTAATTACACGCTGAAGAAAACCGACTTTCCGACCCATGTGCTGAGCAATCCACTGGATCGCAACTCGCCGATCGTTTATTCAAGCGACGACGTGGTCGGCTCCCAAGGTGTATTCGACGCCAACTTCGTCAAACCCAACCAGCCGCGTTTCGACAAATGCACCCAGCAGCCCGATGGCATCTTTCAGGTTGGCGGCATCAATGTGCGCCGCAGCACCGGACGTAACGCGCCGTCGGTGATCAACGCGGCGTTCAACGTGCGCAACTTCTGGGACGGTCGCGCGAATAACGTGTTCAACGGTTTTTCACCGTTCGGCAATCGCGATCCCGATGCCGGGATTTACGTGACCGCCGAACGCAGTACCGTGGCCAGCAAAGTCCGGCTGGCGCTCAATGACGCCTCCGCCGCATCGCAAGCGGTGGGCCCGCCCGGTAGCGGGGTGGAAATGTCCTGTGGCGGCCGCACCTTTGCCGACATCGGGCGGCGCATGCTCGATCAGTTAATGCTCAAGCAACAACGGATTTCCTCCAACGATTCAGTACTCGCTTCAGTTTCCGGCGCGCGGCGTCCGACCTATCGCGAACTGATCAAGAACGCCTTCCAGCCACGCCTGTGGAACGCCACGCAAAACGTGTTGGTGGGCGGCGCGCCGTACACGCAGATGGAAGCTAATTTCCCGCTGTTCTTCGGCCTGGCGATTCAGCTGTACGAATCCACGCTGATCTCCGATCAAGCGCCGATCGATGCCTACCTGCAGGGCGATTCAACCGCAATGAACGCGCAGCAAGTCGAAGGCATGAACCTGTTCCTCAATAAGGGCAAATGCGTCAACTGCCACGGCGGCCCGGAGCTGACCAACGCTGCCAGCCGTTTGCTGATGCACCCGCGTGAACGCATCGAGCGCATGGTCATGGCCGACAATCTCACTACGCTCTACGACAACGGCTTCTACAACACCGGCGTGCGCCCGACCTCCGAAGACCTGGCGCTTGGCGGGTCAGATGCGTGGGGCAATCCATGGTCGTTCAGCCGTCAGTACAACAAGTTGCTGCAGGGCGGCAGCATTGCCGATCCGCTGGACGTTGATGTCTGCACCTTCGAAGCACCGCTCAGCGCCGCGATCCCCTGCGACGCCACGCTCAAACCCAACGTCAACTTCCGCGATTCGGTCGACGGCGCCTTCAAAACCCCGACCCTGCGCAACATCGCGCTGACCGGGCCGTACTTTCACAACGGCAGCCGCGCGACGCTCAAGCAAGTGATGGAGTTCTACAACCGTGGTGGCGACCGCCGTGGTGAGGACGCCAACAACACCAGCGGTTTCGAACACCCGTCGGCCAATCAGCACAACACCTCGAACCTCGATCCGGACATGACCAACCTCAACCTGACCCCGGACGAGATCGATGCACTGGTGAAATTCATGGAAGTCGGCCTGACCGATCCGCGCGTGGCCTGGGAGCGGGCGCCGTTCGATCATCCATCGCTGGTCATTCCGCAGGGCCATATCGGTGATGAAAATGCGGTAACCCAACGTCCGGCCAGTCCGAAGGTCACGACTCGCCAGGCAGCGGATGCTGCGCTCAATCTCAAGCCTTACGGTGCCGAAGGTCGCAGCCCGGCGGAGGGCCCGTTGCTGCCGTTCTACAACGATCTTTGAGGGGGATTTTCCGGGCTGGCCATCAGTAATGATGGCCAGCACGTCGAGCAAGGTAAAAAACTGAGCAAATCGCTCAGAATCCCGGGCCTTCTGCCGTTAAAGAGACTGCATGTGATCTGGATCACATTGTGTGTGCTTAACTGCATGCATTGCAGGCACAATGCCATTACTTTGCCAGACGGTCGGAGCTTTACCCTTGCCGCGTTCTTCCGCTGTACGTTTCAGTCATTTCCTACCCTCACTGCTGTTGTTACTTGCGGGGTTGGCGGCTGCGTACGTCAAAGACCTCAACGTATTCTTCACTTCGCTGTTCAACGTGTTGCCGACGTTGGTGCTGTTGCTGGGCGGGGCTTATTGCGCGGTTTACCGCCGCCAGCGCGAACTGTTTCTGATGCTCACGGTGTACATCGCCTATTTTTTGCTCGACACCCAGACCGACTATTACCGCGACAACGGCAAGGTGCGCGACGATGCTGCGGTGGTGTTTCATCTGGTTTGCCTGCTGCTGCCGTTGTTGTTCGGCCTGTTTGCGGCGTGGCAGGAACGCACGCATCTGTTTCAAGACATGGTGGCGCGTTTCGCCGTTTTACTCGCCTTCGGCAGCGTCGCATTGGGGCTTGAGCAAAGTTATCCCCAGGCGTTGCTGATCTGGCTTTCCGAGATTCGCTGGCCGGCACTGCATGGCGCATGGATGAGCCTGATCCAGCTCTCCTATCCAGTGTTCATCTCGGCATTCCTGCTGCTGGCGTGGCAATACTGGCGCAACCCGCGTCCGTTGCACGCGGCGCAATTGGTCGGTTTACTCGGCGTGTTCTGGATGCTGCCGAAAACTTTCATCCTGCCGTTCACCCTGAACATCATGTGCAGCCAGGTGATGTTGATGATCGCCGCTGCCGTTGCGCACGAGGCCTATCAAATGGCCTTCCGCGACGAGTTGACTGGTTTGCCGGGACGCCGCGCGCTCAACGAACGCATGCAGCGCCTCGGACGCAACTATGTGCTGGCGATGAGCGACGTCGACCACTTCAAGAAATTCAACGACACCCACGGCCACGATGTTGGTGATCAGGTGCTGCGATTAGTCGCCAGCAAGCTGTCGAAAATCAGCGGTGGCGGTAGGGCGTATCGCTATGGCGGTGAGGAATTTGCCCTGGTGTTCGCAGGCAAAACCCTTGAGGAGTGCATGCCGCACCTGGAAGTGATCCGCGAATCGATTGCGTCCTACAACATTCAACTGCGCAATCAGGAAAACCGTCCGCAGGATGATCAGCAAGGTCGTCAGCGTCGTGCCGGTTCCGGCGCGTCGAGTGTGTCGGTGACGGTGAGCATCGGCGTCGCCGAACGTCTAGAACAACGCACGCCGGAGCAAGTCCTGAAATCCGCCGACGAAGCGCTCTACAGCGCCAAAGGTGCAGGGCGAAACTGCGTCGTCGCATTCGGCCAGAACCGTCGTGGCGCGGTGCGCATGGGCACGGCCGCAGGTTGAGTGATGACGGCGCATTCAGCGTCTGCACAATGATTGTGGGGCGTGTTGGTCGGCAGTAGGTTGAAGCAATCTGCTGACGGAGAAGCCACCATGCCTGAGTACAAAGCCCCGCTGCGCGACATGCGCTTTCTGATCGATCACGTCTTCGACTTCCACGCCAACTACGCCGCCCTCGGCGCGGATGACGCGAGCCCGGACATGATCAATGCGATCCTTGAAGAGGGCGCGAAGTTCTGTGAGAACGTTCTGGCACCGCTCAATCGCAGCGGTGACGAAGAGGGCTGCCATTTCGACAATGGCGTGGTGACAACGCCTACAGGCTTCAAGGAAGCTTTCGCACAATACGTCGAAGGCGGCTGGCACGGTCTGGCGGCGGATCCGGTGTATGGCGGTCAAGGCCTGCCGAGTTCGCTGGGGCTGGTGATCAGCGAGATGGTCGGCTCCAGCAACACCTCGTGGGGCATGTACCCGGGCCTGACCCACGGCGCAATGTCGGCCATCCATGCCCACGGCACCGCCGAGCAAAAAGAAACCTACCTGAGCAAACTCACCGCCGGCCAATGGACGGGCACCATGTGCCTGACCGAAGCGCATTGCGGCACCGATCTGGGCATCATCAAAACCCGCGCCGTGCCTCAGGCTGACGGCAGTTACGCGGTCACCGGCAGCAAGATTTTCATCTCCGCCGGCGAGCACGACATGAGCGACAACATCATCCATCTGGTGTTGGCGAAACTGCCGGACGCGCCAGCCGGGACCAAGGGCATCTCGCTGTTTATCGTGCCGAAGTTCTTGCCGGACACGGCGGGCGAAGCAGGCGAACGCAACGATGTTTCCTGCGGTTCGATCGAACACAAGATGGGCATCAAGGCTTCGGCCACCTGCGTGCTCAACTTCGATGGCGCCAAGGGCTACCTGATCGGCGAGCCGAACAAGGGCCTCAACTGCATGTTCACCATGATGAACCACGCACGGCTCGGCACCGGCATGCAGGGTCTGTGTCTGGGCGAGGCGAGTTTCCAGGGCGCGATCAAATACGCCAACGACCGTTTGCAGATGCGCTCGTTGACCGGCGCCAAAGCACCGGACAAAGCCGCCGATCCGATAATCGTCCACCCGGACGTGCGGCGCATGTTGCTGACCATGAAAGCCTTTAACGAAGGCAACCGCGCGCTCACCTATTTCACCGCGCAACTGCTCGATACCGCGCACCTGAACAGCGATGCCGAGGCGCGTCAGGAGGCTGAAGACCTGCTGGCGTTCCTCACGCCGATCTGCAAAGCATTCATGACCGACAGCGGGCTGGAAGTGACTAACCTCGGCATGCAGATATTTGGCGGCCACGGTTTTATTCGCGAGTGGGGCATGGAGCAATTGGTGCGCGATTGCCGGATTGCGCCGATCTACGAGGGCACCAACGGCATTCAGGCGCTCGATCTGCTCGGGCGCAAGGTGCTCGGCAGTCAGGGCAAGTTGCTGCGTGGGTTTACCAAGATCGTCCACAAGTTCTGCGCGGCCAACGCCGAGCATCCGCAGTTGGGCAGCTTCGTTGCGCAGCTCAACGAGCTGAATCAGCAGTGGGGCGATCTGACCATGAAGGTCGGCATGGCGGCGATGAAGAACCCGGATGAAGTGGGCGCGGCGTCGGTGGATTATTTGATGTACAGCGGTTACATCATTCTCGGGTACCTGTGGTTGCGCATGGCGTTGGTGGCGCAGGCGCAACTGGAGGCGGGCGAGGGTGAGGCGGATTATCTGCGTGGGAAATTGGCGACGTGCGAGTTTTACTTCAAGCGACTGTTGCCACGTACGGCGGCGCATCGGGCGGCGATTGAGGCGGGGAGTGATTGTTTGATGAAGTTGCCGGCTGAATTGTTTTCTCTGTAGGAAAAAGCAAAAGATCGCAGCCTTCGGCAGCTCCTACAGGGAATTTGGGGTTGGCGGGGCTGCGATTTTTTTCGGTGACTAAAAATAACAAATCAGTCACTGGTTGACCCTATGTGTCGCAAAAGTTGTTGAGGTACACTCGGGCTCAACGAAAACACCCTTCACGAATAACCTGTTTAGATCTTGCGAGGTTTGCCATGGCTGACTACAAAGCGCCGCTGCGCGATATGCGCTTCGTCCTCAATGAAGTGTTCGAGGTCGCCAAACTCTGGGCCGAACTGCCGGCCCTGGCCGAAACCGTCGACGCTGAAACCGTTGAAGCCATTCTCGAAGAGGCCGGCAAGGTCACCAGCAAAAGCATCGCGCCTTTGAGCCGTGCCGCTGACGAAGAAGGCTGCCACTGGGCCGACGGCGCCGTCACCACCCCGGCCGGTTTCCCACAGGCTTATCAGACTTACGCCGAAGGCGGTTGGGTCGGCGTTGGCGGTGATCCAGAGTTCGGCGGCATGGGCATGCCCAAAGCCGTGTCGGCGCAAGTCGAAGAAATGGTCAACTCCGCCAGCCTGTCCTTCGGTCTGTACCCGATGTTGACCGCCGGCGCCTGCCTGTCGATCAACGCCCACGCCAGCGAAGAGCTGAAAGCCGCGTACCTGCCGAACATGTACGCCGGCGTCTGGGCCGGTTCGATGTGTCTGACCGAGCCGCACGCCGGCACCGATCTGGGGATTATTCGTACAAAAGCCGAGCCTCAGGCCGACGGTTCCTACAAGGTCAGCGGTACCAAGATCTTCATCACCGGTGGCGAACACGACCTCACCGAAAACATCATTCACCTGGTGCTGGCGAAACTGCCGGACGCCCCGGCAGGCCCGAAAGGCATCTCGCTGTTCCTCGTGCCGAAGTTCATGGTCAATGCCGACGGCAGCCTCGGCGCGCGCAACCCGGCGAACTGCGGTTCGATCGAACACAAAATGGGCATCCAGGCCTCTGCGACCTGCGTGATGAACTTCGACGAGGCCGTGGGTTATCTGGTCGGCGAGCCGAACAAAGGCCTCAACGCGATGTTCACCATGATGAACTACGAGCGTCTGGGCGTCGGCATCCAAGGCCTGGCGACCGGCGAGCGTTCGTATCAGAACGCCGTTGAATATGCGCGCGACCGTCTGCAAAGCCGTTCGCCAACCGGCGCGCAGAACAAAGACAAAGTCGCTGACCCGATCATCGTCCACCCGGACGTGCGGCGCATGCTGCTGACCATGAAAGCCTCGAACGAAGGCGGCCGTGCGTTCTCCACTTACGTGGCGATGCAACTCGACACCGCCAAGTTCAGCGAAGACGCCACCACCCGCAAGCGTGCGGAAGATCTGGTTGCACTGCTGACGCCGGTAGCCAAGGCGTTCCTCACCGATCTGGGTCTGGAAACCACCGTGCACGGCCAGCAGATTTTCGGCGGCCACGGCTATATCCGCGAATGGGGCCAAGAGCAATTGGTGCGCGACGTGCGCATCACCCAGATCTACGAAGGCACCAACGGCATTCAGGCGCTGGATCTGGTCGGTCGCAAGATCGTCGGCAGCGGCGGCGCGTTCTACAAGCTGTTCGCTGACGAAATCCGCCACTTCACTGCCACCGCGAGCGCCGATCTGGGCGAATTCACCAAGCCACTGAACGATGCCGTCAACACCCTCGACGAGTTGACCTCGTGGGTGCTGGATCGCGCGAAAAACAACCCGAACGAAATCGGCGCGGCCTCGGTCGAATATCTGCAAGCGTTTGGCTACGTTTCCTACGCGTACATGTGGGCACTGATGGCCAAGGCTTCGCTGGGCAAAGAAGCGCAGGACGATTTCTACGCGAGCAAGCTCGGCACCGCACGCTTCTACTTCGCCCGTTTGCTGCCGCGTATTCACTCGTTGAGCGCGTCGGTGAAGGCTGGTAGCGAGTCGTTGTTCCTTTTGGATGCGGCGCAATTCTGACGATGTAACGTCATGTAAGCATTTGCTTACATGACGTGCTGCTGTTCTCCCATATGCGTGGATTGGATCCACGGCTAATCTATATTTCATGGACGTCGCGCAGGAAGCGCAAAGCAACAACACGGACACGTAGGATTCTGCCAGGGTGGCGGAGTGAAATGGATGTCAGGGAAACAGTCTGCAAAGCCCCGCTTCGGCGGGGTTTTCTTTTGCCTGCAGAAAAGTGCTCAGACCAAAGGATCGAGCGGCGGCCTGACTTCGCGCTCCATCACTTCTTCCAGCAATGTCTGCAACAGCGCCAACGGTGCCTGCTGACGTTGCACATCGCGACAGACCAGCCCAACTTTCAGTGGCACCCGTGGTTCGCTCAGCGGTTTCCACAGCAGATCCTGATCGTCGTATTCCTTCTGCGAACGCCCCGGCAACACTGTCGCCAGTTTGGTGTGCGGCAGACTGTCGAGAATCCCCACCATATTGTTCAGCTCGGCTTGCACCTGCGGGCGACGTCCGAGGGCGGTCAGTTGCGCCTGCCAGATCTGGCGGATCTGGAATTCTTCACCCAACAGCAACATCGGCAGCTCGGCGGCCTGGCGCATCGAGACTTTCTTGAATTCGCGCAACGGATGATCCGCCGGGATCACCAGCGTCAGTTCATCTTCGTAGAGCATCACGCCATGCAGGCCCGGTTGGCGCGGCGGTAGATAACTGATGCCAATATCCAGCGAGCCATTGAGCAAACGTCGCTCGATCTCAAGTCCGGTCAATTCATAAATCTGCACCACCAGATGCGGCTGCGCTTTACGCACCCGCTCAAGCATTTGCGGCACCAGACTGGTGTGAACCGTTTGCAACACGCCGATCGCCAGCGTGCGCAAGGCCTGGCCCTTGAAGTTGCCCAACGCCTCGCGCGCCCGTTGCAAACCGTCGAGTAGCGGCAACGCGTGGTTATACAAAGTGTGCGCGGCGAGGGTTGGCAGCAGGCGTTTGCTGCTGCGTTCGAACAGAGTGACGTCGAGGTTCTGTTCGAGCTGGCGGATCTGCTGTGACAGCGCCGGTTGCGAGATCGACAGGCGCTCCGCCGCCCGGCCGACATGGCCTTCTTCGTAGACCGCGACGAAATAACGCAGTTGTTTGAAATCCATAAGTAATACTTATCGAAAATGCTGGAAAAACGAAATGGCCCGAAGCCGTCAGTGAGCCTAGTCTAACCGCATTCACAAGGCTTACAGGGCCAGAAAGCGCGATGAATAGCGATCGCTTCGACAGTGTTTACATAGGCAGTTCAAAACACCTCAAACGAGGTTTTTTGCAATGAATCTGTTCAGTTTGCGGCGCCAGACGCCGAGTCTTGATGACCTCGCTTTCGAGGCCAATCCATCTGACCCTAATGAAAATCTCAGCGCCGAGCGCCTGATGCCTAGCGTCGAACGGCCGCAACAGGTATTCGTCCGTGGTCAGGGTTCGTGGCTATGGGACAGTAACGACCGCGCTTACCTGGATTTTTCCCAAGCCGGTGGCGCCAACAGCCTCGGCCACAGCCCTTCGGCGCTGGTGAAAGCCATCAGCAGTCAGGCGCAGGCGCTGATCAATCCCGGTTTCAATCTGCACAATCGCGGCATGCTCAGCCTCGCCGAACGCCTGTGCGCCGCGACCTCCAGCGATCAGGCTTACCTGCTCAACAGCGGTAGCGAGGCCTGTGAAGCGGCGATCAAACTGGCGCGCAAGTGGGGCCAACTGCATCGCGGCGGCGCGTCGCGGATTATTGTTGCGAAGCAGGGTTGTCATGGTCGAAGTCTGGCAACGATTTCCGCCTCGGACAGCTGCAACCTGCACAACCGTTTCGCGCCGCTGCTGCCGGGTTTTGATCTGGTGCCGTTCAACGATTTAACGGCGCTGCATGCGGCGGTCGATGCGCAGACCGTGGCGATCATGCTGGAGCCGATCCAGAGCGATGCCGGTGTAATCCCGGCCACCGAGCATTACCTCAAGGGTGTCGAGCGTCTGTGCCGTGAACTGGGCATTCTGCTGATCCTCGACGAAGTGCAAACCGGCATCGGCCGCTGCGGCACGTTGCTCGCCGAACAGTCCTACGGCGTACGGGCCGATATCGTCGTGCTCGGCAAAGGGCTTGGCGGCGGTGTGCCGTTGGCCGCGTTGCTGGCACGGGGCAAAGCCTGCTGTTTCGAAGCAGGCGAACTCGGCGGCACCCATCACGGCAACGCACTGATGACCGCGGCCGGTCTGGTGGTGCTCGACAGCGTGCAAGACCGCAGCTTTCTCGAACAGATCAACGACAACGGCCAACATCTGCGCGAAGGCCTGGCCCGATTGGCGCACCGCTACGACCACGGCGAACTGCGTGGCCAAGGCCTGTTCTACGGACTGACCCTGTCAGACGATTCCGCCGAAGCCGTCGTCCACGCCGCCCTGCACGAAGGCCTGCTGCTCAACGCCCCGCAAGCCAACTGCCTGCGCTTCACCCCGGCGCTCACCGTGAGCAAAACCAACATCGACGAAATGCTCCTGCGCCTCACCCGCGCCTTCGCCCGTGTGCGCACCGCACAACTGCAATGCCGCAAAGGGATTGCCGTCTGAGCTGAAGTTTCCTACCCAATTTAAAGAACCGTCTCGCGGTATAACGCACGCCCCACGCCTGATTCTTTTGGCGTGGGGCGTTTTTTTTGTGGCCGGGTTTTGCAGGTGGCAATTAGTCCTTGAGTGTTCGTGGTACGAATGGTTTTTTAGAAAGCGCCAGCAGGGAATGCGGGTTAAGGCCGATCGATATTTTCGAGACGGATGGCTTTGTAATCTATACCACTGGGTGGTATGTTTTTTGGGAAGGGATACCGATGTCATTCAGGCTGTTCAAAACCAAAGGTTTTGCGATACGAGCCGGCAAGGCATGGATCAGCGACGAGGAGCTTCGGGAGGCGTTTTGCCAGATGCTTGCAGGTCAGGCTGATGATCTAGGTGGTGGCGTCTGGAAGAAGCGTTTGGACGCTAATCGTCATCGCTCGATTGTTTTGGCGAAGGGAGGGCGCTATTGGATCTATCAAGTGCTGTTCGCCAAGAAGGATCAGAGCAACATCAGTTCCACTGAACTGAAAAATTTACGAACGTTAGCCAAAGCGTACGCGCAACTGACCGATGAGCAGATTCGGGATTTGTTGGCGATTAAGGAGTTTGTGGAGATATTTCATGAGTAAGAAATTCAAAAGTGAAGTTTTTGAATCGATACACGAGTCAGCCAGTGCTCTTCTGGCTGTCGGAGCAATCAGCAAGGCAACCATGCGGGAGTTTGATGAGTCTTGCCTGGCAACGGTGCCAGAAGCGATCCCAGCCGATCAGATCAAGGCGCTACGCGAGCGCAATAATGTCAGCCAGCCGGTATTCGCACGGTATTTGAATACCAGTGCATCGACGATTAAACAGTGGGAATCGGGAGACAAACACCCAAGTGGGATGGCCCTCAAGCTGCTGAGTATCGTGCAGAAGCATGGGCTGAAAATTCTGGCTTAAGGCGGTGGGCAGCTATTGCACTGAACCCTGACGAACGGCGCGGGTCGATTAGCTTGTATGGCTCAGGTGAGCCAACCCCCATTCAGGAGCTGCCCCATGGATTTTATTCGGATCATCATCGCTATTCTGTTGCCGCCACTGGGTGTGTTTCTGCAGGTCGGGTTTGGCGGGGCGTTCTGGTTGAACATTCTGCTGACGTTGTGCGGGTATATTCCGGGGATCGTGCATGCGGTGTATATCATCGCCAAGCGCTGAGCCAGATGCATGCCCTGTAGGAGCTGCGGCACGCTGCGATCTTTTGATTTTGATTTGAGGATCAGGATC
>NZ_LHVN01000038.1:0-72990 GCF_001269815.1 Pseudomonas sp. P1.31 | reverse complement strand
ATTTGAGGATCAGGATCAAAAGATCGCAGCGTGCCGCAGCTCCTACAGGGAAGGTTTCAGTCTGTTAAGCCCATCACCCGCCGATAGAACTTCCACTCCTGCTCCAGCGCATGCGCCTGATTGGCCGCGCGGCGGAAGCCGTGGCGTTCGTCGGGGTAGTAATGGGCTTCGACCGGGATTCCGTTCTGTTCCAATGCCGTGACCATGTCGCGGGTCTGTTGCGGGACAACCACCGCGTCCAGTTCACCCTGAAAGAAGATCACCGGCACGCGGATGTTGTTGGCGTGCAGTAATGGCGTGCGGGCGGCGTAGCGTTCGGCGTCTTTTTCGGGATCGCCAATGAGCCAGTCCAGATAATCGCCTTCGAACTTGTGCGTCGCCCGAGCCAACGCCACCGGGTCGCTGACGCCGTAGAGGCTGGCGCCCGCACGGAACACCTGCTTGAACGCCAGCGCACACAACGTTGTGTAACCGCCCGCGCTGCCGCCACGAATGAATGCCCGTTCGCCGTCGATCAAGCCTTGGTCGGCAAGATACGCGACGACGGCACAAGCATCTTCGACATCCACCTCGCCCCAGCTCAAATGCAACGCCTGACGATATTCCCGGCCATAACCGCTGCTGCCGCGATAGTTGAGATCGGCGACGGCGAAGCCGCGTTGCGTCCAGTACTGGATGCGCGGGTCGAGCATCGGATAGCAGGCCGATGTCGGGCCGCCGTGGATGAACACCACCAGCGGTGGTTTCGTCTCTCCGCTCATGGCTGGATAAAAGAACCCGTGCGCCTCACCCGATCCACTCGGATAACGCAACGTTTGCGGACGGCTGATGCGTTCGGCAGGCAAAGGCGCGACGCCACCGGCCAGCACTTGCACTTCACGCGTCTCACGATCAATGGTGATGACCGCCGCAGGGCTGATCGGCGAGGCGGCGATGCAGTAAATAAACTGCGCATCCAAAGCCAGATGACGGAAGCGGCTGTAGTCGCCGGTGTAATCTTCATCGCCCAAAGTCAGGCGACCAAAACCACCTTCACTCCAACTGGCTAAAACCGAATCTTCTACAGGCAACCAGGTGCAGCCGCCCAACTGCCACGGCGCCGGAGCATGATCGGCCGGCGCGGCAGGCAGTGGCGCCAAACCGTCAGAAGTCTCAGCCCACGGCTGCCAGAATCCACCGCGATCGGTCAGGCAATACAGCCGACCTTCAGCGTCAAATCGTGGCTGTTGAATGGACTCTTCGACCTCATCGCCAGCAACGCAGCGCGGCGAACCAAAGGCGCCGTCAGCCAAGCGTTCAGCCACCATCAACCGCGTCGACGTCCACGGCTGATGCGGCCGGCTCCACTCGACCCACGCTAAACGCTGGCCATCCGGGCTGATAGTGGGCGCAGCATAAAAATCCGCGCCCTCGACCAATAAATGCCGCGCGCCGTCAGCCAGATCAATTGCCACCAACCGATGCTGATCGCGCAGTTCTTCCACCGCCAGCACCTTGCCATTGGCAAAATGCAGATCGCCGTAACGACAATCACCCGAGGTCAGCGCCTCAGGCGCTCCATCCAGCGTCTGCCGATACAACTGCTGATCCGCCTCAGCGACGAAAACCACCCCGTCCGGCGTCAGACAAAACGCACCACCGCCATATTCGTACACGCGACTGCGTACGCTGAAGCCATCCGGCGTCAGACGTTTCGCCACACCATCGCGCCAATGCCAGATCCGGCACGCGGCATCTTCCGGGCGATATTCATTCCAGAACAGACCATTGGCGCCGAGTTGCAACTCGGCGAAGTCCATGCCGGCAGCGACGGCTTGCGAGGCGCTGAATGGCTCAGCCCTTGGCGATGAGGCGTGAGTTTCGTTCATTGCGGAAGGCCAGTTGTTCGATGGTTTGGGTGGCGGTCTCGGCTTCTTCGCGGGCCTTGAGAATCACGCCGTGGTGTTCGGATTTGCTGCACACCGGGTCGGCATTGCTCGCATCACCGGTGAGCATGAATGCCTGGCAGCGGCAGCCGCCGAAGTCTTTTTCTTTCTCGTCGCAGGAGCGGCACGGCTCGGGCATCCAGTCGTAACCGCGAAAGCGGTTGAAGCCGAACGAGTCGTACCAGATGTGTTGCATGCTGTGATCGCGCACATTGGGAAATTGCACCGGCATCTGCCGGGCGCCGTGGCAGGGCAGGGCGGTGCCGTCCGGCGTGACCGTCAGAAAGATATTGCCCCAACCGTTCATGCAGGCTTTCGGGCGTTCTTCGTAGTAATCCGGGGTGACGAAAATCAGCTTGCACGGATGCCCTTCGGCTTCCAGCTTGGCGCGGTATTCGTTGGTGATGCACTCGGCACGCACCAGTTGTTCCTTGGTCGGTAACAGGCCGACACGATTGAGCTGCGCCCAACCATAGAACTGGCAAGTGGCGAGCTCGACGAAGTCGGCTTCGAGCGCAATGCACAGCTCGATGATGCGGTCGATCTTGTCGATGTTGTGCCGATGGGTGACGAAATTCAGCACCATCGGATAACCGTGGGCCTTCACCGCGCGGGCCATTTCCAGCTTCTGCGCGAAGGCTTTTTTCGAACCGGCGAGCAGGTTGTTCACTTGCTCGTCGCTGGCCTGGAAACTGATCTGGATGTGATCGAGACCAGCCTTCTTGAAGTCGCTGATTTTCTGCTCGGTCAGGCCGATGCCGGAGGTAATCAGGTTGGTGTAGAAACCCAACTGCCGTGCTTCATGAATCAACTCGGCGAGATCCTGGCGCACCAGCGGCTCGCCACCGGAAAAGCCCAGTTGCGCAGCGCCCATCTCCCGCGCCTCGCGAAACACCTTGATCCATTGTTCTGTGCTCAGCTCTTTGCCCTGCTCGGCAAAATCCAGCGGATTGGAGCAGTACGGGCATTGCAGCGGGCAGCGGTAGGTCAGCTCGGCGAGCAGCCACAGCGGCAGGCCGATTTCAGGCTTGGGCGGCAGATCAGGCAAGTTCGATCCAGTGCTGTGCACGGGCAACCTCCATGAATTGCTCGATGTCATCACCGAGCTCAGGCACGCCGGGGAACTGCTCATCGAGCTTGGCAATGATCGCCGCAACGTCGCGTTCGCCGTCGATCAAACCGCCGATCAGCGCGGCGCTGTCGTTGAGTTTGATCATGCCTTCGGGGTAAAGCAGCACGTGACCTTTTTGCGCCGGTTCGTACTGGAAGCGGTAGCCGGGACGCCAGGTCGGGACTTTGCTGCGATCGAAACTCATAAGGTGATTCCTTTATGCCAGACGCGTTGTTCGGTCACGCTGTGATACGGCGGGCGGTTCAGTTCGTAGGCCATGCTCATGGCATCGAGCATGCTCCAAAGAATGTCCAGTTTGAACTGGAGAATTTCCAGCATGCGCTCCTGGCCTTCGCGCGTCTTGTAGTGCTCGAGCGTGATCGCCAGACCATGCTCGACATCACGCCGTGCCTGACCGAGGCGGGTGCGGAAATATTCGTAACCGGCGGGGTCGATCCACGGGTAATGCTGCGGCCAGCTGTCGAGGCGCGACTGGTGGATCTGCGGCGCGAACAGTTCAGTCAGCGAGCTGCTGGCGGCTTCTTGCCAACTGGCGCGGCGGGCAAAGTTGACGTAGGCGTCGACGGCGAAACGCACGCCGGGCAATACCAATTCCTGGGAGCGCAGTTGATCCGGGTCGAGACCGACCGCTTGACCGAGGCGCAGCCAGGCTTCGATGCCGCCGTCTTCACCGGGGGCACCGTCGTGATCGAGCAGACGTTGAATCCATTCGCGGCGGATTTCCCGGTCGGGGCAATTGGCGAGGATCGCCGCGTCTTTCAGGGGGATGTTCACCTGATAGTAGAAGCGGTTAGCGACCCAGCCCTGAATCTGCTCGCGGGTGGCGCGGCCTTCATACATCGCCACGTGATACGGGTGGTAGATGTGGTAGTAGGCGCCTTTGGCGCGCAGGGCTGCTTCGAATTCGGTGGGGGACAGCGGGGTGTCAGTCATTGCGGTTCTCCGGGGAACAACCGTTGGAATCCTGGGTGTCTGTTCGGACGCCTTCGCGAGCAAGCTCGCTCCCACAGGTTTTGTGTACGCCACAGATCCAGTGTGGGAGCGAGCTTGCTCGCGAAGAGGCCGGTCGCTACAACACAATACTCATGCCATCGAACGCCACTTCAACATTACGCCGAGCCAGTTCAGCACGCTCCGGCGAATCTTCGTCGAGAATCGGGTTGGTGTTGTTGATGTGGATAAGTACTTTGCGCTGCTCCGGCAACTGCTCCAGCACTTCGAGCATGCCGCCAGGCCCGTTCTGTGCCAGATGACCCATCTCACGGCCAGTACGCGTGCCGACGCCACGGCGCTGCATTTCATCGTCATCCCACATCGTGCCGTCGACCAACAGGCAATCGCTGCTTGCCATGATCTCCAGCAACGGCGCATCGACCTTGCCCAGACCCGGCGCGTAGAACAATTTACCGCCAGTCTTCAGGTCTTCGACGATCAAGCCAATGTTGTCGCCCGGGTGCGGATCGAAGCGGTGCGGCGAGTACGGCGGCGCGGCACTGCGCAATGGCAGCGGGGTGAAACGCAGGTTCGGGCACGCCGCCACAGTGAAGCTCTGGTCGAGTTCGATGCGGTTCCAGTCCAGCCCGCCGTTCCAATGGGTGAGCATCTTGAACAGCGGGAAACCGGTGCTGAGGTCTTCGTGAACCATGTCCGTGCACCAGACCTGATGCGGGCAGCCTTCGCGCAGGCTGAGCAGGCCGGTGGTGTGGTCGATCTGGCTGTCCATCAGGATGATCGCGCTGATGCCGGTGTCACGCAGGGCGCGGCCCGGTTGCATCGGGGCGAAGCTTTGCAGCTGCGCGCGGATGTCTGGCGAGGCGTTGCACAGCACCCAGTTCACGCCGTCATCGGAAATCGCGATGGACGATTGGGTGCGGGCCTTGGCATTCAGGCTGCCGTCGCGAAAACCTGCGCAGTTGACGCAGTTGCAGTTCCACTGCGGAAAACCGCCGCCAGCGGCCGAACCCAGAATCTGGACGAACATGAACACTCCATCATTTCAACGCGGAAAATAAAACGCCCCGGCGAGCCGAGGCGTTGCACTGCAGTTCTATGTAAGCAGAACTCAGCGGCTGGCGAAGTACATGGTGACTTCGAAGCCGATACGCAGGTCGGTGTAAGCCGGTTTTGTCCAGGACATGGTGTGTCTCCTCAGGGTGGGTGGGATAGCGCTGTCCATAGTTATAGTCCACGGCAGCGCAGAGATGTTCCAAATAGTTAGGCTGCTATGTTACTCAAAATGTCACCGGGTTTGCCCGTGAATCTTTGAGAAAGCTCCTTGCAGCCTCGGTAATGATCAATTTGCTGCTTGCCATGGCGCGCCGGGCGCGGAATCGGTGGCGAGGCAGCGGTAGCCGCCTTCGGCGTTGATCAAATGCTGTGCAGCCGTGAGCAAAGTCTGGCGATCGAGTTGGCCGATGGCAGCGCTCAGTTGCTCAAGATAATCCGACGAGTGGCCAGCGAGTTTCGCCTGCCACAGCAATTCGGCGGCGTCCTTGCTGGACAGGTTGGCGTCGTTGAATTGATCGCTGAGGTTTTGCCGGTGCTGGCTGAGACTGGTGTCATCGTGGGATTCGATCAACGCAGGGAGACCTTCGCTGAATGCTTGAACGTGGCCAAGTATTTCCAGCGCTGAGGCGGAGGGCGATTGCACGCCGAATACGATTGCGGTCTGGCCGTGTATCTGGCGCAAGGCGCTGAATACCGCGTAACCCAGTTTTAACTCAACGCGCAGGCGCTGGTAGAACGGGGGCTGGACAATCAGCGCGAGCAGTCGCCATGCCGCTTCGTCGGTAGTGCTGCGACTGGCAGTCGGGCAGCACAACAGCACGGCGTGTTCGCTGGATGCGCTGTCGATCTGGCGCCATAACCGTCGGCTGTCGAGCGCTGACGGAGCAGGCAATTGGTTGTCCGGCGTACCGGGAATGCGGCTCAGAGCGAGGCCCATGGCTGATTGGGTTTGCTGATTGAGGCCCAAGGCGAGGCCGTCCCACCGAGAAGTTGTCCACAGCTGTTTTGCATCGTCAGCCGTTGGTACAGGCTCCAGACAAAACTCCGGTAAGGCATTTATCAGTTGGCGGATAGGCATCAACGGCGTTTCTGGCGCGCTGCGTGGGGAATCGGCATCAACCGCTGTCAGAGATTTCAGCGAGTGCTCGAGGACATTGGGCATCGGCTCCTGCAAACCGGTGAGCTTCAGCAGCCATTGATTGCCAGTGGCGCTGAAAGACAGCTCGACGCCGGCCTCGCGCGCGTCCTGCTGAGTTTGCTGAAGACTGCGCTGCGAGCGCGAATGCAGATCAGCGCTGGCGGCGGCCTCAACCTGCCAGCGTAGATAAATCGCGCCCTCATCACTGTTGTCCGGCAACGCTTGGCTGAATTGCATCGGCGACCGCTCACGACGACCGCGCGAGCGATCCTGAGCAAACGTGCGCAAACCTCGGTGGGCGCTGGTCTGGCCGCGAATCAGCCCGGCATTGGCCAACGGTTCATTGGCGCGCAGGAAAGGATTGGCTGCGGGCAGATGCCAATGACCGCTGAAGTTATCCACAGTGCCGATTTCGCCGAGGATCTGTGCGAGGGCCTCAACGCCTTTATCGGACAGGCCGATTTCCAATTGTTCACTGTCGAGCCGCGCCCGTTGCAGCGCGCCGCTGACTTGCTGCTGACGTTCAAGCAGGGCCGCGTATTCTTTGCGCAGTGCCGCCCAATCCTGCTGAGCGAAGAAACTCAGCCAATCGAGTAGTTGTTCGCGAATGGCGTTTAACGATTCCGCTCGAGCGGTGAATTCCAGATGCAGAAACGCTTGCCCGTTGAAGTGATAAACCGGCGTGGCTTTCAAGCCATCTGCCAGTTTTTGCTCCTGCAAATGCGCGAGCAGCCCGCCGGGTTTGGCGCTGTTCAGCCAATGGCAGAGAAACACCAAAGCCTCGACGGATGACTCAGGCAAGGCATCAAACGCAAACAGCAAATTGCCGCGTCGCTCACTGACCTGTTGATAACTTTTTACCGCCAGCGGCACGGTTGCCGCCTGCGTAACGTTATCCCCAACCGGCAAAGCCGCCGCGAATTGCTCAGCGAGCGCTTTCAACTCTTCGAGGCTCTGCGGCCCGACCAAGCTCAGTGTCATCTGCCTGGTCTGATAAAACTGCTGATGGAAATCTTTGAGCGCTTGTTGAAACGCAGCCTGCTCAACGTGCAGGCTATCGCGATTCCCCGCATGAAACCCGCGCAATGGATGTTCAGCCGGTAACCCTTCAAACAAGGAAAACTGCTGCTGCGCTGCAGGATCCTGCGACCAGGCGACAAATTCCGCCTGCAACACTTCCCGTTCCCGCAACTGATCGTCCAGATTCATACACGGTTTGGCGAGCATGTCTGACAGACGCTCCAGCCCTGCGCCGAACGAGCGCGTCGGCAACTCAAAGAAAAAGTCAGTGGTGCGTTCGCGCGTGCTGGCATTGACCTGGCCACCGTGACCTTGCACGTAGGCCATCAGCCCTTCGCTCGTAGGAAAACGCTCGGTGCCGAGAAACAGCAAATGCTCGAGAAAATGCGCCAGCCCCGGCCACTCCAGCGGCACGTCATGGCTACCGGCAGCCACGCGCAACGCGGCGGCGCTGCGCTTCAGGCCGGGCACATGACGCAGGGTCACACGCAAGCCGTTGGCCAGGGTTTCAGTGTGGGGGCGGGGGTGAGTCGGCGCAGGCATGGGCACTTCCAGAACAGTGAAGTGCCAATGCTAGCGGATTAGCGTCGGTTCAGCGCGCCGTAAAGCTCCGGGCGGCGATCGCTGAGGTAGCGGTTGGCGGCGCGGGAGTCGAGCATCAACTGTCGATCCAGTTCGCCGATGATCAGCGCTTCGTCGAGTCCGGCCTGAGCGATGCGGCTGCCATCCGGTGCGGCGAGGCTGCTTTGCCCGCAGTAGTGGATGTCGCCTTCGCTGCCGCAATAGTTGGCGTAGGCCACGTAGCACTGGTTTTCGAAGGCGCGCGAACGCACGGTGACGTCAGCAACGAAATCGAACGGAATCATGTTCGCCGTCGGCACCACAATCAGCTCGGCGCCAGCGAGCGCCAAACGGCGGGTGTTCTCGGGAAACTCCAGGTCGTAGCAGATCAGGAAACCGAGCTTCCAGCCGTTGAGTTCGACGATCGGAAAATCATCGTCGCCGGGGCTGAACATCGAGCGATCCAGATCACCGAACAGATGCGTTTTGCGGTAATTGCACAAGCGCTCGCCGTGCGAATCGATCAGTTGCACGGCGTTGTAAATCTGCCCGTCGGCGGTGCGTTCCGGATAGCCATAAACAATCGCCAGACCCGCAGCCTTGGCGATCCGCCCGATCTGCTGCGCCCATTCACCGTTGTAGACCTCGGCCAAGGTGCTGACCGCTTCGGCGCCAATGTTGTAGCCGGTCATGAACATCTCCGGCAGCACCAGCAGGTCGGCGCCCTTGGCCTCCATCGCTACTTGATGCAGGCGTTGCAGGTTGGCGGCGGGTTCCAGTGGCAGCGGTGGACATTGGTAAAGGGCTACACGCATCAGGGATTCCTCTTACTCGGGCAGGGCGATAGGGCCGATGTCTTTGAACACATCACCGGGGCCCGGGTTCGCTTTATGTGTCGACCCACCAAAATGTTTCATGATCCCCCACACCGCGTTGAGCGAGGTTTGCACCGCACCTTCGACCCAGGCCGGTGTCCACGAAACGTCGTCGCCGGCGATGAAAATCCCGCGTTGCTCGGCCGGCATCTCGTCCTGCATGAAGTGCGCGTACATGCGCTGGTTGTAGCGATAGTGGCCGGGCAGGGCACCTTTGAAGGCACCGAGGAAGTACGGGTCGGCTTCCCACGATACGGTGATCGGATCGCCAATAATTCGCGCGGCGATATCGACTTTTGGGTAGATTTTTTTCAGTGCGTTCAGCGCCAGTTCTACGCGTTTCTCCACCGGGTGCGGGAGCATTTTCAATGCGTCACTCATCCACGAGTACGACAGGCAGATCACGCCCGGCTTGTCGTCGCCGTTGTCGAACAGATAAGTGCCACGGGTCAGGCGATCGGTGAGGGTCATGCTCATCAAGTCGCGGCCGGTTTCCGGATCCTTGTCCTTCCAGAATGGCCGGTCGACCATCACAAAAGTCTTCGACGACTGCATGTAGCGGGTGCGGTCGAGGGCCATCCACATCTTCTGCGAGAACAGGGTTTCGTCGCATTCGATCTGCGTGGTCAGCAGCCAGCTCTGGCACGTGGTCAGCACGGCGGCGTATTCGCGGGTATCGCCATTGTTATCGGTGACCGCGAAACGGCCATCCGGCGCATGAGCGATTTTCTTCACGCCGGAACGCGGCGCGCCACGGTGCAGGGATTTCAGGCTGGTGCCTTCAGGCCAATGCACGCAGCGCTCCGGCACATGACGCCAGATGCCTTGCGGCACTTGCTCGACGCCGCCGACCACCAGGTGTTGGTGATCGTCGCAATTGGTCATCACCACGCGGAAGATTTCCAGCATCGAATTCGGGAAGTCCGAGTCCCAGCCGCCGGTACCGAAACCAACCTGACCGAACACTTCGCGGTGATGGAACGACAGTTTGGCGAAGGCTTCCGAGGTGGCGACGAAGTCATAGAACGTGCGGTCGTCCCACAGCGGCACCAAGGTATTCCACAGCTCTTTCAGGCGTGGCACATCGCGGTCGCGGATGGCTTGCTGGATATCGGCGAACTGCGAGCCGGCCTCCAGCGCATCCGCCCAGGCGTCAGCCACTTCCTGAAACAGTGCAGGAAGATCCGCCAGTTTCTGTGCGTAATGGGTTTTGCCTTCGAGATCGATCACGGTGCTGCCGGAGGCAGGCGTCAACGGGTTCGGGAAAGGTTTGGTCTCAAGGCCGAGCTTGTCGACGTAGTGATAGAACGCGGTGGACGACACCGGGAAACGCATGCCACCGAGTTCAGCGACGATGCCGTCAGTGCCGTTGAAGGCTTGCGAGCGTAAACGACCGCCCAGCTTCGACGCTTCGTAAACCACAGGCTTCAGGCCGAGTTTCATCAACTCGTAAGCCGCCACCAGACCGGCGATGCCCGCGCCGACAATCGCCACTTCTGCGCCGTGATTGTGCTCGGGAATAGTGCCGAGACCGGCCGGGTGCTCGATCCAGTCGTCAAACGCGAACGGAAAGTCCGGGCCGAAAATGGTGACTGGTTTCTTACCGTCTGCAGGATGGCGATTGTTCTTGTTCATGGCTGACCTTGCTGGCGACCCGACGCGGGATGCGCGTCTGAGTATAGGAAAAGATGCCAGCCATTCTAGGGAGCGTGGAACACGTTAATAAGACGCAAAGTGTCGTCGTTTTGCCAATAACCTGATCAATCTGACGATAATCCGCTACATACTGTCCCTTGTGGGAGCGAGGCTTGCCCGCGAATAGGTTCTATCCATCAACCGAAAAATCATGATCAACACTCAAACCGGCTGCCCCCGATCAACCTTGCTACTCAAAATAATCGAAGTCGTCGTCTTCTCCACCCCATCCACCCCGCCAATCTGATCCAGCAACTGATCGAGCTGCTCCGGCGAATCAGTGCGCAACCACGCCACATAATCAAACTCGCCACTCACCGCACACAACTGCTGCACCTGCGCCATCGCACTCAACCGACGCACCACCTCCTTGCCGGAACGCGGTTGCACTTTGATCCCGACGTAGGCCTGCAAGCCGCCATCGACCACCCGCTGACCGAGACGCACGCCGTAACCGGTGATCACTTTGGCCTTCTCCAGACGTGCCAATCGTGAGGTCACGGTAGTGCGCGCAATGCCCAACTGCCGGGCAAGCATGGCAACGCTTTCGCGGGCGTTGATTTGCAGGGCGGCGATTAGTTGACGGTCGATTTCATCGAGCGCGGGCGGGCGGGTGTCTGGCAAGGGGTGGCTCCGTGGGTGTGGGGGCGGTGAGTACGCATGTTACAGACACTGTCAGCAACACGCTTGCAGGCGATGTTTGAACTGTTCACCCAAGAATCGATGTCATCGTTGCGCTGAAACAATACATCGGATATTTGATTTGACTTGGTTGGCCTATTTATCAAGAATGCCAGCAAGAGCGCGAAATCCGCTGCCTTGCAGGGCATTAGTGGATGTAGGTACCTCAGCGATGCTGCAACATCGGTGTAAGGTGAGACCTCTTCATCCCATTTCCTGAGGATGCAAATATCAGGATTCAAATATTAAGGGCAGCCAAATGGCTGCCCTTTTCTTTGTCTTCAAGAATGTACCGCTTGTACAAAAGCTCGCCTTGGCGGTGTTTGTTCATCGCTCTGGCGGGAGCGTGCATGAAGTTCCAGAGGATATGCCCGTTTCGCACATCGACCACGACAAGCATGTCGTTTTTTGCCTCGTAGGCGTTAATGAATGCCATTCGGTATCCGCCGTTATCGTAGAGGACTTTCCATATTTCAAAAGGTCCCGTCAGCGTATCTATGGCATGTCGAACATAACGTTCTCGGGAGTCTGGACGTTTCTCGACGATGTGGGCGAGTTTGTCTCTCAGAACCGCGACGTTACCGATGGGCGTGAGGATGGTAACGGCCAACAATGACTCGTCGATAAACCCAAAGTGATCCGAGAGGATTTTGAGCGCGCCTTCTGCGTCCTCGGCCCTTTTTACCTCTTCTATTGCGGCTGACCGAAGTTCTCTCGATAAGGTTCTGAGATCGGGTAAGGCGAGGTCGATCCAGGTTTGCTGGTCGGCTGCTTCCTTTATCAGTGGCGCAGCATTCACGAGCATGAAATCGATCCTGGACGGGCGGAGGCGTCCGGAGATTACTCGTCTGGAGAAACGGTCAACAACGCGCGGAGAGGGGAGAAAACTTAGTTTGGGAACATTCCTACAGATCTTGCGGTTGTATTCCTAACAATGGCCTTCCGTGCATTGCGCTCGCCAAGACGTCGAACCCTAATCCATCGCCCAAGAAAAAGCCGCGCATTTAGCGCGGCTTTCAATTTGGTGGGCCCACACGGACTTGAACCGTGGACCAAAGGATTATGAGTCCTCTGCTCTAACCAACTGAGCTATAGGCCCTCAGTAGGCCGCGGATTATAGCGACGGTTTCTCGGCTGTGCTATCCGAAAAATCCGATACGGTCACACGCAGAAACGTTGCGGCGAATTCTTCCGGCGGCAGCGGCAGGCTGACGATGTAGCCCTGGATCTGTTCGCAGCCCTCGGCGGCGAGGAATTGTTGCTGCGCCTGGGTTTCCACGCCCTCGGCGATGACGGTGAATTGCATGCTGCGGCCCAGGGCGATGATGGCGCGCACAATCGCCGCGTCGTGGGGGTCGTCGGGCAGTCCGCGGACAAAGGACTGGTCGATTTTGAGGATGTCCAGTGGCAGGCGTTTGAGGTAGCTGAGCGAGGAATAGCCGGTGCCGAAGTCGTCAATTGCCAGTTGCACGCCGAGGTGTTTGAGTTGGTGCAGCACGGCCAGCGCCTCTTCGGCCTGACTCATGATGAAATTCTCGGTAATTTCCAGTTGCAGTAAATCCGGCATCAGGCCGTTTTCGTTGAGCAGTTGCTCGATGCGCCCGAGCAGGTTCGGCTGGCGCAGTTGTGCGCCGGCGAGATTCACCGACAACGGGCCGAGGCTGTCGTAGACCTGGTTCCACTCGAACATCTGCCGGCACGCGGTCTCCAGAACCCAATCGCCGATCTGCAGAATCATGCCGTTCTCTTCGGCCAACGGAATGAAGTGCTCCGGCGGCACATCGCCAAAGGTTGGGTGGCGCCAGCGAATCAACGCTTCGGCACCGACCAGACGATGGTCGTCGAGGCTGATTTTTGGCTGGTAGTAGAGGTGCAATTCATTGCGCTCGATGGCCCGGCGCAGTTCGTGTTCCAGCGCGATACGCTCGCTGGCCTGCGCGGTGAGGTCGCGGGTGTAGCTTTCGACGCGGTTGCGGCCCTTGGCTTTGGAGCGGTACATCGCCGCGTCGGCGTTTTTTACCAGCGTGGCGACGTCGCAGCCGTCGCGCGGATAGAGGCTGGTGCCGATGCTGGCGCTGATGAAGAACTCATGTTCGCCAGCCTGAAACGGCGCACCGAAGCAGTTGAGCAGTTTGGTGGCGATGTTGTCCGCGTCGCTGGCCTGTTGCAGGCCGGGCAGCAGGATGATGAATTCATCACCGCCCAACCGCGCCACGGTGTCGATGTCGCGCAGTTGCTCTTTGAGGCGCACGGCGATGCCCTTGAGCAGCAGGTCGCCGACCGGGTGGCCGAGGCTGTCGTTGATGTGTTTGAAACGGTCGAGGTCGAGGAACAGCACGGCGCCCTGACCACCGTTTTCCTGTTGTGTGGTCAGCGCCGAGAGCAGACGACTTTCGAACAGCGTGCGGTTTGGCAGGCCGGTGAGCGGGTCGTGGTGCGCCTGATAATCGAGTTTCGCCTGCGCGTGTTTGAGACTGGAAATGTCGGCAAACACAGCGACAAAGTGCGTGATGAATTTGTCGCGGTTGCGCACGGCGCTGATGGTCAGCCAGCTCGGGTACAGCTCGCCGTTTTTGCGTCGGTTGGAAATCTCGCCTTGCCAATGACCTTCGTCGGTCAACTGGTGCCACATCGCCGCATAAAACGCGCTGTCGTGCAGGCCGGAGGCGAGCAGGCGCGGGGTGTGGCCGAGGGCTTCGCTTTCGCTGTAACCGGTGATTTCCGTGAAGGCGCGGTTGACTGCGCTGATGTGCTGCTGGGTATCGGTGATCAACACGCCTTCGGCGGTGCTCTCGAACACGGTCGCAGCCTGTTGCAGTTTTTCCTGCATCAGATGACGTTCAGTAATGTCGCGGGCGATGGTCAGCATGCAATCTTCGTCACCGATCGGCAGTGGTCGGCTGGACACTTCGCACAGACGAATCTGCCCATCGCTACGGCGGATATGGCAGGTGAAATCACGCACAAAGCCGTCGCGGTGCAGCAGGTCGAGCATCTGTTTGCGCTCGTTGAGGTTGACCCAGATTCCCAGATCCAGCGCCGAACGATCCACCGACATCGCGCTGTTGAATCCGGTGATGCGGCTGAACCCTTCGTTGACCTCCAGCAGCAGGCCATCGCTCTGCCGCGACAGCAGCAAACCGTCCGGCGAGGCGTGGAAAGCCTTGGCGAATTTCTCTTCGGAGGTTTGCAATTGCTGCTGGGTTTCTTTGAGCTGGGTAATGTCGCGCACCACGACCACCAGCGCCGGCGTGGTGTCGAGGTCGAACGGCTCGGCGGAAATCAGGCCGGTGAACACTTGGCCGTTATTGCGCCGAAAGGGCATTTCCAGATTGCGGATGCTGCCGGCCTGCAAGCGCTGGAGCAAACCGGGGCCGACGCCGGGAATGCCCCAGATATTCAGATCCGTGGCGGTCTGGCCGATGACTTCTTCGGCCTTGAGTCCAATCTGTTCCTCGAAGGCTTCATTGACCTCCAGCAAACAGCCGTCGGACAGCCGCGCAATCACCAGAATGTCCGGGCATTGCTGGAAGACCGAGGCGAATTTTTGCTCCGACAAACGCAGCGCTTCTTCGGTGCGCTTGGTTTCGCTGATGTCGATCATCAAACCGCGCATCACCGGCTCATGGCCGTGTTCGATCAGGCTGACGATGTCGCGCACCCACAGGCAGCGGCCGTCGGCGGTGATCACCCGGTAATCGAGGCTGTGATCGCGCCCGGCCAGTACTTCGTGATCACAAAAACTCTGGGCGCGAGTGAGGTCGGCCGGATGAATGATGTTGCGCCAGAACCCCGGAATCAGCCAATGCGACAGTGGATAACCGAGCAAGTCTTCGGCGTGCGGTGACACATAGCTGTAGGTGAAGTCGCTCATCCGCGCTTCCCAAGCGATCGCCGACAAACTTTCGACCAGCCCACGGTAGTGATATTCGCTGCTGCGCAGCTCCTGTTCGAGATCGATGCGCCGGGCGATTTCCGAGCTGAGGCGGCGGTTGATGCGGATCACCACGGCCAGCACGATCATCAGCAATAACAGGCCGGGCAAGCCGTAAACCAGCAGGTCTGACCAGAATGTCCGGTGATCGAGGACGTTACCGACCCAGTGTTCCTGAATGGCGCTGATTTCGGCGGGGCTCATGTCGGCGAGAACTTTGTCGAGAATCCCCACCAGCACTTTGTTTTCGCGCGGCACGCCCATCGCCAGTTGATAGCGATACGGGGTTTCGCCGCTGACGTAGAGGCCGTCGAGTTTGAGCTGACGCAGGCTCCAGACGCTGGAGGCGAGATCGCCGACAACGGCGTCAACTTCGTCGGTCGCCAGCGCCTGCAACGCCGAACTGACGTTGGGCATGGCCACCAGATTCAGATCCGGGTGGTGGGTGCGCAGGAGTTCGTGCGGCGCATAGTTTTCCACCACGGCGATTTTTAATCCGTACAGATCATCAAGTTTGCGCGGTTGCGCGCCGCCGACGTGGGCGAGGATGACAATCGGGAAGTCGAGGTAGGGCCGGGTGAATGACAGATAGTTCTGCCGTTCCGGAGTGGACATGATCCCCGGCAGCAGATCGATCTTGCCGGTTTTGACCTGCTCCAGCACTTCCGTCCAGCTGATGGGCTCAATCGGCGTGAGTTTGATCGCCAGACGCTGGCGAATCACGTCGATGTAATCAGCCGCCAAGCCCTGATAACGGCTCTGGTCGTCACGAAACTCAAACGGTGGCCACGACGCATCGACACCCAGGCGCAAGTCCGGGTGAGCCGCCAGCCAGCTACGTTCTTCATCGGTCAGAGTCAGCGCGTTAGCCGTTGCGGTCCAAATCATCAGTGACAGCAAGAAAAGCACGGGCGCCAGTCTGGGCATAACGCTCTCGTTATGGCTCGGGGGTGATTGTTTCGAGTGTAGACGCGGACTGCAGCGGGGAGGGTGGTGCGAGGAATTTAATCTGCCTAAAAACAAAACCCCCGGCCTGGGCCGGGGGTTCTGGTATCACTCGTCGAGGAAGGAGCGCAGATGCTCGCTTCGCGTCGGGTGGCGCAGCTTGCGCAGCGCCTTGGCTTCGATCTGACGAATCCGCTCACGCGTTACGTCAAACTGTTTGCCCACTTCTTCGAGTGTGTGGTCGGTGTTCATGTCGATACCGAAACGCATACGCAGCACTTTGGCTTCACGGGCAGTGAGGCCGGACAGCACTTCGCGAGTCGCTTCTTTCAGGCTCTCAACAGTGGCGACATCGATTGGCGACTGCATGGTCGAGTCTTCGATGAAGTCACCCAGATGGGAGTCTTCGTCATCACCGATCGGCGTTTCCATGGAGATCGGCTCTTTAGCGATCTTCAATACCTTGCGGATCTTGTCCTCAGGCATTTCCATGCGTTCGCCCAGCTCTTCCGGGGTCGGTTCGCGACCCATTTCCTGCAACATCTGCCGGGAAATACGGTTGAGCTTGTTGATCGTCTCGATCATGTGCACCGGAATACGGATGGTGCGGGCCTGGTCGGCGATCGAGCGAGTGATCGCCTGACGGATCCACCAAGTGGCATAAGTCGAGAACTTGTAACCACGACGGTATTCGAACTTGTCTACCGCTTTCATCAAGCCGATGTTGCCTTCCTGGATCAGATCGAGGAATTGCAGACCACGGTTGGTGTACTTCTTGGCGATCGAGATCACCAGACGCAAGTTGGCTTCAACCATCTCTTTCTTCGCGCGGCGGGCCTTGGCCTCACCGATCGACATGCGACGGTTGATGTCCTTGATTTCAGCGATGGTCAGACCGGTTTCGGTTTCCAGCGCGATCAGTTTCTGCTGGCAACGAATGATGTCCGGCTGTACGCGACCAATTGCTTCGGCGTACTTGCTCTTGCCTTTAGCCAGGGCGTCGGACCAGCTTTCGTCGACTTCGTTACCCGGGAACTGACGCAGGAAATCAGCGCGTGGCATACGTGCATCACGTACACACAGTTGCATGATCGCGCGCTCTTGCTGGCGCAGACGATCAAGGGCACCGCGAACACGTTCAACCAAACCTTCGAATTGCTTCGGTACCAGTTTGATCGGCATGAACAGCTCGGCCAGCGCCAGCAATTCGGCAATCGTTGCCTTGTTGCTGCGACCGTGCTTTTTCAGGGCCTTGCGGGTGATTTCCATCTGGTCGGCGACCGCGCCAAAACGCTGGGCGGCGATAACCGGATCCGGACCGCTTTCGGCTTCTTCTTCGTCATCGGAAGATTCGGCTTCTTCGTCGTCGGTTTCGTCGTCGGCTTTCGCGACTTTCGCTTCGACAGGCGGCGGTACCTCGGCAGGCGGCGCAATGCCGTCGTCCGGGTCGATATAACCGCTCAGGACGTCGGACAGGCGGCCACCTTCGGTGGTCACACGAGTGTACTCGGAGAGAATATGGTCAACCGTGCCAGGGAAGTGCGCGATTGCGCTCATCACTTCACGGATGCCTTCTTCGATTCGTTTGGCGATTTCAATTTCGCCTTCACGAGTCAGAAGCTCGACCGTACCCATTTCACGCATGTACATGCGCACCGGGTCAGTGGTGCGACCGATATCGGTCTCCACCGCTGCCAACGCGGCGGCTGCTTCTTCCGCAGCGGCCTCGTCGGTATCGGCGTCGGCCAACATAAGGGCGTCCGCATCCGGAGCACTCTCGTGTACGGGGATCCCCATGTCGTTAATCATGCGGATGATGTCTTCCACCTGCTCTGGATCTGAAATATCCTCGGGCAGGTGGTCGTTGACCTCGGCGTAAGTCAGATACTTCTGCTCACGACCCAGTTTGATCAACTCAATAATACGAGACTGCTGTTGCGCTTTTCCGGACATAACACCCTATCCACTGAAGGTCTTGGCGGGCAAAAAACAAGCCGAGGATTATACCTGAGCTATGACCTCACGCGCCAGTTGAGGTCGGGTTTGATGCGGAAACATTGCGACTTAGAAGGTCGCGCAGTTGATTTTTCTCTTCAATACTCAGTTCGCTTTGACGGGCTTTCCTGAGTAACTGTTCAAGATTTCGCTCGCGTTGGCGGGCTGACAAGCTAGTAATGGTGTCGAAAAACTGTTGTTCAAGGTTATCTCCGTCAATCAACCACTCCTTTTCTGCCAATGCCTTGAGCAATCGACCCTGTTCAGTGCCGTGCCATCGCGCGATCAACTGAAATGAGTTTAGCTTGGGATTCTTCTGTACGGCTTCGAGCAGCGCCACAAGCAGCTGGGCGTTGGTCTGATTCTCGTCCGCAATGTGCCCGGCATCTTCGACGCGCTCGGCCAGTTGCGGGTGATGGAGCAGTGTGCGCAGGGCGGTCAGGGTTGGCGATTCGACGCCAATCGGCGTGCGCGGGCGTTGCTGGTCGCGATCGCCGCCACGCTTGCCGTTTTTATCCCAGGGCTTCTTGTCCCACTTCTTGCCGCCAGCGCCAGGTTTCTTCGGCGTCCACTCCTGCTGCGGCACATACATGTCCTGTGCCTGCGGCTGATGGTAGTCGCTGTAGTCCGGCATTGCGTCGTAATTGATGCCCGGGTCGTAAGCGGGCGGCGCTTCCTGCGGCGCATTTTGCGCCAGCTGACTGACGGTTTCGCTGCTCAGGCCGGTGATTTCGGTCAGGCGCTGACGCATCAGGATGCGCAGGTTGGCGCCCGGCACTTTGTCGATCAACGGTGCGGCGAGGGTGGCCATGTGCGCCTTGCCTTCGAGCGAACGCGGGTCAGACTCTTCGGTCAGTTGCTGGAAGAAATAATCCGCCAGCGGCTGAGCGTGCTGATTGATGCGCGCCTTGAAGGCATCGGTGCCTTCAGCGCGAACCAGCGTATCCGGGTCTTCGCCTTCGGGCAGAAACAAAAAGCGTGCGCGACGCCCGTCCTGCAGGCTTGACAGCGTTGCTTCGAGTGCGCGCCACGCGGCGTTGCGGCCGGCCTGGTCGCCGTCGAAACAGAACAACACGTTCGGCACGACGCGAAACAGGCGCTTCAAATGTTCTTCGCTGGTCGCGGTGCCCAGCGTTGCGACGGCATTCTTCAAGCCTTGTTGGGCGAGCGCGATGACGTCCATATAACCTTCGACGACGATGATTTCGTCGAGGTTGCGGTTGTTCTTGCGTGCTTCATAAAGGCCGTAGAGTTCCTGACCTTTATGGAAAACCGGGGTTTCCGGGGAGTTCAGATACTTTGGTTTGTCGTCGCCGAGTACGCGGCCGCCGAAGGCGATGATGCGGCCACGGGTGTCGCGGATCGGGAACATCACGCGATCGCGGAAGCGGTCATAGCGTTTGCCGGTTTCGGCGTTCTCGATCAGCAGCCCGGCGTCGATCATGGCTTTTTGCTGAAGGGTGTCGCTGCTCAAATGTTTGAACAGGTTATCCCAGCCTGGCGGCGCGAAGCCGAGGCCGAAATCCCGGGCGATCTCGCCGGTCAGGCCGCGACCCTTGAGGTAATCCACGGCAGCTTTGCGCGCGGGGTGGCTCTTGAGGGCCTGCTTGTAAAAATCGGCAGCGGCGGTGAGCAACGGATAGAGCGGCGAATCAGTCGGTTGCCGTGGCTTGCGCTCGCGGCCGCTTTCTTCGCGGGGGATTTCCATGCCGGCGGCTTTCGCCAGATCTTCGATGGCCTGGGGAAAATCCAGGTTGTCGTGATCCATGAGAAAGCCGAGGGCATTACCGCCGGCGCCGCAGCCGAAGCAGTAATAGAACTGCTTGTCGGGGCTGACGCTGAACGACGGGGTTTTCTCTTTGTGAAACGGGCAACAGGCGGTGTAGTTCTTGCCGGCCTTCTTCAATTGCACGCGCGAACTGACCACATCGACGATGTCGGTGCGGTTCAGCAGGTCGTCAATGAAGCTCTGGGGAATTAGCCCGGCCATGGCATTCTCGTCGTCTGCGCTGCAATAAGTCCGATGCGTAAGGCTGCCGGACGCGGGTCGTTGTTTGAAGCACGCAAAAAGTGCGGCTCGACCGGTGTCGTCTGCGTAATCGCTGTCGGGAAGTGTATCTGCCGAAAATCCACTGACGTTAGTACCTATCAGTCTTCGACTATTTGAAAGTGTTGCGCTGAATCCGCTGACGGCCGGTTGAGGGCCTCGGATAGCTCAATAAAGCGGGCACGCATGCAGGTGCCTTGGGCTGATCGTCGTGAGAGGAATCAGTGGGTGTGCTCGTCAGTAGCCTTGAAAGGCTCGTCAGAAAAGACGTGCACCGCTGGCAAAAGAGCCAGGTCTGACGTGTTAAGCAGATTCGTCTTAGTCGCGTGTGCGGCTTCGACGTTGAAGCATCAAGCGTTTTACGCAAATGCCATTAGCCCGGCTCAGAGCCGGGCTTAGGCAAGAAGCTTGCTACGAACGTCTGTGTATTAGTACAGACGAACGGCGCGGCGCTGTTCGCGCTGAACTTTCTTGGCGTGACGCTTAACAGCGGCTGCTGCTTTGCGCTTACGCTCAGAAGTTGGCTTCTCGTAAAATTCGCGGCTACGAACTTCAGCCAGTACACCGGCTTTTTCGCAGGAGCGCTTGAAACGACGCAGAGCTACGTCGAAGGGTTCGTTCTCTTTAACTTTGACGGCTGGCATCCAGAGCTACCTTCATTCATTACCGGGGTCAACATCCTCGCGGCAAAAGAGCACTTGAAGACGTCGGTTTTTAAGGGTTGCGGATGTTAACCCCTCATCGCCCGGAATGCAAAGCCTCTGATCGAAAACCGCTGGTCGGGGCATCACGTGGCGACTATTATGCGCGCCTTCGAAGTCAGCCTAAACAAGGCGCAAACCCATGCTAGTACTGGGATTAGAAACCTCCTGCGACGAAACCGGCGTCGCATTATATGACAGTGAGCGCGGTCTGCTGGCCGACGCGCTGTTCAGCCAGATCGACCTGCACCGCGCCTATGGCGGTGTGGTGCCGGAGCTCGCCTCGCGTGACCACGTCAAACGCATGCTGCCCTTGATTCGTCAGGTGTTGGCCGAAGCGGACTGTGTACCCACCGAGATCGACGCGATCGCCTATACCGCGGGCCCTGGCCTGGTTGGCGCGTTGCTGGTCGGCGCTTCCTGCGCTCAGGCGCTGGCGTTTGCCTGGGGCATTCCGGCGCTCGGCGTGCACCACATGGAAGGGCATTTGCTCGCACCGATGCTGGAGCCAAAACCGCCGGAATTCCCGTTCGTCGCTTTGTTGGTCTCGGGCGGTCATACGCAGCTGGTTCAGGTCGATGGCATCGGTCAATACACCTTGCTCGGCGAGACGCTCGACGACGCTGCCGGCGAAGCATTCGACAAAACCGCGAAAATGATGGGCCTGAATTATCCGGGCGGGCCGGAAATCGCCAAGTTGGCGGAGAAGGGCGTTGCAGGACGTTTTACCTTTCCGCGTCCGATGTGCGATCGCCCGGGTCTGCAATTCAGCTTCAGCGGTCTGAAAACCTCCGCGCTCAACGCCTGGCAGCAGTGCGTCAGCGCCGGGGACGACAACGAGCAAGCCCGTTGCGACATCGCGCTGGCGTTCCAGCAGGCCGTGGTGGAGACTTTGACCATCAAGTGCAAGCGTGCCCTGAAACAGGCGGGCATGAAGCGTCTGGTGATCGCTGGCGGCGTCAGCGCCAACAAGGCCTTGCGCGTTTCGCTGGAGAAAATGCTCGGCGACATGAAGGGCGATGTGTTTTATGCGCGTCCGGAGTTCTGCACCGACAATGGCGCGATGATCGCGTTTGCCGGTTGCCAGCGCTTGCAGGCCGGTCAGCAGGAAAGTCTGGCGATCAGCGTGCAGGCGCGTTGGCCGATGGAGCAGTTGTCGCCGCTGTGATGAGCGGCGCTCATGGACGGTATTTAAAAATGCCGTTCGCGCCCGGCAAACAGGTCGCGTAGATTGCCGCGGTGGCGCCAGACGATCAGCAGTGTCAGCGCGCTCATCGGCAGCAGCGCCTCCGGTTCTTGCCAGGCCAGCAGTGGCAGGGTCAGCGGCGTGGCGATCAGCGCCGCCAGCGAGCTGGTGCGGGTCAGGTAGAACGTCAGCAGCCAGGCACACACGGCCAGCAGCGCGGCGGGCGGATACAGGCCCAGCAGCATGCCGGCGGCGGTGGCGACACCTTTGCCACCACGGAAGCGGAAATACAGCGGGAACAGGTGACCGATCACGGCACACACGCCGATCCACGCCTGCTCCTGCAGCGAAAGGCCGACAGCCGAGGCAATCAGCACCGGCACCAGGCCTTTGCACAGATCACCCAGCAGGGTCAGGATCGCCAGTTTGCGACCGACCAGGCGGAGCATGTTGGTGGCGCCGGCATTACCCGAGCCACTCATTCGCGGATCTGGATTTCCGGTCAGGCGGCTGAGCAAAATGGCGAAGGACAGCGAGCCGAGCAGGTAGGCGAGAGTCGCCAGTAACCAAAACATGCTAACTATTCCGGGCGAGGACGCCCTGATTCTAACGGCGCATTGCGCCCTTGTCGTGCAGCGGAGAGAAGTGCTTGGACAGAGTGTTTATCGAGGGCCTGGAAGTCGATACCGTGATCGGTGCCTACGACTGGGAGCGCGGCATCCGCCAGTGCCTGCGTCTTGATCTGAGCTTCGCCTGGGACAATCGCCCGGCCGCCGCCGGTGACGACCTGACCCTGGCGCTCGATTACGCCAGCGTTTCCACACGGATTCAGGGTTTCGCCGAGCAAGCGCAGTTTCAACTGGTCGAGACGTTCGCCGAGCGTCTGGTCGAAGTGCTGATGAGTGAATTCAACATCACTTGGGTTCGGCTGAAGCTGACCAAGCCTGGCGCGGTGCCAGCGGCCAAGGGCGGCGTGGGTGTGGAGATCGAGCGCGGATGTCGCTGACTCAGGTCTACCTCGGGCTCGGTAGCAATATCGAGCGCGAAATCCATTTGCGTGCAGGTCTCGACGCGTTGGCGACGTTTCTGGTGGATATCCGCTGTTCGGCGGTGTTCGAGAGCCAGCCAGTCGGGATCAAAAGCGGGCCGTTCTTCAATTTTGTGGTGTCGGCGTTTACCGATCTGCCGTTGATTGAACTGGATCGTCGCTTGAAGTTTATTGAGGCGGATAACGGTCGATATGCCCCGGATCGCAAGGGTTTGCCGCTGGATATCGACGTGCTGTTGTACGGCGATCTGGCGGGCAATTTCGACGGTCTGGTGTTGCCGCGTGCGGAAATTCTGAAAAATGCTTTTGTGTTGTGGCCGTTGTCGCTGATTGCGCCGGATCGCGTGCATCCGGGTGTGGGAAAAAGCTTCGCGACGTTGTGGGCGGAGGCGCAGATTGATCAGGTGTTGGCGCCGGTCGGGTTTGAGTGGCGCGGGCAGCAGCTCACGCCTTCGGGTCTTTAAAAGCAAAAGATCGCAGCCTGCGGCAGCTCCTACAGAGAAACGCGTATTCCCATGTAGGAGCTGCCGAAGGCTGCGATCTTTTGATCTTGCTTCAGGCTTTCTCTTTGTAGGCCTTCAACGCTTTCAGTCGCTCACGCTTCAGCGCCTCACCCAACTCCGGCCCCTTGAATCCCTTCTCCAGCAACGGCTGAACCGCAACCTCCCGTGCAACCTTCGCTGCACCGCGCAAATAATCCGCTTGTGGATAACTTCTCTGCTCCAGCCCTTTGCGGCCCCGGGCATCCATTTCGCACGCAGCGATAAATTCTTCAAACCGCTGCGGCCGGCGATACACGTCAAAACTCTGCAACAACTCCAGCAACGTCGAAGCCTTCAGCTCCAGCGCCCGGTGCCCATGGGTGTGGTATTTGCCAACCAGCAAGGCCAGTTCCTGGCAATCCTTCGGCGCTTTAAAGCGTTCGTTGACCGCTTTGATCAGCTTCAGTCCGGTGTGCTCATGGGCGATGTGCCGTGGCCATTCCTCTTCCGGTGTCAGGCCTTTACCAAGATCGTGCAGCAGACAGGCCCAGCGTACGGTCAGCGGTTGTTTGTGCAGCGCTGATTGCTCCAGCACGCTGAGCGTGTGCAGGCCGGTGTCGATTTCTGGGTGATGCGCCTCCGGTTGCGGCACGCCGAACAGCGCATCCACTTCCGGCATCAAGACTTTCAGCGCGCCGCAATCGCGAAGCACCTGAATGAATACCTGTGGCTGATCTTCCATCAGCGCGCGGGAGATTTCTTTCCAACTGCGCTCAGCGGTCAGTGCCTCCAGTTCACCGGACTCACTGAGTTGACGCATCAACTCAAGCGTTTCCGGCGCAACGCTAAAACCGAGCCCGGCATAACGCGCCGCGAAGCGGGCTACACGCAGGACACGCAGGGGATCTTCGGCGAACGCCGGGGATACGTGACGCAGGATTCGCGCTTCAAGATCGCGCTGACCGTGGTATGGATCGGTCAGATTTTGCTGATCGTCTTCAGCGATGGCGTTGATGGTCAGGTCGCGGCGAATCAGGTCTTCTTCAAGCGTCACTTCGGGACTGGCGTGAAAGGTGAAGCCGCCATAGCCGCGACCGCTTTTACGTTCGGTGCGGGCGAGGGCGTACTCCTCGCCGCTTTTCGGATGAAGAAATACCGGAAAATCTGCGCCGACCGGACGAAACCCCTGCGCGAGCATTTCCTCGGTCGTGGCGCCGACCACCACTCGATCGACATCTGTAACCGGCAACCCCAGCAGGCGATCACGAACCGCGCCGCCAACCTTGAAAATCTGCATAAAAAACCTCCGTTAGCCCGACAGGATAACCCTTGCGCCGGACTTTCGGAGGCCACAACCGTTTCAAAGATGAATGACGGCGAGGTCGAGCCGGCCGTAATCCCCTTCGCTGTGTTCACTGCGCGGCGGCACGTGATGGGTTTTCATGATCTGGTCGCCCTGCAGCGTTTCCAGATGAATATCGAAGCCCCACAAACGGTGCAAGTGTTTGAGCACCTCTTCAGTGGAATCGCCCAACGGTTTGCGGTCGTGCTGCTGATGACGCAGGGTCAGTGAGCGGTCGCCACGTCGATCGATGCTGTAAATCTGCACGTTCGGTTCACGGTTGCCGAGGTTGTATTGCGCGGCCAGGGTTTCGCGGATGATTCGGTAACCGGGCTCGTCATGGATCGCCGGCACCAGCAAATCGTCCTTTTGATCGTCATCCATGATGCTGAACAGTTTCAGATCGCGGATCACCTTCGGTGACAAATATTGCAGGATGAAGCTCTCGTCCTTGAAGCTGCTCATGGCGAATTTGATGGTCGACAGCCAGTCGCTCCCGGCAATGTCCGGGAACCAGTGGCGATCCTCCTCGGTAGGTTCTTCACACATGCGCCGGATGTCGCGGTACATGGCGAAACCCAATGCGTACGGGTTGATGCCGCTGTAGTAAGGGCTATCGAAACCTGGCTGGAACACCACGCTGGTGTGTGAGGTGAGGAACTCCATCATGAAACCGTCGGTGACCAGGCCCTCGTCGTACAGGTCGTTCATCAGCGTGTAGTGCCAGAAAGTTGCCCAGCCTTCGTTCATCACCTGGGTTTGGCGCTGTGGATAAAAGTACTGGGCGATCTTGCGCACGATACGCACGATCTCGCGCTGCCAAGGCTCGAGCAATGGCGCGTGTTTCTCGATGAAGTAGAGGATGTTTTCCTGCGGCTCGGCCGGGAAGCGTGCGTTGTCCTTGTCGCTGTATTTGTCCGCGCCTTTGGGAATGGTGCGCCACAGATCGTTGATCTGCTTCTGCATGTGTTCTTCGCGATCCTTTTGCCGCCGGCGTTCTTCTTCGGCGGAAATAGGGTAGGGGCGTTTGTAGCGGTCGACGCCGTAATTCATCAGCGCGTGGCAGGAGTCGAGCAAGTCCTCCACCGCGTCGATGCCGTGGCGCTCCTCGCACTGCATGATGTACTGCTTGGCGAACACCAGATAATCGATGATCGAACTGGCGTCGGTCCAGGTGCGGAACAGGTAATTGCCCTTGAAGAAACTGTTGTGGCCATAGCACGCGTGCGCCACCACGAGCGCCTGCATGCAGATGGTGTTTTCTTCCATCAGGTAGGCGATGCACGGATCCGAGTTGATCACGATCTCGTACGCCAGGCCCATCTGCCCGCGGCTGTAGGATTTTTCGGTGCTGAGGAAGTGTTTGCCATAGGACCAGTGGTGATAACCCAGCGGCATGCCCACCGAGGCATAGGCGTCCATCATCTGCTCGGCGGTGATCACTTCGATCTGGTTGGGGTAGGTGTCCAGCGCATAGCCGGCCGCGATACGGGCGATTTCGCGGTCGTAGGTCTGGATCAGCTCGAACGTCCATTCAGAGCCGGTGGAAATGGGTTGGCGCTTCTGCTCTTTGGCGGTCATGTCACTAACCTGCGCTGGAAGAGTTCACGGAAGACCGGATAGATATCCCCGGCCGAGACCAGTTGCTGCTGGGCAAAAGTGTCAGAAAAGGCGTCGGCGATGCGTTCGTACTCGTACCACAAAGCCTGATGTTCGCGCGGGGTGATCTCCACGTAAGTGTAGTACTGCACAAACGGCATGATCTGATTGATGAGGATGTCGCGGCAGATCGGCGAGTCATCGTTCCAGTTGTCGCCGTCGGAAGCCTGCGCCGCGTAGATGTTCCATTCGTTGCTCGGATAACGCTCGGCCATGATCTCTTGCATCAGTTTCAATGCACTGGAAACGATGGTGCCGCCGGTTTCCCGTGAATAGAAAAACTCTTCTTCGTCGACTTCGCGCGCACTGGTGTGGTGACGGATGAACACCACGTCGATCTTGTCGTAGTTCCGTTTCAGGAACAGGTACAACAGGATGAAAAAGCGTTTGGCGATGTCCTTGGTCGCCTGGGTCATGGAGCCGGACACGTCCATCAGGCAGAACATCACGGCTTTCGAGCTTGGGTTCGGTTGTTTGATCAGCAGGTTGTATTTCAGATCGAAGGTGTCGAGGAACGGTACGCGATGAATGCGCGCGCTGAGTTTCTCGATTTCTGCTTCGAGTTCCTGAATATCGCCAAAGTTATCTGGCTCTTCGCGTTTTAGCCGCTCGAGTTCTGCTTTGGCTTCGCGCAGTTTCGCCCGGCTACTGCCAGACAAAGCGATGCGCCGTGCATGGGCCGAACGCAGGGTGCGGATGATGTTGATCCGGGACGGGTTGCCTTCGTTACTGATGCCGGCGCGCACGGTTTTGAAGGTGTCGGTGCCGCTCAGGTTGCGTTTGACCAGGTTCGGCAGTTCGAGGTCTTCGAACATGAATTCGAGAAACTCTTCCTGAGTGATCTGGAAGACGAACTCGTCCATGCCTTCGCCGGAATTACCGGCCTTGCCGGGGCCGCGCCCGCCGCCACCGCCCGGTGGACGAGCAATGTGTTCACCGGCGGTGAATTCCTTGTTACCGGGATGAACCACGGTCTGTTTGCCGCCGCGGCCGTGGTGAAGCACCGGTTCGTCGATGTCGCGACCAGGAATACTGATCTGTTCGCCATGCTCCATATCGGTGATGGAGCGCCGGCTGACCGCCTCTTCGACAGCCTTTTTGATGTGGTCACGGTAACGCCGCAGGAAACGCTGGCGGTTTACCGTGCTCTTGTTCTTGCCATTCAAACGTCGGTCGATCACATAACTCATAGGAAGCCCTCCGGGCAGCTTCAAGTTGTGAGCTTCAAGCTGCAAGTAAAAGCAGGTTCCCGGGCATCAGTGGGTTACGCGCTTTGTTCTTGCAGCTCGTAGCTAGAAGCTTGCAGCTGCTTCACTGCGACTTCCGTACCCGCAGGTACCATTCGGAAAGAAGCCGTACCTGTTTGTCGGTGTAGCCGCGTTCGACCATTCGAGTGACGAAGTCGTTGTGCTTTTGCTGATCCTCCTTGCTGGCCTTGGCGTTGAAGCTGATGACCGGCAGCAGATCCTCGGTGTTCGAGAACATTTTCTTCTCGATGACCACGCGCAGTTTTTCGTAGCTGAGCCAGGTCGGGTTCTTGCCGTTGTTGTTGGCCCGGGCGCGCAGGACGAAGTTGACGATTTCGTTGCGGAAATCCTTCGGATTGCTGATGCCGGCCGGTTTTTCGATTTTCTCCAGTTCTTCGTTCAGGGCAACACGGTTGAGGATCTCGCCGGTTTCCGGATCGCGGTATTCCTGATCCTGAATCCAGAAGTCTGCATACAGCACGTAGCGGTCGAAGATGTTCTGGCCGTACTCGCTGTAAGACTCGAGGTAAGCGGTCTGGATTTCCTTGCCGATGAATTCGATATAACGCGGTGCCAGGTATTCTTTCAGGTAGCGCAGATAGCGTTCGCGGGTTTCGGCCTGGAATTGTTCCTGTTCGATCTGCTGTTCCAGCACATAGAGCAGGTGCACCGGGTTGGCGGCGATTTCATGCGGATCGAAGTTGAAGACCTTGGAGAGGATCTTGAATGCAAAGCGGGTCGACAGACCGTTCATGCCCTCATCAACACCTGCCGAGTCGCGGTATTCCTGAATCGACTTGGCTTTCGGATCGGTGTCTTTGAGGTTTTCACCGTCGTAGACGCGCATCTTCGAATAGATGTTGGAGTTTTCCGGCTCTTTGAGGCGCGAAAGCACAGTGAACTGCGCGAGCATTTTCAGGGTGTCAGGCGCGCAATGCGCTTTGGCCAGAGAACTGTTGAACAGCAGTTTGTCGTAGATTTTCACTTCGTCGCTGACGCGCAGGCAATACGGCACTTTGACGATGTAGATCCGGTCGATGAAGGCTTCGTTGTTCTTGTTGTTGCGGAAGGTGTGCCATTCCGACTCGTTGGAGTGGGCGAGCAGGATCCCGGTGAACGGAATCGCGCCGAGGCCTTCGGTACTGTTGTAGTTGCCTTCCTGAGTCGCGGTCAGCAATGGGTGCAGCACCTTGATCGGCGCCTTGAACATTTCGACGAATTCCATCAGGCCCTGGTTGGCCCGGCACAGCGCACCGGAGTAGCTGTAAGCGTCGGCATCGTTCTGTGGGTATTCCTCGAGTTTGCGAATGTCGACTTTACCGACCAGCGCCGAGATGTCCTGGTTGTTCTCGTCGCCCGGTTCGGTTTTGGCTACGGCGATCTGATTGAGGATCGACGGGTACAGTTTGACCACGCGGAACTGGCTGATGTCGCCGCCGAATTCGGCCAGACGTTTGGTCGCCCAGGGCGACATGATGGTGTTCAGGTAGCGCCGCGGGATACCGAAATCTTCTTCGAGGATCGCGCCATCTTCGGTGGCGTTGAACAGACCCAAAGGCGATTCGAATACCGGCGAGCCCTTGATCGCGTAGAAGGGCACTTTCTCGATCAGCTGTTTCAGCTTCTCGGCCAGGGAGGATTTACCGCCACCGACGGGGCCGAGCAGGTAAAGGATTTGTTTCTTCTCTTCCAGGCCTTGGGCGGCATGGCGGAAATACGAAACGATCTGGTCGATGCATTCTTCCATCCCGTGGAAGTCTTCAAAGGCCGGATAGCGACGGATCACTTTGTTGGAGAAGATGCGTGACAGCCTCGAATTGGTCGAGGTGTCGAGCAGTTCCGGTTCGCCGATGGCCAGCAATAGACGCTCGGCGGCGGAAACGTAGGCGCTTCGGTCTTTCTTGCACAGCTCCAGGTACTCTTGCAGCGAGAGTTCTTCCTGGCGTGTGGACTCGAAGCGTTGTTGGAAGTGGCTAAAGATACTCATGACGTCACCTCGCTCGATACGTGGAGCCGACGCCGGATCACTCAGTCGATGCTGGCAAACAACCGTTTTGGCAGCTGTTTGTTTACCCCCCAGAACACTTCCACGATCGACAATCGCGAAAGTCACTCCCGATGACCCGTGCGCCGGTGTACCGGCTCTCCCCTGTTTTGGATGGCCTGGGCTTAAGGATAGTTGGGAATTCAGGAGGTAAAGGCGAGATACGTAATTAGTTGTGGCAAGACCGTTCGTCTGCCCGCGCAGGCCCACGGCAGCCGGGGCCTGCGCGTGACAAAAAAATTATTCGGCGATGCCTTGCGCGGTTTCCGCAGGATAAGTCGTACGCCACAACTCGAAGCCGCCGTCCATGCTGTAGACGTCGGAAAAGCCTTGGCTGATCAGGTAGGCCGCAGCGCCCTGGCTGGAATTGCCGTGGTAGCAGACGACCACGGTCGGTGCATCAAGGTCAGCGCCTTGAATGAAGGCGTGCAGGGAATGATTGTCCAGATGCTTCGAGCCGCTGATGTGCAGGGCAGCGAAAGTCGCCGGATCACGGACGTCGACGACGACGGCACCTTGCTCACGCAGGGCCTGGGCCTGTTCCGGGGGGATTCGTTTGAATTCGCTCATGGCGGGTTCCTGTTGCTCGGCTGAAAGCGCAGTTTAACGCGGTGCGTTGACTGGCGAAGTTTCGGGGATAAGTGTTGCGACGGTTGGCGCGAGACCACCGTGTTCATCGCATTTGCATGACAGGCGTTCGCCGCTGTCGACGTTCATCAGGGTCAGGCTGCCGCCCCAGACACAACCGGTGTCCAGCGCCGAGATGCCTGGCTCATGGATATTGCCTTCAAGGGCCGCCCAGTGACCAAAGATGATGCGCAGGCCTTTGGTCTTGCGCTCTTTGTGCTGAAACCACGGTTTGTAGCCGGGCGGTGCAGTATCGAGGCCTTCCTTGCTCTTGAGGTCGAGCTTGCCCTCAGCGGTGCAGAAACGCATGCGCGTGAAGTAGTTGGTGATCACGCGCAGGCGAGTCACGCCTTTGAGGTCGTTGTCCCATTTCGCCGGATCGTTGCCGTACATGCCGTCGAGGTAGGCGGGGAACAGGTTGTCGTCGCGCAGCGCTGTTTCGACTTCATCCGCGCACTTCAAGGCGCGGCGCAGTGACCATTGCGGTGGAATGCCGGCGTGAACCATGGCGACATCACGCATTTCGTCGTAATGCATCAGCTTCTGCTGACGCACCCACTCAAGCAGTTCGGCACAGTCCGGTGCGTCGAGAATCTCGCGCAAGGTGTCGGACTTCTTCAAACGCTCGATATTTTTGGCGGCAGCCAGCAGATGCAGATCGTGATTGCCCAACACGCAGACCAGCGACTCGCGCATGCCGTACAGAAAGCGCAGGGTCTCCAGCGACTGCGGGCCTCGGTTGACCAGATCGCCGACCAGCCACAGCCGATCGAGCGTCGGGTCGAACACGACTTGCTTGAGCAGACACTTCAGCGGTTCGAGGCAGCCTTGCAGGTCGCCGACGGCATAGGTTGCCATCAGTGCAAGGCCCCGGGCACCGCCAGGCGGAAAGGTTTGATGATCGCGTCGAAATGCTTGCCATCTTCGGCGACCATTTCATAAGTGCCTTGCATGGTGCCGACCTTGGTGGTCATCACCGTGCCGCTGCTGTAGGTGTGGCTTTGCCCGGCATTGATCAGTGGTTGCTGACCCACCACACCGGCGCCGCGTACTTCTTCGACGTGGCCATCGCCATCGGTGATCACCCAGTGCCGCGACAGCAGCTTGGCCGGGATCGCGCCATTGTTCTGCACGGTGATGGTGTAGGCGAAGGCGAAACGGTCGTGCTCGGGTTGCGATTGGTCTGCCAGATAGCGGGTAACGACGCTGACATCGACCTGGTAACGGGAATCGGACATGCAAGGGGCCTTAACGAAGCGGAACGCGGGGCGTAGCTGATGGGGAATCAGTCTAGGCAAGTATCGGGCAGTAAACCAGAGTGGCGTCCTGCCCGATAGCGTTCATCGTATGTCAGTCGGCGGCGGGGGAGGCCGGGACTTGTACTGCGAGCTGGTCGGCCAGGCGCACGAATGCGGCCAGATCCAGTTGCTCCGGACGCAGGCTGCCATCGACGCCGGCAGCTTCGATTTCAGCATTGCTGAGCAATTGTTTGAGGGTGTTGCGCAGAGTCTTGCGACGCTGGTTGAAGGCTTCGCGCACAACGCGCTCCAGCAACTTGTGATCCTTGGCCGGGTGCGGCAGCACGGCATGCGGCACCAGACGAACGATCGCCGAATCAACTTTTGGCGGCGGGTTGAACGCGCCCGGGCCAACATTGAACAGATGTTCTACGCGACAGTGGTACTGAACCATGATCGACAGACGACCCCAGTCACCACCGCCAGGGCCTGCGGCCAGACGCTCGACCACTTCTTTCTGCAGCATGAAGTGCATGTCGCGAATGATGCCGGCGTTGTTCAACAGGTGAAAAATCAGCGGCGTCGAAATGTTGTACGGCAGGTTACCGACCACACGCAGGCTGTTTGGCGCGGCGTTGAGCGTGTTGAAGTCGAACTTCAGCGCGTCGCCCTGGTGCAGGTTGAAATTGCTCTTGCCGGCGAACTGCTGATTGAGGATCGGGATCAGATCCTTGTCCAGTTCCACCACGTCGAGTTGCCCGCCGGAATTCAGCAGGCCGGCGGTCAGTGCGCCTTGGCCCGGGCCGATTTCCAGCAGGCGATCGTCAGGCTTGGCGCTGATGGAGCGCAGGATGCGGTCGATAACGCCGGCATCGTGCAGGAAGTTCTGGCCAAAGCGTTTGCGCGCCTTGTGTTGGTATTGCTCGGTCATAAACGGGTCTCGGCCATCTGGTAGGCGGTTTCCAGGGCGACTTGCAGGCTGCCGGTGTCGATCTTGCCGCTGCCGGCCAGATCCAGGGCAGTGCCGTGGTCGACCGATGTGCGGATGATCGGCAGGCCCAGGGTCACGTTGACGGCAGCGCCGAAGCCTTTGTACTTAAGCACAGGCAGGCCCTGGTCGTGGTACATCGCCAGCACTGCGTCGCAGTGCTCCAGATATTTGGGGGTAAACAGAGTGTCGGCAGGCAGCGGGCCACGAAGGTCCATGCCCTCGCCGCGCAGGCGCTCTAATGTCGGTTCAATGATGTCGATTTCTTCATGGCCCAGGTGTCCGCCTTCGCCAGCGTGCGGGTTGAGTCCGCACACCAGAATGCGTGGCTGGGCGATGCCGAATTTGTTTTGCAGATCGCTGTGCAGAATTCGCGTGACCCGTTCCAGCCGTTCCGGCGTGATCGCATCGGCAATCTCGCGCAAGGGCAGGTGAGTGGTGACCAGTGCCACACGTAAACCGCGTGTCGCCAGCATCATCACAACCTGTGCGGTATGGGTCAGGTCAGCCAGAAACTCTGTGTGACCGGAGAACGCGATGCCCGACTCGTTGATCACGCCTTTGTGTACCGGCGCGGTGATCATCCCGGCGAAATCGCCGTTCAGGCAGCCGTTGCCGGCACGGGTCAGGGTTTTGAGGACGAAAGCAGCGTTGGCCTTGTCCAGTTGCCCGGCCACCACCGGGGCGCTGAGCGGGGTATCCCAGACGTACAGGCTGTTGGCGGGCGCCGGGGCGTCCGGCCAGTGATTCGGGCCGACATCCAGCAAGTTGACGGCCAGCCCCAGCTGCGCGGCCCGCTCATTGAGCAGGTCGCGGCTGGTGATGGCAATCAGGGGATGTGGCTGGGCTTGCGAGGCGAGCAGCAGGCACAGGTCGGGACCGATGCCGGCTGGTTCGCCGGGTGTCAGCGCGAAACGCTTGGGTTTCACTGCGCTGCCTGGTCTGCACCAGGGAGTTTGATCTCTACGTACGCTTCGTCACGGATCTGACGCAACCAGGTTTGCAGCTCTTCGTCGTATTTGCGGTTACGCAGTACGGTCATGGCTTGCTGCTCGCGGGCCTGTTCGGTGCTGTCAGTGGCACGACGGCCAAGGACTTCCAGAACGTGCCAGCCGTATTGGGTCTGGAATGGCTTGGACAGCTGACCTTGTGGGGTCTTGGCCATCACTTCGCGGAATTCCGGCACCAGTGCGCCCGGATCGATCCAGTTCAGGTCGCCGCCGTTGAGCGCCGAACCCGGGTCTTCGGAGTAGCTTTTCGCCAGTTCAGCGAAGTCTTCACCGGCCACGATGCGGTCATACAGCGACTGCACCAGGGCTTTGGTTTTGGCTTCGTCGCGAATCGGGCTTGGCTTCACCAGAATATGGCGGACATGCACTTCGTCTCGCATCTGGGTCTCGCCACCACGCTTGGCCAGCAGCTTGAGGATGATGAAACCACCCGGTGTGCGCGCTGGTTGAGTGATGTCGCCTACGGCCATGCTGCTCAGCTCGCGGTCGAACGGAGGTGGCAATTGAGCGGCTTTACGCCAGCCCATGTCGCCGCCTTCCAGTGCGTTGTCGCTGGCGGATTTGGCCACGGCCAATTGACCGAAGTCGGCGCCTTGCTTGAGTTGCTGGTAAACATCCATGGCCTGACGGGCAGCGTTCTGAATTGCTTCAGAGTTAGCGCTTTCCGGGGTTGGAATCAGGATATTGGCCAGGTGCAGTTCTTCGGACAGCTGCATTTTGCCCAGATCGGAAGCGAGGAAGTTTTTCACTTCCTGCTCGGAGACCTGGATGCGTTCTGCCACACGACGCTGACGCACACGGCTGATGACCATTTCACGGCGGATCTGATCACGAGCGTCGTCGTAAGACAGACCGTCGTGAGCCAGAGCGGCGCGGAATTGATCCACAGTCATGTTGTTGCGTTGTGCAATGGTGCCGACAGCCTGGTTCAGCTCTTCATCGGTGATGCGGATACCGGAACGTTCGCCGATCTGCAGTTGCAGGTTTTCGACGATCAGGCGCTCAAGCACCTGTTGATCCAGTACGCCCGGAGGCGGCTGGCCGCCTCCACGCTTGGCGATGGTCTGCTGAACTTCGTGGACACGCTGATCCAGTTGGCTCTGCATGACCACGTCGTTGTCGACGATCGCGACCACTTTATCGATGGACTGAACGGCGGCGTTACCCGCCGTACTCAGGAACAGCGCGCCCAGCATCAGCGGGCGCAGACAATCAGAAAGCTTGGTCTTCACGTTGACGATAACCTTGGATGCCTTTGTCGAGGAAACTCTCAGCCTTGGCGCCAGTCAGGCCGCCCAGTCCCTTCAGAACAATTTGGAGGAAGACGCCGTGGTCGCCTTTTTCGTTTTGCGGAGCTTCCTGACTGAATTCGTCGTAGGAAACCCAGTAACGGTTGATCAGGCGCAGTTTCCAGCAGCAGTTGTCGTATTCGAAACCACCGAAGGCTTCCAGCGTACGGTTGCGGTTGTAGTCGTACTGCCAGCGGCTGATCGCGCTCCACTGCGGAACGATCGGCCAGATGACCGAGAAGTCATGCTGCTGGATTTTGTAGTAGTCCTTCACGTAGCCAGCAGTACCAGGGGTGCCGTAGTCACCGCCGCCCACAGTCCACTTACCGGTGTTCTGGTCATAGCGAACCTGGTCGTTGCGATAGCGATAGCCGACGTTGACGATCTTGTTCGGATTGTCTTCAGGCTGGTAGTGGAACATCGCGCTGCCGGAACGTGGGCTGCGGCTGTCCGGGTCCCAGTTGTAATCGGCAGTGGTGCGCCAATCGCGGTTCCAGCGATATTCGTATTCCAGTGCGTAAGGCGAAACGTTGGACTTGGCGTCGTCACGGTCAGCAAAGCTGATGCCTGGCAACTGAACCTTGCGATCCTTGAAGTACAAAGCCTGGCCGACGCTGATGCGTTGACGCTCGAAGCCGTCGTCTTCGATCCAGCGACTGGTCACGCCCAGCGACAGCTTGTTCTCGTCGCCGACACGGTCGGAGCCGGAGAAACGGTTGTCACGGAACAGCGAGGCATAGCTGAAGCTATATTCGCTGGTGTCAAACACCGGAATGTCTTCCTGATCCTTCTCTGGTACGTAGAGGTAGAACAGGCGCGGTTCCAGAGTTTGATTGTAGTTCTTGCCGAAGTAGGAAGTCTTACGATCAAAGTACAGACCGCTGTCGATGCTGGCGATAGGTACGCCACGGTTTTGATTGCGGCTGTAATCTTCACCTGGCAGCAACGAGGTCTTACCTTTCTGGTCAAGATCCAGGTTGTATTGGGTGTATTGATACTTGAGCGATGGTTTGAGGAAACCATACGTCCAGTTCATCGGCAGGCTGACACCCGGTTTCAGGTTCAGACGGTCGCCATTGGCGCGAGCCAGGCCTGCGATGTTGTTGTCGAGGCGAGGCTCAGGATCAGTGCCATCTTTATTGGTGTAATCACCCGTCAACAGATCCCGATCAAAACGAACCAGCTCGGTCTCGTAATCAAAGTCCAGACCCTCCGGATGAACCGGCAACTGACCATTGAAGGTGATTTGCGGCAAACGGTCATACGGAGTGACGTTCGCTACGGTAGCCAGTTGATAAGACTGCGCGTTCAAACGTGCCGTGTAACTGTCGCCACGATAGGTGACCGAACCTTGCTGGTTGACGTAATCCGAACTCTTCACGCCAATTTGATCGGTTTCCAGATCCTGGAAGTAGTACGGATCGCTGATCTTGGTGTAATCGACTTCCGTCAGAACGCGCGAATCCAGACCACCCTTGTGTTGCCAGTTGTACATGTAGCGGGTTGTCTTGGAGTCGGTCTGCCCGTCGCGATCGTCGCTTTCGTCGTTCAGGTACGCCGCGCCGAACTGACCTTCGCTGGTCGGGGTCAGGTAGCGGAATTCGCCTTCCATCAACAGGCCGTGCTTGGCCATGTAACGCGGATACAACGTGGCGTCGTAGTTTGGCGCCAGGTTGAAGTAGTACGGGGTTACCAGCGTAAAGCCGGTATCGCTGCCGGTGCCGATGGTCGGCGGCAGGAAGCCGGATTGACGACGGTCGTCGATCGGGAAGTAGATGTACGGGGTGTACAGGATCGGAATGTCCTTGACCCGCAGTGTCACGTTGGTCGCGGTACCGAAACCGGTGGCCGGGTTCAAGGTGATGTTGTTGCCCTTGAGCTGCCAGGCGTTGCTGTTCGGTTCGCACGTGGTGTACGTGCCGTCCTTCAAGCGGATGATCGCGTTCTCGGCGCGCTTGGCGTACAACGCGCTGCCGCGGATACGCGATTTGTGCATCACGTATTCGGCGTTATCGACCTTGGCTTCACCGGTGTCGAGCTGTACATCGGCGTGGTCGCCGACGATCAGCGCGCCGTTGTCGCGGATACGAACATCGCCCGCGAGTTCGGCGCGGCTCTCGGCCTGGTACAGGCTCGCCTCGTCGGATTCAACCTGCATGCTGCCCTGACGCAAGACGACATCACCGGCCAACGTACCGACTTGATCATCGGTGTTATAGCGCGAGGCTTTTGCGCCGATAAAGGTAGGCGCATCGCTTTTGTTCGTCTTGTCATCCATGCCAGGACGAGTCGGCTCGATGTAGGCACCCGAGCAATACGGGCCGGTTTCGGCCAGTTGCGCGGCAGTCAGCTTCTCGCGCGGAACCCAGTCGAGGTGACTGTAGTCTTCGCTACGGGCTTTCAGGCCGCGGCCTTTGGCTTCGGTGACCAGTGCGGTTTTAGGGCCTTCGTTGGCAACCTTGCCATCTTCGGCCACAGCGGTGCCGGTAGCGCTGACAGCACTGCCGTCATGCACTGGGCGCGGAGGCAATGCAGCCGCCGTCGCCTTGGGCGCACAGGCCCAACCACCCGTTGCCGAGACGGAGCAGTCATACTGCTCGGCGGCAACAACGAATTGACTGGCCAGAGGTTGCATAGCCAGCAGACTGCCGGTTACCAACAACGGAAATTTTTTACGAAACGCGGGGGATTTCAATGCCATCTTATTAGTCCGGGCTTCCTGCGTGCCATCTGCCCGCGGTGTGGGCCGCACGCCTCTCGATGGTCTGAAAAAGATGCTGGATAATAAAGCATGACCCGCTTGACGGCTAGCGCCGTCGGAGACCCTTGCAATGCCTGACCAAGATGTACGCTTGCAACACCTGAAAGTTTGGCTCGATGAACAGCTGGCAATCCTCTTTGCAGATCAGGGTTGGGGCGCTGTGCCCCCGGCCACGTTGACTGCGGCCAGCAGCGACGCGAGTTTCCGCCGTTACTTCCGTTGGGAAGGCGAGGGCAAAAGCTTTGTCGTCATGGACGCTCCGCCCCCCCAGGAAAACTGCAAACCGTTCGTGGATATCGCTTTTTTGCTGGCGAAATCCGGAATAAATGTGCCGAAAATTTACGCAGAAGACCTCGAGCGCGGTTTTCTTTTGCTTAATGACTTGGGTAACAAGACCTATCTCGACGTGATCGATGGCGAAAATGCCGACGCATTATTCAGCGATGCCCTGCAAGCACTGCTGGCATTTCAGCAGTTGCCGATGGTCGCGCCGCTGCCGAGTTATGACGTTGCCTTGCTGCGCCGTGAGCTGGAACTGTTCCCCGAGTGGTATGTGAAGCGTGAACTCGGCGTCGAATTCGATTCGGCCCAGCAACAGCAGTGGCAGCAGATCAGCGATCTGTTGATCGACAGCGCCCTGGCCCAGCCGAAAGTGCTGGTGCACCGCGACTACATGCCGCGCAACCTGATGCTCAGCGAGCCGAATCCCGGCGTGCTGGATTTTCAGGACGCGGTCTACGGCCCGGTCACCTACGACGTCACCTGTCTGTTCAAGGACGCCTTCCTCAGCTGGCCTGAAGAACGCGTGCGCGGTTGGCTGGAAAATTACTGGCAGCAAGCCTCGGCATTGAATATCCCGGTGCAGTCGAACTTCGAAGACTTCCTGCGCGCGAGCGACCTGATGGGCGTGCAGCGGCATCTGAAAGTCATCGGCATCTTCGCGCGCATCTGCCACCGCGACGGCAAGCCGCGTTACCTGGCTGACGTACCGCGTTTCTTCTCCTATATAGAAGCAGTGATTGCCCGTCGCCCGGAACTGGCCGAGTTGCAAGCGCTGTTCACCAGCCTGCGGGGTGGAGCGACAGCATGAAGGCAATGATTCTGGCGGCAGGCAAAGGCGAGCGCATGCGCCCGCTGACCCTGACCACTCCTAAACCGCTGGTGCGCGCCGGCGGCGTGCCCTTGATCGAATATCACCTGCGCGCCCTCGCGGCCGCCGGTTTCAACGAGATCGTGATCAACCACGCCTGGCTCGGTCAGCAGATCGAGGATTACCTCGGTGACGGCTCGCAGTTCGGCCTGAGCATCCAGTACTCGCCGGAAGGGGAGCCGCTGGAAACCGGCGGCGGGATTTTCCGCGCGCTGCCGTTGCTCGGTGACGATGCGTTTCTGGTGGTCAACGGTGATATCTGGACGGATTACGACTTCAGCGTGCTGCACCAGCCGATCAACGGTCTGGCGCATCTGGTGCTGGCGGACAACCCGGCGCATCACCCAACCGGCGACTTTTCTCTGGTCGATGGGCAGGTGATCGACGGCCAGGCTAATGCTGCGACTTTGACCTACAGCGGCATCGCGGTACTGCATCCGCAACTGTTCGACGGTTGCACGGACGGCGCCTTCAAACTCGCGCCGCTGCTGCGTAAAGCCATGGCCGAAGGCGAAGTCACTGGCGAACGCCTGAAAGGTCACTGGGTGGATGTCGGCACCCACGAGCGTCTCGCGGAAGCGGAAACATTGATAGAAGCGAGTCGCTGACATGTTGTGGCCAGGGACTCTGATTGGAGCCGGAGCGGGATTTGCGATTGCCAGCATTCCGGGGGCCATGCTTGGGGCTTTGTTGGGGCAGGCGCTGGATCGGCGTCTGCACTTGCAGAGCTGGGGGCATTTACGCGAAAAGCTCGGCGGTCGACCGATGTTGCGCAACGACGAATTGTTGTTTGTGCTGCTCGGGCGTCTGGCCAAGAGTGATGGGCGCGTCACTGACGGGCATATCCAGCAGGCGCGCAACGAAATGCGTGCGCTGGAGATGAGTGATCCGGCAATGCGTCGGGCGATTGCCGCGTTCAATCGCGGTAAGTCGGGTAACGACAGTCTGCGCGGGTATCTGCGTCGACTCAGCGGCCAGCCCCATGCTGCCGAGGGTGTGTTGCGCGCCTGTTGGCGGATGGTCTGGGCCGATGGTCGCGCCGGTGTCAGCGAACGTGAATTGTTGGCGCAGTGGGGCAAGTGGCTGGGCTGGACAGTGCAGCAGGTGCAGGCACTGGCCAGTGATTACGAGCCCGGCAAGCGGCCAATCGTCAGTGCGGCGGTGAGTTATCAGGAGGCGATGCGTTTGCTCGGGGTGTCGGCCAATAGCGAACCGGCGCAGATCAAGCGGGCGTACCGGCGGCTGTTGAGTCGGCATCACCCGGACAAGATTGCCGGCACGGGAGCAACGACGGCGCAGGTGCGTGAGGCGACCGAGCGTACGCGTGAGTTGCACAATGCCTACACATTGATTCGTGAGCGGCGGGATTTTCGCTGACCGTTGAAGATCAAAAGATCGCAGCCTTCTGCAGCTCCTACCTTGGAATGCGTTTCCTGTAGGAGCTGCCGCAGGCTGCGATCTTTTTGCTTTATCAGTCGGTGTTCTGCGGATTCAACCAGCCGCGCACCCGGCGGAACAACTGTTCCTGCTCAGCCTTTTTATCCGGCAACGCCTGCAACGCCACCTGACTAAACGCCGAAGTCTTCAACCGCTTGCTCGCCTGCATACGCTCCAGCGCCGCATTGCGATCCAGCGCCTTGTCCATGTAGAAAATATCTGCGGTCGGCAATTTCAATGTCGGTGTCAGCTCCGCCAATGCCGGTTTGGCTTTGGCCGGTGTCTGCGCATCGACCATCACAAACTTCTCCACCTGCGCGGTCTGCTTCTCGCTCAGATAACGCGCCGCCCAATAAGCCCCGGTGCCATGACCGAGCACGACAATGCTGCGCGCGCTCTGCTGTTCGGCGTAGGCAATGGCCGCGTCGATGCGGGCGAAGATGCGCTCGCCGTCAGCCTTTTCCTGTTCTTCCACAGTATCGGCCGCAACTTGATCGGCGACCTCGGCTTCACCGCCGGCGGCCTGCTCAATCGGCTGCGCGGTGGTGGCATCCTTGCTGCCGGTTTCCGGCGCTTTCGGCGCGGCGGCGGGCTCGACGACGCGCGGTGCGATGGCATCGCTTTGCAGATCGGGCAGGGTGATACTCAGGCTGCTCCATTTGGCGTCGGGCAATTTCTGCCGCAACGGGCCGATTGCTTGCGGCCAGTCAGCGGTTTCGCCGGCGCCGGGGATGATAATCACCGCGCCCTTGGGTTCGGCGGTGTTGGCGGTTTTCCACAGGGCGAGGAAGGTGTCGCTGCCGGCCTGCAACTGTTGCTGCTCTTGCGCCGGAACCGTACGGCCGAGTGCGGCGGCTTCTTCCTGACTACGCTCAAGCAGTGGCTGGCGTTCGACGGGTTTCGCTTCCGCAGGTTTTTCCGCCGAGGCGGCGGGCGCCGGATCGGCGGCTTCGACGGAAAACGCACAAGGCAGGATCAGCGACAGGCACAATGCTGGCATTGCCAGGCGGTAGACAGAGGGCATCGGTTATTCCAGGCCAGAAATGTATCCCGGCAGCCTAATGGGTTGGTCAGAATTTGTCAGTGTATGAGACTTCAATGAAGCGATTTTGCTGCCTCTGGTTTATCGGCTGGTTGTGCTTTCCCTTGATTGCCTGGGCGGTGCCTGAGCCGTCGGCGCACGCTGCGCAATTGACGGCGAGCCAGCAACAGTGGCTGGCGCAACACAATGAACTGCGCGTCGGTCTGGTGTTGCAGGCGCCGTTTGCGCAATACGACCGGCGTTTGCAGAAGTTGTCCGGAGCCAATGTCGAGTTGATGAAGTCGTTGGCCAAGGTGCTCAATGTCGAACTGAGCTGGCGCAATTTTCAAGATCTCGCGCAACTGGAAGCGGCGGTGCGCGAAGGTGAAATCGACATCGCCCCCGGCCTGATGCAAACCCCGAGCGCGCTGCGTCTCTGGCAGTTTTCCGACCCCTACATGCGCGTGCCGCAACTGGTGGTCAGCGATCAAAAAGCCAGCGCCACGATCGATCTGGAAAAACTCGATAGCCAGACCCGCGTCGCCGTGCGCATGCCCAGCGCAACCGCCGATTATCTGCGCGGCAACTATCCCCATCTCAACCTGCAAGGCGTGCCGCTGGAACGTCAGGCGTTGCAGTTGCTGCTAAGTCAGCAGGCGTCCTATGCGGTGGTCGATGAAGCGCAACTGGGGCGACTGTCGGTGGAGCCGGAATTTGCCGAACTGGTAGTGGTTGGCGATATCGGTCTACCGCAATTGTTGCGGGTTGCTTCGCGACGGGATTGGCCGGAGCTGGCCGGTATCGTCCAAAGCGCCTTGCGCGCGATCCCGGCGAAAGATCTGGAGCGCTTGCACAATCAATGGCTGCAACCGAAATACCCGCGATTCTCGGAGTCGCCGGGCTTCTGGCAAAACCTCGCGCTGTTGTTTGCGGTGATGTTGCTCAGTTGCGTGGCGATTGTGTTCTGGCAACGGCGCCAGCAGCACAGCCTCGAACAACGTTTGCTCGCCGCCCGGGAAGACATTGCCTTGCGCGCCGCCAGCGAAGAAGCGCTGCGGCTGACGCAATTTTCCATCGATCAAAGCACCGTCGGCATCCTCTGGGTCAACTGGGACAGCCATGTGCGCTACGCCAATCGCGCGGCGGAAAACATGCTCGGTTATCCCTCGGGCGGGTTGATCGAGCGGCCGCTGATCGACTTCGAACCGGGTCTGCACATGGATCGCTGGCTCAACCTGTGGAAGCGTGCGCGAGCCAGCGAAGAAGGGCCGTTGAGTTTTGAAACCAGTTGCGTGCGTGCTGACGGCAGTATTTTGCCAGCGGATGTGTCGCTGAGTTTTCTGCGTTTTCGCGACAGTGAATACCTGGTGGTCTACCTCACCGACGTCACCGACCGCCGTCGCGCACTGGCCGCGTTGCAGGAAAGTGAGGCGCGGCTGCAAGGCATCGCCGCCAACGTGCCGGGATTGGTGTTCCGGCTGGAGCGCGCGCCGGTGACCGGGCAGATCGACTTTGCCTACATCAGCGAGGGTAGCGAAAGTCTGGTGGGCTACGCGCCGGCCGCCATCGCCCATCGCGACATGGGCCTGCGCAGTCTGGTGCACCCGGACGACAAGGCCAGTTATCACCGCACCCAGGATCAGGCGCTGGACACCGACAGCGACTGGTCGTGGCAGGGCAGAATTGTTACGCGACAGGGCCAGCAGCGTTGGGCCGAAATCAAGGCGATCACCCGGCAACTGGAGGATGGCGCGTACGTCTGGGACGGCATCGTCTGGGACATCACCGAGAGCAAACGCATCGAACTGGAACTGGCCGATTCTCGTGAACAGCTGCGCGAACTGTCGGCGCACCTTGAAAGCGTGCGCGAAGAAGAGAAGGCGCGCATTGCCCGCGAAGTGCACGATGAGCTGGGGCAGATGCTCACGGTGCTGAAACTGGAGACATCGATGTGCGAATTGGCCTACGCGCAACTCGACCCGGGCCTGAACGAACGGCTGAACAGCATGAAGCGCCTGATCGCCCAGTTGTTCCAATTGGTGCGTGATGTGGCGACGGCGCTGCGTCCACCGATTCTGGATGCCGGGATCGCGTCGGCGATCGAATGGCAGGCGCGACGATTTGAAGCGCGTACGCAGATTCCATGTCTGGTGCAGGTGCCGGAGAATCTGCCGGCGCTGAGTGATGCCAAGGCGATCGGGTTGTTCCGGATTTTGCAGGAAGCGCTGACCAACGTGATGCGTCACGCTCAGGCGCATACTGTGGAACTGACGCTGGCGCTGGAGGGCGATGAGTTGTGCCTGACGGTTGCCGATGATGGCGTAGGATTTGTCGCCGCTACGGGCAGGCCGACTTCGTTTGGTTTGGTCGGCATGCGCGAGCGGGTGTTGATCATGGGTGGGCGGTTGGTGCTGGAGAGTGAACCGGGGGAGGGTACTAGCCTGAATGTTTGGGTGCCGGTGAATGAAGTCTGAGGATTTGTGGTGTCGACGCTGGCCTCTTCGCGAGCAAGCTCGCTCCCACAGGGAAATGCATTCCAATGTGGGAGCGAGCTTGCTCGCGAATGATGCTGACGTTGAATTCGAACAATGGAGAAGAACGTGATCCGTGTACTGGTAGCCGAAGACCACACCATCGTCCGTGAGGGCATCAAGCAATTGATCGGCCTGGCCAAGGATCTGCAAGTGGTGGGCGAGGCGAGCAATGGCGAACAACTGCTGGAAACCCTGCGCCATGTGCCGTGCGAAGTGGTGCTGCTCGATATCTCCATGCCCGGCGTCAATGGCCTGGAGGCGATCCCACGGATTCGTGCACTGAACAATCCGCCGGCGATTCTGGTGCTGTCGATGCACGACGAAGCGCAGATGGCCGCTCGCGCATTGAAGGTCGGCGCGGCCGGTTATGCGACCAAGGACAGCGATCCGGCGCTGTTGCTCACGGCGATCCGCAAGGTCGCGGCGGGTGGGCGTTATATCGACCCGGATCTGGCGGATCGGATGGTTTTTGAAGTCGGCCTGACCGATGCACGTCCGCTACATTCGTTGCTATCCGAGCGTGAGTTTTCAGTGTTCGAGCGCCTGGCCCAAGGCGCCAACGTCAACGACATCGCCCAGCAACTGGCGCTAAGCAGCAAAACCATCAGCACCCACAAGGCGCGGCTGATGCAGAAGCTCAACATCACCTCGCTGGCCGAACTGGTCAAATACGCGATGGAACACAAACTCCTCTGAACCCGCCCCCTGTAGGAGCTGCCGAAGGCTGCGATCTTTTGATTTTGCTGTTTATAAAGTCAAAAGATCGCAGCCTTCGGCAGCTCCTACAGTAGACCGTGTTGGCATATCTGTTAGCGACACGCGTTTTTTGCTTGTTCTTGCAGCTCGCCGCTCACCCCTTGCCACTGCCGTATCCGTTAGCGCCATCGTTGTAGGGCAATCCCTACCCCCAACCTTCCATCCGGCTGAGGCGATTCTCTCCTGCGCCCCGATTTGCGTGCCTGTCAGCAACCACTAGGCTTAATCCACAAGCAGTCATCAACAACAAAGGTGTGGGTATGAGCCAGGTCGATTCAAACGCAGGGGCCAGTGATGTGCTGGTCAGCTTTCGTGGAGTGCAGAAGAGCTACGACGGCGAGAACCTGATCGTCAAAGACCTCAACCTGGACATTCGCAAAGGCGAATTTCTCACCCTGCTCGGGCCGTCCGGTTCCGGGAAAACCACCAGCCTGATGATGCTCGCCGGTTTCGAAACGCCGACTGCCGGCGAGATTCTGCTGGCCGGGCGCTCGATCAATAACGTGCCGCCGCATAAGCGCGACATCGGCATGGTCTTTCAGAATTACGCGCTGTTCCCGCACATGACCGTCGCTGAAAACCTCGCGTTCCCGCTGACCGTCCGTGGCCTGAACAAAAGCGACGTCAGTGACCGCGTGAAGAAAGTTCTCAGCATGGTGCAGCTCGATGCGTTCGCTTCGCGCTACCCGGCGCAGTTGTCCGGTGGTCAGCAACAACGTGTGGCATTGGCCCGCGCGCTGGTGTTCGAACCGCAACTGGTGTTGATGGACGAACCCCTCGGCGCCCTCGACAAACAATTGCGCGAACACATGCAGATGGAAATCAAACACCTGCACCAGCGCCTCGGCGTGACCGTGGTCTACGTGACCCACGATCAGGGTGAAGCGCTGACCATGTCTGACCGCGTCGCGGTATTTCATCAGGGCGAAATCCAGCAGATTGCTCCGCCGCGCAGCCTCTACGAAGAGCCGAAAAACACTTTCGTCGCCAACTTCATCGGCGAGAACAACCGCCTCAACGGCCGACTGCTCAGCCAGACCGGCGAACGTTGCGTGGTCGAGTTGGGCCGTGGCGAAAAGGTCGAGGCGCTGGCGGTCAATGTCGGCAAGACCGGCGAACCGGTGACCCTGTCGATCCGTCCGGAGCGCGTCAGCCTCAACGGGTCGAGCGATCAATGCGTTAACCGCTTCTCAGGGAGGGTGGCGGAATTCATCTATCTGGGCGACCACGTCCGGGTGCGCCTGGAAGTCTGCGGCAAGACCGACTTCTTCGTGAAACAACCGATTGCCGAGCTCGATCCCGCGCTCGCCGTCGGTGACGTGGTACCGCTTGGCTGGCAGGTCGAGCACGTTCGCGCGCTTGATCCACTTCTAGAGGCGAACTGATCGCCCCGGCAATACCAACACCAACCCTGCACGTGGAGAGAACAATAAATGTTGAGATCCCTGAAGTTCACCGCCCTGACCCTGGGCCTGATGGGTGCGGCCAGCGCAATGGCCGCTGGCCCGGATTTGACCGTGGTGTCGTTTGGCGGGGCGAACAAGGCGGCGCAAGTCAAAGCCTTCTATGCACCGTGGGAAGCGGCGGGCAACGGCAAGATCGTCGCCGGCGAATACAACGGCGAAATGGCCAAGGTCAAAGCCATGGTCGACACCAAGAGCGTGTCGTGGGACCTGGTCGAAGTTGAATCGCCAGAACTGTCCCGTGGTTGCGACGAAGACATGTTCGAACAACTCGACCCGGCGCTGTTCGGCAAATCCGAAGACTACGTCAAAGGCGCGATTCAGCCGTGCGGCGTAGGTTTCTTTGTGTGGTCGACCGTGCTGGCTTACAACGCCGACAAGCTGAAAACCGCACCGACCAGTTGGGCGGATTTCTGGGACACCAAGCAGTTCCCGGGCAAACGTGGCCTGCGTAAAGGCGCCAAGTACACCCTCGAATTCGCCTTGATGGCCGATGGTGTGGCGCCGAAAGACGTCTACAAAGAACTGGCGAGCAAGGGCGGCCAGGATCGCGCCTTCAAGAAACTTGATGAGCTGAAACCAAGCATTCAGTGGTGGGAAGCCGGCGCGCAACCGCCGCAATACCTCGCTTCCGGTGATGTGGTGATGAGCTCGGCCTACAACGGTCGCATCGCGGCGGTGCAGAAAGAGTCCAACCTGAAAGTGGTGTGGAACGGCGGCATCTACGACTTCGACGCCTGGGCGATCCCGAAAGGTCTCGACGCCAAGCGTGCCGAAGCGGCGAAGAAGTTCATCGCCTACTCCGTACAGCCGCAGCAGCAGAAGACCTACTCGGAAAACATCGCCTACGGCCCGGCCAACACCCAAGCCGTGCCGCTGCTGGCCAAGGACGTCCTGAAAGACATGCCGACCACCCCGGAAAACATCGCCAACCAGGTGCAGATCGACGTCAGCTTCTGGGCTGACAACGGCGAGCAACTGGAACAGCGCTTCAACTCCTGGGCTGCGAAATAACCCGAGGGCTCGCCCTCTTGTGAGGGCGAGCTTCTGGTGCACTGAGTTTGTGTGGGGAGTGAGATTTTGTGGCGAGGGGATTTATCCCCGATCGGCTGCGCAGCAGTCGTAAACCTGAGACTCCAACCTTCCTGACGCATCGAGCTGCGTGGTTTTGGGGCTGCTTCGCAACCCATCGGGGATAAATCCCCTCGCCACAAAGGTTCGCTGCCACAGGAAGGTTCGCTCCCACAGTAGCTGTGTTTCAACACAACAGAGGTGGTTCGCCACCTCTGTAACGATCAAAGATTTGCGGAGTACGTCATGGCCATCGCCGTTCCCCTGAACGAGGGCAACAGCCCCACCTTGAAGCAGAAGCTCAAGCGCGCCGAGCGGGTCAACCGCTGGAAGGCTCAAGCGCTGATCGCGCCGTTGGTGCTGTTTCTGTTGTTGGTGTTTCTGGTGCCGATCGTGGCGCTGCTCTACAAAAGCGTCGGCAACCCCGAAGTGGTCGGCGGCATGCCGCGCACCGTGGCGGCCATCGCCAGTTGGGACGGCCGCGGCCTGCCCGCTGAACCGGTCTACAAGGCCGCCGGCGAAGACCTCGCCGAAGCGCGCAAAAACCAGACGCTGGGCGATCTGTCCAAGCGCTTGAACATGGAGTTGGCCGGCTATCGCAGCCTGCTGACCAAAACCGCCCGGGCGCTGCCTTTCGCCAGCGAACCGGCCTCTTATAAAGAAGCGCTGGAAGCACTCGACGAACGTTGGGGCGACCCGGCCTACTGGCAAGCGGTCAAACGCAACACCAGCAGCATCACTCCGTATTACTTGCTGGCAGCGGTCGATCACCGCATCGACGACCTCGGCGAAATCGCCCCGGCCACCCCGGATCAGGCGATCTACCTCGACATCTTCGCCCGCACGTTCTGGATGGGCCTGGTGATCACCGTGATCTGTCTGGTGCTCGCCTATCCTCTGGCCTACCTGCTGGCGAATCTGCCATCGCGGCAAAGCAATCTGCTGATGATTCTGGTGCTGCTGCCGTTCTGGACGTCGATTCTGGTGCGCGTCGCCGCATGGATCGTGCTGCTGCAATCGGGCGGGCTGATCAACAGCGGGCTGATGGCCATGGGCATCATCGATAAACCGCTGGAACTGGTGTTCAACCGCACCGGCGTGTACATCTCGATGGTGCACATCCTGCTGCCGTTCATGATCCTGCCGATCTACAGCGTGATGAAAGGCATCTCGCCTACCTACATGCGTGCCGCCATTTCCCTCGGCTGCCACCCGTTCGCCAGTTTCTGGCGGGTGTACTTCCCGCAGACCTACGCCGGTGTCGGCGCCGGTTGCCTGTTGGTGTTCATCCTCGCCATCGGCTACTACATCACCCCGGCGTTGCTCGGCAGCCCGAACGATCAAATGGTCAGCTACTTCGTCGCCTTCTACACCAACACCAGCATCAACTGGGGCATGGCCACCGCACTCGGCGGATTGTTGCTGCTGGCGACCGTGGTCCTTTATCTGATTTACAGCTGGCTGGTCGGCGCCAGTCGCCTGCGCCTGAGCTAAGGGGGAATTCGAGATGCTGAGTCCTTATATGTCGCCCGTTGAACGGGTGTGGTTCTACAGCCTGCGGATCCTCTGCGGCCTGATTCTGTTGTTCCTGATTCTGCCGGTGCTGGTGATTATTCCGCTGTCGTTCAACTCGGGGAGTTTTCTGGTCTATCCGCTGCAAGGCTTTTCGCTGCAGTGGTACCACGACTTCTTCGCCTCGGCGGAATGGATGCGCGCGCTGAAGAACAGCATCATCGTCGCCCCGGCGGCGACGGTGCTGGCGATGATCTTCGGTACGCTGGCGGCGATTGGTCTGACTCGCGGTGACTTTCCCGGTAAAGCGCTGGTGATGGCGTTGGTGATCTCGCCGATGGTGGTGCCGGTGGTGATCATTGGTGTGGCGAGTTACCTGTTCTTCGCGCCATTGGGGTTGGGCAACAGCTTCTTCTCGCTGATCGTCGTGCATGCGGTGCTGGGCGTGCCGTTTGTGATCATCACGGTGTCGGCGACGTTGCAGGGGTTCAATCACAACCTGGTGCGTGCCGCCGCGAGTCTCGGTGCATCGCCACTGACCGCGTTCCGTCGCGTTACCTTGCCGCTGATTGCGCCGGGGGTGATCTCCGGGGCGTTGTTTGCCTTTGCAACTTCGTTTGACGAGGTGGTGGTGACGTTGTTTCTCGCCGGGCCTGAGCAGGCGACGTTGCCTCGGCAGATGTTTAGCGGGATTCGCGAGAACCTCAGTCCGACGATTGCGGCTGCGGCTACTTTGCTGATCGCTTTCTCGGTGATTCTGCTGCTGACCCTGGAATGGCTACGCGGCCGCAGCGAAAAACTGCGCACTGCTCAGGTCTGACGCTGATCGTTCCCACGCTCTGCGTGGGAATGCCTCTCGGGACGCTCCGCGTTCCAGCTCGCGAATGGAACGCAGAGCGTCCCCGGCGGTATTCCCACGCAGAGCGTGGGAACAATCAGTGACAGGGGCTAGTCGTTGGTCATTCATGGAGTGAATAGCAGACAACCCCAAATCCCCAGCTAATCTTGTGCCCAGCTCCCACATCTATAAGAGGCTGCGCACGATGAGTCTGTCCCAGTTCAAAATTGCTCACAAACTGATCACCGGCGCCGCCGCCATCGAGCAACTGGCCGCCGAACTCACGCGCCTCGACATCGACAACCCGCTGATCGTCACCGACGCGGCGCTGGTCAAATCCGGCACGGTCGAGCTGGCGCTGTGCCAATTGGGCGGGCGCGAGTACGAGATCTTCGACCGCGTGCTGCCAGACCCGGAAATCGCCATCGTCGAAGATTGCATGCGCGTTTACCGCGAGGGCGGGCATGACGGCTTGATCGGCCTCGGTGGCGGCAGTGCCATCGACATCGCCAAAAGTGTCGCCGCGTATGCCGGTTACCACGGCGCGCTGGAAGATCTGTTCGGCGTCGATCAGGTGCCGCGCAAAGGCCCACCGCTGATCGCTATCCCGACCACCGCCGGCACCGGTTCCGAAGTCACCAACGTCGCAATCCTCTCGGACAAAGTCGCGCAACTGAAGAAAGGCATCGTCAGCGACTATCTTTTGCCGGACGTCGCATTGGTCAGCCCGCAGATGACCCTGACCTGCCCACGCAGCGTCACCGCCGCCAGTGGCGTCGACGCATTGGTGCACGCCATCGAATCCTATCTGTCGGTCAACGCCTCGCCGATCACCGACTCGCTGGCCATCGGCGCGATCAAGCTGATCGCCAAAGCCTTGCCCAAGGCCTACGCCAACGGCGCCAACCTGCAAGCGCGCGAAGACATGGCCACTGCCAGCCTGATGGCCGGCATGGCGTTCGGCAATGCCGGGGTCGGTGCGGTGCATGCGCTGGCGTATCCGCTGGGCGGGCGCTTCAACATTGCCCATGGTGTGAGCAATGCCTTGCTGCTGCCGTATGTCATGACCTGGAACAAGATGGCCTGCGTGGAGCGCATGCAGGATATTGCCGAAGCCATGGGCGTGAAGACCGCTCATCTAAGTGCAGCCGAGGCGGCGGACAAAGCCGTGCAGGCGATGACCGACCTGTGCGCAGCGGTGGAAATTCCTGCCGGCCTGCGCAGTTTCGGTGTACCGGAAGAGGCGATCCCGGCCATGGCCGCAGAAGCCGCGGGCATTGAGCGCTTGATGCGCAACAACCCGCGCAAACTCAGCGCCGTCGATATCGAGAAGATTTACCGAGCGGCGTACTGATCATCGCGGTCACGGTGCGCGCGCTCAAGCATGAGGCTACAATGCGCGCCATCGTGATTTAGCTCAGAAAAGGTGCGTCATGCAGCCCTTCGTAATTGCTCCGTCGATTCTCTCCGCCGACTTCGCCCGCCTCGGCGAGGAAGTGGACAATGTTCTCGCCGCTGGCGCCGACTTCGTTCACTTCGACGTCATGGACAACCACTACGTACCCAACCTGACCATCGGCCCGATGGTCTGCGCGGCGTTGCGCAAGTACGGCGTCACCGCGCCGATCGACGCGCACCTGATGGTCAGCCCGGTGGATCGCATCGTTGGCGATTTCATCGAAGCCGGCGCGACCTACATCACCTTCCACCCGGAAGCCACGCTGCACGTTGATCGCTCGCTGCAGCTGATCCGTGAAGGCGGCTGCAAATCCGGTCTGGTGTTCAATCCGGCAACCCCGCTGGACGTGCTCAAGTACGTGATCGACAAGGTCGACATGGTCTTGCTGATGAGCGTCAATCCGGGCTTCGGCGGGCAGAAATTCATTCCCGGCACCCTCGACAAACTGCGCGAAGCGCGGGCGATCATCGATGCTTCGGGCCGTGACATCCGTCTGGAAATCGACGGCGGTGTCAACGTTAACAATATTCGCGAAATCGCCGCGGCTGGCGCTGACACTTTTGTCGCCGGCTCGGCAATCTTCAATGCGCCGAACTACCAGGAAGTCATCGACAAGATGCGCTCCGAACTGGCGCTGGCGCGCCCATGAGCGGATTTGAGCAGCTGTTCCCGGGAAAACTGCCACGGCTGGTGATGTTCGATCTGGATGGCACGCTGATCGACTCGGTTCCAGACCTGGCAGCGGCGGTGGACACCATGCTGCTCTCCCTCGGCCGCCAGCCTGCCGGCATCGAAGCGGTGCGCGAGTGGGTTGGCAACGGCGCGCCGGTTCTGGTGCGCCGTGCTTTGGCCGGTGGCATCGATCATTCGGCGGTGGATGACGTCGAGGCCGAGCATGCGCTGGAAGTGTTCATGGAGGCTTACGGCGCCAGCCATGAGCTGACCGTGGTCTATCCCGGCGTGCGCGACACCCTCAAGTGGCTGCACAAGCAAGGCGTGGCCATGGCGCTGATCACCAACAAGCCCGAGCGCTTTGTCGCGCCGTTGCTGGATCAGATGAAGATCGGCCGCTACTTCAAGTGGATCATCGGCGGCGATACCTTGCCGCAGAAGAAGCCTGACCCAGCAGCGCTGTTTTTCGTGATGAAAATGGCCAACATCCCGGCCTCGCAATCGTTGTTCGTCGGCGATTCGCGCAGCGATGTGCTGGCGGCGAAAGCGGCGGGGGTCAAGTGCGTGGCGCTGAGTTACGGCTACAACCATGGCCGACCGATTGCCGAAGAGTCGCCGGCGCTGGTGATCGACGATCTGCGCAAGCTAATTCCCGGTTGCCTCGGTTCGGCCGCTGAGATAACGTTGCCCGACGCTTCTCAATCCCATTCTGGAAACGCCATCGTGGTGGTCACTCGCAAACTCTGGATGAAAGTCATCAAGGCCCTGGCCCGCTGGCGTTGGCGCGCCTGACTTTTTTCTGGCCGGCCTGCCGGCGCGTTTGCATACCTGACTGATAGCACCTCACACCACGAGGCACCTTATGATCCGCGAAGAATTCCTGCGCTTGGCCGCTGACGGCTACAACCGCATTCCGTTGGCCTGCGAAACCCTGGCCGACTTCGACACGCCGCTGTCGATCTACCTGAAACTGGCCGACCAGCCCAACTCCTACCTGCTCGAATCGGTGCAGGGCGGTGAAAAGTGGGGCCGTTACTCGATCATCGGCCTGCCGTGCCGCACGGTCATGCGCGTTCACGACCATCACGTCAGCATCACCGTTGATGGCGTCGAGACCGAAAGCCACGATGTTGAAGACCCACTGGCCTTCGTCGAATCCTTCAAGGCGCGTTACAACGTGCCGACCATTGCCGGTCTGCCGCGCTTCAACGGTGGTCTGGTCGGTTACTTCGGTTACGACTGCGTGCGTTATGTCGAGAAGCGCTTGGGCAAGTGCCCGAACCCGGATCCACTGGGCGTGCCGGACATTTTGCTGATGGTGTCCGACGCCGTCGTGGTGTTCGACAACCTCGCCGGCAAGATGCACGCGATCGTCCTCGCCGACCCTGCGCAGGCCGATGCCTTCGAACAAGGTCAGGCACGTTTGCAGGAATTGCTCGAGCAACTGCGCCAGCCGATCACCCCGCGCCGTGGCCTGGATTTTAGCAAGCAGCAATCGGCTGATCCGGTATTCCGTTCGAGTTTTACTCAGGACGATTACGAAAAAGCCGTCGACACCATCAAGGAATACATCCTGGCCGGTGACTGCATGCAGGTCGTGCCGTCGCAGCGCATGTCGATCGACTTCAAGGCTGCGCCAATCGATCTGTACCGCGCGCTGCGCTGCTTCAACCCGACGCCGTACATGTACTTCTTCAACTTTGGCGACTTCCATGTCGTCGGCAGTTCGCCGGAAGTGCTGGTGCGCGTTGAAGACAACCTGATCACCGTGCGCCCGATCGCCGGCACACGCCCACGTGGCGCGACCGAAGAAGCCGATCTGGCGCTGGAAAAAGACCTGCTGTCGGACGACAAAGAGATCGCCGAGCATTTGATGCTCATCGATTTGGGTCGTAACGATACGGGGCGCGTTTCGGAAATCGGTTCGGTGAAACTCACCGAGAAAATGGTTATCGAGCGTTATTCCAACGTGATGCACATTGTGTCCAACGTCACCGGTCAGTTGAAAGAAGGCCTGACGGCGATGGACGCGTTGCGGGCAATTCTGCCGGCGGGCACCTTGTCCGGTGCGCCGAAGATTCGCGCGATGGAAATCATCGACGAACTGGAACCGGTCAAGCGTGGTGTTTACGGTGGCGCGGTCGGTTACTTCGCCTGGAACGGCAACATGGACACCGCGATTGCCATCCGCACCGCAGTGATCAAGAACGGCGAACTGCACGTGCAGGCCGGCGGCGGCATCGTCGCCGACTCGGTGCCGGCCCTGGAATGGGAAGAAACCCTGAACAAACGCCGCGCGATGTTCCGCGCCGTCGCCCTGGCCGAACAAACCCCGCAAACCTGACCCCACAAAACCCCCTGTAGGAGTGAGCCTGCTCGCGATAGCGAATTAACATTCAACAGATTTGTTGACTGAACCACCGCAATCGCGAGCAGGCTCACTCCTACAGTTGATTGTGTTCAGGCATAAAAAAGCGGCGCCTGTGAGGGCGCCGCTTTTTTCATGCCCTGCAACAACCCCCTGTAGGAGCTGCCGCAGGCTGCGATCTTTCGATCTACCGCTTAAAAATCCAACACCACCCCAACATTCACACCCTGCTGGGTAAAGTCATCATCCTTGCGGAACGAATACCCGCCACGCAACGCCAGATCCGCCGTCAGCTTATGGCTAACACCCAGACTCAACCGATTCAAATGACTCTGCGGCGTATAACCCTCAAGTTTGAAGTCATTCGCCGGCAAGGTATTCAGCGCGATATTGACCTTCTGCACGTCATCCTCGTACTCGCGTTCATGCGCATACTCACCAAACACCTGCGTTTGCGGGGTGAAGTTGTACTTGCCCTGAATACCGACACCCAGACGTTTCGAATCGCGGGTCTGATCATCGAAGGTCAGCGCTGTAGCGCGGTTGCTCTTCTCTGAATAACCATCGACATCGACGCTGGCATAATCGGCGCTGACGAACGGCGACAGGTGCCATTCGCTGCCCGACTGGGCGATGTCGTAACCGATACGGGTGCTGAACGCCCACAGGCTGCCGTCGGTATCACCTTTCTCCGCACCTTCGCTGGCGCCCAGATCAAACTTGCGCTTGAGGTTGTCGTAGTCGAGTTTGCCGCCGGTCAACGCCGCGTCAGCCCACCAGCGATTCTGCTGGAACTGGGCAAATGCGGTGGCCATGTAGCTGTTGAGTTTGTAGTCCGAATCGTTATGCCCGGCCTCGAGATTCTGCCGGTAGAAACCACCCGCCACACCGACACGCCACGCGTCATTCAGACGATAGCTGCCGCCGACGTTAAGGTTGTAACCGCTGCCGTCGGCACTGGCGCCGCTGCTTTGGCTGTCGACATCCAGATGCTGGCCGCCGGCGGAAACGATCGCGCGCCACTGGCCGACCGCTTGCCAGTTTTCCCAATCCGCCTGCCATTGGCTGCGCAGTTCATCCTGATGCGCACGCACGGTGGCGTGGGCCATTTCCGGCAGCAGTGTCAGTTCCCACGGCGCGGCCAGCAGGGAATAGGCATAGTCGGAGATCAGTTTTTGCCCGGCTTCGGTCGGGTGCACGCCGTCGTTGTAGATCAGCTTGGTCGGATCTGGCGTCGCACTGTTGATGCCGTAACGGGCGTTTTCCGGGCAACCGCTGCCGCTGAAGCACGTCGCGGTGAGGTTCTGATCAGTGGCCAGACCAAAACGGCCCGGATCGGCGAACACTTCCGACAGCAATACAGGAATGTTCAGCGGAATGATTTCCGCGTTGATGCCTTGCAGACGGCTGACCAACTGGCTGTTGAATTGCGCGGCGAGCTGGCTGCTGAACGCTTGCAGCGGCGTGCCGTTGATGGCCGGGGTCAGGCCGACGTCAGGCAACAGCCAGACCATCACGTATTTGGCACCGGCCGATTGCAGCGCTTGCACGCTGTCAGCCAGTCGATCGGCGCCGGCGTTGGCTTGCGGCAGGCTGAGGATGCGGCCCTGCAGGAAGTCGTTACCGCCGCCGGAAATGTAATACAGCGCATTCGGGTCAGCGCGGAAGCCGTTCGAGGGCAGATAACCAGTGCGAGTGCGTTCACCGGTGGCGGATTGTGTGGTGATCGAATCGAGAATCTGGTCGGTGCGATAACCGCCGACCGCCCAGTTGTTGCCGTCGACCTGACCGTTTTCGACGCGCACTTGCGAGCTGGAAGAGGCGGTCTGATCCGGGGTGAAGCCGAGTCGGCCACCGAGCAATTGCGTGGAGTTCAGATCACGGGATTCGCCGCTGCCGTCCAGATAGATTGGCCCGGTACGGTTGGTGTAGCGCTGGGTAGCGCCGGCAGGGCCGCCGGTGTCGCGGAAGGTGCCCGCGTCGTTGAGACTGTCGCCAAACACCACGAAATTCGAGTAAGGATTGGGGGCGGCATTCGCCTGGGCGCAGGCCAGTGCGAGCAAGCATCCAGCCAGCGGTACAAACAACGTCTGTTTGATCATGAGCAAGTCCGTTTATTTATTGTTGTAGGTGAACGAAACGACAGTACCAAAAACTTCCGGCCTTTTGCCATCGGTCGCGAACCCTCTTATAGATTTAACCCCCAAAGCCCCGGCCATATTGCACGCTCCGCCCAGCTAAGTTACTGTGCCGGAACGTATGAACGAGACCTTCCCCGTGTTGATCACCAGCAAACTTCTGGATCAAGTCATCAAGGCACACGCCCGCTGGCGTTGGCGCGCCTGAATCTTTTCTGCCGGCCCCGCCGGATCTGTATCGCTTTGCCTTCCTTGCCTGTTTGAAATGCCGCTGTGCCGACGCGTCTACCCGCGTCCGACATCGTGCAGCGCCCTGCGGGCAAGTCATCTGAAGGCTGTCTCCAAGTCAGAATTCAAGAGGTTCGAATCGCCATGTTGCTGATGATCGACAACTACGACTCCTTTACTTACAACGTTGTGCAATACCTCGGCGAACTGGGTGCCGAGGTCAAAGTCGTGCGCAACGACGAATTGACCGTCGCCGAAATCGAAGCGCTGAAACCCGAGCGCATCGTCGTCTCCCCAGGCCCTTGCACCCCGACCGAAGCCGGCATCTCCATCGAAGCCATCAAGCACTTCGCTGGCAAACTGCCGATCCTCGGTGTCTGCCTTGGCCACCAATCGATCGGCCAGGCGTTTGGTGGCGATGTAGTCCGCGCCCGCCAAGTGATGCACGGTAAGACTAGCCCGGTATTCCACGAGGACAAGGGCGTTTTCCAAGGCCTGAATCATCCGCTGACGGTTACCCGCTACCACTCGCTGATCGTCAAGCACGATACTTTGCCCGATTGCCTGGAACTGACCGCGTGGACGCAACACGACGACGGTTCGGTCGACGAAATCATGGGCCTGCGTCACAAGACCCTGAACATTGAGGGCGTACAGTTCCACCCCGAGTCGATCCTGACCGAGCAGGGTCATGAACTGTTTGCCAACTTCCTCAAACAAACCGGCGGCACGCGCTAAGGACGTCCCATGAATATCAAGACAGCCCTGAGCCGTATCGTCGAGCACCTCGATCTCAGCACCGATGAAATGCGCGATGTGATGCGCGAAATCATGACCGGCCAATGCAGCGACGCGCAGATCGGCGCGTTCATGATGGCCATGCGCATGAAGAGCGAGAGCATCGACGAGATCGTCGGCGCCGTGTCGGTGATGCGTGAACTGGCCGATCAGGTCGAACTGAAAACCCTCGACGGCGTGGTCGATGTGGTCGGCACCGGCGGTGACGGTGCGAACATCTTTAACGTGTCGACGGCTTCTTCGTTCGTCGTCGCGGCAGCCGGTTGCACTGTGGCCAAACACGGCAACCGCGCGGTCTCGGGTAAAAGCGGTAGCGCCGACTTGCTCGAAGCCGCCGGCATTTATCTGAACCTGACGCCGGTGCAGGTTGCGCGTTGCATCGACAACGTCGGCATCGGTTTCATGTTCGCTCAGACTCACCACAAAGCCATGAAGTACGCCGCCGGCCCGCGCCGCGATCTCGGCCTGCGTACGTTGTTCAACATGCTCGGCCCGCTTACGAATCCGGCCGGTGTTAAGCATCAGGTAGTGGGCGTGTTCAACAAGGCACTGTGCCGGCCATTGGCCGAAGTGTTGCAGCGTCTGGGCAGCAAGCACGTGCTGGTGGTGCATTCGAAGGACGGTCTGGACGAGTTCAGTCTCGCCGCGCCGACTTTTGTCGCCGAGCTGAAGAACAACGAAATCAGCGAATATTGGGTCGAGCCGGAAGATCTCGGCATGAAGAGCCAGAGCCTGCACGGTCTGTCGGTCGACGGCCCGGAAGCGTCGCTGGCGCTGATCCGCGATGCCCTCGGCAAGCGCAAAACCGAGAACGGCCAGAAAGCCGCCGAAATGATTGTGCTCAACGCCGGTGCCGCGCTGTACGCCGCCGACGTGGCGAGCAGTTTGAAACAGGGCGTGGAGCTCGCGCACGACGCTTTGCACACCGGCCTCGCTCGGGAAAAACTCGAGGAGCTGGGTGCCTTTACCGCGGTATTCAGAGTGGAGAATGAGGGATGAGTGTACCGACGGTTCTGGAAAACATTCTGGCCCGCAAAGTTCAGGAAGTTGCCGAGCGTAGCGCCCGCGTCAGCCTGAGCGAGCTGGAAAGTCTGGCCAAGGCGGCCGATGCACCCCGTGGTTTCGCCAACGCGCTGCTGGCGCAAGCGAAGAAAAAGCAGCCAGCGGTGATTGCCGAAATCAAAAAGGCTTCACCGAGCAAAGGCGTGATCCGCGAGAATTTTGTTCCGGCCGACATCGCCAAAAGCTACGAGAAGGGCGGGGCGACCTGTCTGTCCGTGCTGACCGACATCGATTACTTCCAGGGCGCCGATGCTTATCTGCAACAGGCGCGTGCCGCGTGCAGTCTGCCGGTGATCCGCAAGGACTTCATGATCGATCCGTACCAGATCGTCGAAGCCCGCGCGTTGGGCGCCGACTGCGTGCTGTTGATCGTCTCCGCCCTGGATGACGTGAAAATGGCCGAGCTGGCCGCTGTCGCCAAAAGCGTCGGTCTCGATGTGTTGGTTGAAGTGCACGACGGCGATGAGCTGGAGCGCGCGTTGAAAACCCTCGACACGCCGCTGGTCGGGGTCAACAACCGTAACCTGCACACCTTCGACGTCAGCCTCGAAGTGACGCTCGACCTGTTGCCGCGTATTCCGCGCGACCGGTTGGTGATCACCGAGAGCGGAATCCTCAACCGTGCCGATGTCGAGCTGATGGAAATCAGCGACGTGTATTCGTTCCTGGTCGGCGAAGCGTTCATGCGCGCGGAAAACCCGGGCACTGAACTGCAGCGCCTGTTCTTCCCGGAGCGTGGCACCTCGATCAGCGGTTCGACCCTCGACTGATATTCTTTCAGACCGAGTCGACGCCATCGCGAGCAGGCTCACTCCTACACTTGGAATGCGTTCCCCTTGTAGGAGTGAGCCTGCTCGCGAAGGGGCCATCGAAACCGCTGAAGATTCTTATGTTGCCGGAGCCTGTTATGTCGCTGCCAACCCCCCTGACCATCGAAGCCGGCCTCCAGGCCGAGCAAGACTTGCTGGCCTCGGTCTGCGCCGGCGACTCCGAATTCGGCCTTCTCTTCTGGCAACCCAGCGATCGCGCGTTGGTCATGCCACGCCGCCTCAATCGCCTGCCCGCGTTCGACCACGCCTGCGAAGTCTCCGCCGCCGCCGGCTGGCCCGTCCTGCTGCGTGAAACCGGCGGCGAACCCGTCCCGCAATCCGCCGCCACCATCAACATCGCGTTGGTTTACGCACCACCGCGCAGCGAAGGCGATCTGAACCGCATCGAAACCGGCTACCACCGTCTCTGCGATCCGATCTGTCAGTTGCTCGATGAGTTGGGTGGCACGTCTTCTTTGGGCGAAATCGACGGCGCATTCTGCGACGGCCGCTTCAACGTCAATCTCGACGGTCGCAAAATGGTCGGCACCGCCCAGCGCTGGCGCCAGAGTCAGGGCGGACAGCGCCCGGTCGGTCTGGTGCACGGGGCGATGCTGATGGATGACGAGCGCGAATCGATGGTTGCAGCGGTCAATCGCTTCAATGAAGCGTGCGGCCTGGAGCAGCGGGTGAGGGCGCAAAGCCACATCGCTTTGCATGAAAAATTCAACGCGCCACAGGCCTTGGCGCGTCTCGATGAGCTGTTTCGTCTGATGCTGGCGCAGATGTACGTTTAGCGCGTACCGAAAACCACCATGGTTTTGCCTTTCACATCGACCAGGTTGCGTTCCTCAAGATCCTTGAGCACGCGACCGACCATCTCCCGTGAACAACCGACAATCCTTCCGATTTCCTGACGCGTCACTTTGATCTGCATGCCGTCCGGGTGGGTCATTGCGTCTGGCTGTTTGCACAACTCCAGCAGGCAACGCGCTACGCGACCGGTCACATCAAAGAACGCCAGATCGCCGACTTTGCGTGTGGTGTTGCGCAAGCGCTGTGCGATTTGTCCGCTGAGGACGTAAAGAATGTCCGGATCCTGCTGCGACAATTCGCGGAACTTGGTGTAGCTGATTTCCGCGATCTCGCATTCAACCTTGGCGCGCACCCAGGCGCTGCGTTCCTGTTCCTGACCGGCTTGCTCGAACAGGCCCAACTCACCGAAGAAATCCCCGGCGTTAAGGTAGGCAATGATCATTTCGCGGCCGTCGTCATCCTCGATCAGGATCGTCACCGAACCCTTGATGATGAAATACAACGTATCGGAACGGTCGCCGGCGCAGATGATGTTGCTCTTGGCCGCGTGACGACGGCGCTGACAATGCATCAGCAGCTTGTCGAGGTTCTTGATTTTGGGTGTGGGGGTAATAGCAACCATGGTTGTATCCCGAAAAGACTGCACGGTGATGTTTGGTTTTTTTATGAGGCGCTGAAGGCGGTCGCTGCACAGCTGGCATGGGCGCCAGCGAATTGGCGCCAGCTTAACAGACACTTCGTCGCAAATTCGAGAAATTACCTACGTCGTAGACGCATCCGTCCTAGGAACGACGCGCGCTGGCGGCACAATGCCCGTGCTAAGCTGGCTACCCTTTTTTCTACAGTGGAGTCTTGGCGATGAAGGCACGCATCCAATGGGCTGGCGAAGCCATGTTCCTCGGCGAATCCGGCAGCGGTCATGTCGTGGTGATGGACGGTCCGCCGGACGCCGGTGGTCGTAACCTGGGTGTTCGTCCGATGGAAATGCTCCTGCTCGGTGTGGGCGGTTGCAGCAATTTCGACGTGGTCAGCATTCTGAAGAAGTCGCGTCAGGCCGTGGAAAGCTGCGAAGCCTTTCTTGAAGCCGAACGCGCGACCGAAGATCCGAAAGTGTTCACCAAGATTCACATGCATTTCGTGGTCAAGGGCCGTGGCTTGAAAGAAGCCCAGGTCAAACGCGCGATCGAGCTGTCCGCCGAGAAATATTGCTCGGCCTCGATCATGCTCGGCGCCGCTGGCGTGGCCATCACCCACGATTACGAAATCGTCGAACTCGGTTGAAGCGACATTCAACTATCATAAAAGCAGTGCAGACTCTGGCGATCCCCCGCTGACGTCTGCATAATGCGCCACTTTTTTCAGGGCAGTGATCGGTCAACCGACGGATCATCCGCCTGAACAGATAACCAAAATCGCCATCGCGAAGAGGTGTTAACCGTCCTACGCAGGTGCGTTGTTCGCACTTGACGGGCATGCTTGATCACGCGGCTGCGCCGCATACATAGAGAGTTTTTAACGGTGAAAAGCAAACTCAAGCTCCACGGGTTCAATAACCTGACAAAGACCTTGAGCTTCAACATCTATGACATCTGCTACGCGGAAACCCCGCAAGACCAGCAGGCGTACGTCGAGTACATCAATAAAGAGTACAACGCGAAACGTCTGACGCAGATCCTCACGGAAGTTGTCGATATCATTGGTGCCAACATCCTGAACATCGCGAGTCAGGACTATGAACCCCAGGGCGCCAGCGTCACGATTCTGATTTCTGAAGAGCCGGTCACCCCGACCGACAGCCAGATCGAAGAATCGCCGGGCCCGTTGCCCGAAATTATCCTGGCCCACCTCGACAAGAGCCACATCACGGTGCACACCTATCCGGAAATTCATCCGGACGACGGTATTGCCACGTTCCGTGTGGACATCGACGTGTCGACGTGTGGTGTCATCTCACCGCTGAAAGCGCTCAATTTCCTCATTCACCAGTTCGATTCGGACATCGTGACTGTGGATTATCGTGTGCGCGGCTTCACCCGTGACGTTGAAGGCAACAAGCACTTCATCGACCACGAGATCAACTCGATCCAGAACTACCTCTCCGAAGACACTCGCGACGCGTACCAGATGACCGACGTGAACGTGTACCAGGAAAACCTGTTCCACACCAAAATGCTGCTGAAGAACTTCGAACTGGATAACTACCTGTTCGGCGACGCGACCAGTAGCCTGTCCTCCGAGCAGCGTGCTCAGGTGACCGACCGGGTGAAACACGAAATGCTGGAAATCTTCTACGCGCGCAACATGCCGACCTAAGATTCCCGCACACAAAAAAAGGCGACTGTCTCAGGACAGTCGCCTTTTTTATTACTGAAACAAAGCCCCCTGTAGGAGCGAGCCTGCTCGCGAAGGGGCCCTATATAGCAATACATCTCTCAAATCCGATAAGTACTCTTGGTCATCACCTTAGCCAAAATACTCATCCCGAACTTCACCGGCGCCGGAAAACGAAACCCTCCAGCCTCCAGCGCACTCTCCGCATGATGCTCTTCATCAATACGCATCTGCTCCAGAATCGCCCGGGACTTCTCGTCCTCCGCCGGCAATTGCTCCAGATGTTCATTCAAGTGTTTACACACTTGGTGCTCGGTCGCCGCCACAAAGCCCAGACTCACTTTGTCGCTGATCAACCCGGCCACCGCACCAATCCCGAACGACATCCCGTAAAACAGCGGATTGAGCACACTGGTATGGCTGCCCAACTGGTGAATGCGTTGTTCGCACCAGACCAGATGATCAATCTCTTCTTCAGCCGCGTGCTCCATGGCTGCGCGCACTTGCGGCAACTTGGCGGTCAACGCTTGCCCTTGATACAACGCCTGGGCGCAGACTTCACCGGTGTGGTTGATGCGCATCAGACCGGCGACGTGGCGGGTGTCTTCGTCGCTCATCTGCGTGTCCGGCTGCAAGATCGCTGGCGACGGACGGTACGGCTGGCCACTGGAGGGCAGCAGGGTACGCATCGCGGCATCGGCTTGCAGCAGAAGACGGTCAATCGGCGAGTAGTGACGTTGGGTAGTCATGCTGACCTCCGGGAAGAATCTCGGCGGCCAGTTTAACCGAATCGGCCGGGGAAGGTTTGCGCTGGGTCATCAGCCACGCGGGATGCGCTTTATGTGCTGGATGTACTGGGGGGCTTTATGTAGGAGCTGCTGAAGGCTGCGATCTTTTGATCATGTTTTGCTACCTCGAAGATCAAAAGATCGCAGCCTTCGGCAGCTCCTACAGGTGACAAACCGCAGGCCTGGTCGGTGAATCTTAGCCCGGCGGCCAGTTCATCTGGCGCTGGCCAAGTACATGCATATGAATGTGGTAAACCGTCTGGCCACCTTTTTCATTGCAGTTCATCACCACGCGGAAGCCGTCCTCGCAACCGAGTTCCAGTGCCAGACGCTGCGCAGTGAACAGGATGTGCCCGGCCAAAGCCTTGTCATCTTCGGTCAGGTCATTGAGGGTACGCACCGGTTTCTTCGGGATCACCAGAAAATGCACCGGCGCCTGAGGGGCGATGTCGTGGAAGGCCAGAACTTGGTCGTCCTCGTAAATGATCTTGGCCGGGATTTCCCGGTTGATGATCTTGGTGAACAGAGTATCCACTGCTGTTTTCTCCGTTGTTAGGGCTGAATCGAGTGTACCGCGTTGAATAATGCTGCTTCAGCGCGGGCAGTAAGCTTTGTTAACCATGCCGACAATCGTGCGGTTAAGCCAGCGCGAACCCAGTCGCGGCAGGAACGCGAACCAGCGGTTGCGGCGCCCCGGAATGATGATCGCGCGGTTCTTGTCGAGGGCGCGCACGGTGTACAGCGCGACTTCCTCTGGGCTCATCAGCACGTTGCTGGCGTTGAGCTTTTCCGTGTTCAGCTGTGCGGTACGGAAGAAGGCAGTACGCGTCGGGCCGGGGCAGAGCACCGAGACCTTGACCGCGCACTTTTTCAGCTCGACCCGCAGCGCTTCGGAAAAGTGCAGCACATAAGCCTTGCTGGCGAAGTAAGTGCTCATCCACGGGCCGGGATTGAACGCCGCCACCGAAGCGACGTTGAGAATCTGCCCGCCACCTTGCAGTGCCATGCTGTTACCGATCGCATGGCAAAGGCGGGTGAGGGCGAGGATGTTCACCTCGATCAGATCCTGCTCGGTCATCCAGTCCTGCGCGAGGAACGGGCCGCAAGTGCCGATACCCGCACAGTTCACCAGCAGATCAATCTGCCGATCGCCTTCTTCCAGTTCCAGCAGAAAACCGGACAAGCGCAACGGCTCACCGAGATCGCAGGCACGGAACAACACTTCGACGCCGAAGCGCTGGGTCAATTCGATCGCAATGCTTTCCAGCTGATCACGCTGTCGAGCCACCAGAATCAGGCTGCGGCCGCGCCGGGCCAGAGCTTCGGCCATGGCCAGGCCGATGCCGCTGGAGGCGCCGGTGATCAGAGCGTAACGGGTCATGCAATTCTCCATCGCAACAGCTCCGCGCCGGCGACGCGGGTGTCACGGCGGGGAGCGCTGTTCATTCTTTCGCAGAGTCTACAGGGGCCTGCGCCGGTTCGGCTGCCTCGTCGGCGGAATTCGCTGCGGGTTCGACCTCGACGTCGATTTCATCGGTGGTCACTGAACCGCTTTGGTAGCTGCTTTCCAGATTGCTTTCATATTCGTCCTGAACGGCCGAGAAACCGCCGAATATCCCACCGACAAAGATCAGCGCGAAGAACACGATCCACAACGAGCACAGCACTTTGACCGCTGTGCTGTTCGGTGGCGGCGGCGGGCCGTAGCGGTTGGCGCCGGTATTGCCCGGCACGACCATGATCACCAGCGGGAAGAAACTGCCCACCACCGGCACCAGGTTGAGCAACCAGAGCCAGCCCGACCAGCCGATATCGTGCAGGCGTTGAACGCTGAACAGAATGCTGACGATGAAAAAGCCGAGGAACAAAAAGAAGGCGAGAATCCCGCCGATGATCAAGCCAGTGGTCGATTCGCCGCTGACCAGCCCCAAGGCGATCAGTGCGAACACACCTACGATCGGTAGCGTCACCAGGCCGAGCACCATTGTCCAGGCGAGAAAACGCAGACGACCGATCCGGCCTTCGACCCCAAACGGCTTGAGCGTTGCGAAGGCCGGCAGGCTTTCGCCGACGCTGGCACGCGGCGGTGCATAAGGGGAATCAGGTTCGGCCACGGCGGGAGCATGCTCGTGGACGTCATTGAGGTTCAGCTCGATAGCGGTTTCATTTTCAATGCGCGCATCAATCCCGGTTTTGTTCAGCGCTTGCAGGTACGTCTGCGCATCGCTGTGGGAAAGATCACGTTTGAGGGCGACGACGCTGCCATTGAAGAGGCGCTCAATGGCGGCCACATCGCTTTTGAATAGATTCGCCAGATTGAGTTTGGCGGTCGTGATATCGACACCGGGCTGTAGAGCACCGTCGAAAACGATCTTGTAACGGGGGTCGCTCATGGCCGAGGCATCCTTGTCGCGAATGATTGAGGTCAGCAGTGTAAGGCCAGTCAACGGGCGACTGGCCTGTTTTTATTGACGAGGCCAGCGTAGCGGTAGCTGTGCAGCGCGCTCCTGCGCCTGACGATACTCGGCGTCGAGTCGTGCGATCAACTGATCGACACTCGGCAGGTCATCGATCTGCCCGACACCTTGACCGGCAGACCATACGGTCTTCCAGGCCTTGGCCTCGTCATTGATCGGCTTGAGCTTGTCGCCAAAATTCACTTCGCCCTTGCCTTGCAGCGAGGCCATATCGAAACCGGCGGCTTGCAGGCTCTGGCGCATGAAACTGGCGGGAACCCCTGACACCGCTGGAGTATGAATGATGTCCGCTGCCTTGGCTGTCAGGAGCATCTGCTTGTAAGCGTCAGGCGCATGACTTTCAGTGGTACCGATAAATCGCGTACCGAAGTAGGCCAAATCCGCGCCGAGCAGCTGTGCGGCGAGAATCTCATGGCCGTGGTTCAAACATCCTGCAAGCAATAGCGTCTTGTCGAAGAACTCACGGATCTCGGCGATCAGCGCAAACGGACTCCAGGTGCCGGCATGGCCCCCGGCGCCGGCGGCGACCGCGATCAAACCATCGACCCCGGCCTCGGCCGCTTTCTCGGCGTGCCGGCGCGTGGTGACGTCATGGAAGACCAGGCCACCATAACTGTGTACCGCGTCGACCAACTCTTTCACCGCGCCGAGGCTGGTGATGACGATCGGTACTCTGTGTTCGACGCAGATGTTCAGATCCGCCTGCAAGCGCGGATTGCTGTTGTGCACGATCAGGTTCACTGCGTAGGGCGCGGGGTTCTCCAGTGTCGCAAGGCCCGCTTCGATCTGTTCCAGCCACGCTTTGAAGCCGCTGCTTTCGCGTTGGTTCAACGCGGGGAAACTGCCGACTACGCCATTACGGCAGCAGGCGAGCACCAACTCAGGGTTGGAAATCAGAAACATCGGCGCCGCCACTACGGGCAGACGCAGACGTTGTTCGAGCAAAGCGGGCAGCGACATGATGAATACCCCAAAGATCTGTTCTTGTTGAAGTTAGAACGGCTTGACCACGACCAGAATTACAATAGCCAGCAATATCAGAACCGGCACTTCATTGAACCAGCGATAAAAGACATGGCTGCGGGTGTTTTCGCCACGGGCAAAACGTTTTACCTGCGCGCCGCACATGTGGTGGTAGCCGATCAGCAAAACGACCAGAGTCAGTTTGGCGTGAATCCAGCCGCCCATGCTGAAGATGCTCGGATTGAGGTAGATCAGCCAGCCGCCGAAGATCAGCGTGGCAATCATCGCCGGGCCCATGATGCCGCGGTACAACTTGCGCTCCATGACGCTGAAGCGTTCTTTGCTGATCGTGTCTTCGCTTTGCGCGTGATACACGAACAGTCGCGGCAAGTAGAACAGTCCGGCAAACCAGCAAACGACGCTGACAATGTGAAAAGCTTTTATCCATAAATAGAGCATTTTTAGTTATTCCAGGTTCACGGTACCCGGGATAGTAGAGGCTTGAGCGTCCGCACGTCACCTTGACGGTTGTCGCAGGGCCGCGCGGCCCCTATTATCGACGGCTTTCCAGTGGGTTCTTTGAGGGCAGGTTATGGTCAAGGTCGGTATCGTCGGCGGCACGGGTTACACCGGTGTCGAATTGCTGCGTCTGTTGGCACAGCATCCGCAGGCAGAAGTGGTTGTGATCACTTCCCGATCCGAGGCCGGTCTGGCCGTGGCTGATATGTACCCGAACCTGCGCGGTCACTACGACGGCCTGGCCTTCAGCGTGCCGGACATCAAAACCCTCGGCGCTTGCGACGTGGTGTTCTTCGCCACGCCGCACGGTGTGGCTCACGCACTGGCGGGCGAACTGCTGGCAGCGGGCACCAAGGTCATCGACCTGTCGGCGGACTTCCGTCTGCAAGACGCGGAAGAGTGGGCCAAGTGGTACGGCCAGCCGCACGGCGCGCCTGAACTGCTAGACGAAGCGGTTTACGGTCTGCCGGAAGTCAATCGCGAACAGATCAAGAAAGCTCGTCTGATCGCGGTGCCGGGTTGCTATCCGACCGCGACGCAGCTGGGTTTCCTGCCTTTGCTTGAAGCTGGTTTGGCCAACACATCGATGCTAATCGCCGACTGCAAATCCGGTGTCAGCGGCGCCGGTCGCGGTGCGGCTGTAGGCTCGTTGTACTCCGAGACGTCGGAAAGCATGAAGGCCTACGCGGTAAAAGGTCACCGTCACCTGCCGGAAATTCGCCAGGGTCTGCGTCGCGCAGCGGGCAAGGACGTGGGGCTGACCTTCGTTCCGCACCTGACGCCGATGATTCGTGGCATTCATTCCACGCTCTACGCGACCGTGGTTGATCGTTCGGTGGATCTGCAGGCTCTGTTCGAAAAGCGTTATGCTAACGAACCGTTCGTCGACGTGATGCCAGCCGGTAGTCATCCGGAAACCCGCAGCGTGCGTGGCGCCAATGTCTGCCGCATCGCGGTGCACCGTCCACAGGATGGCGATCTGGTGGTGGTGTTGTCGGTGATCGACAACCTGGTCAAAGGCGCGTCGGGCCAAGCGGTGCAGAATATGAACATCCTGTTCGGTCTGGACGAGCGCTTCGGCCTGTCTCATGCCGGTATGCTGCCATAAGAGCAGCTACAAGCTTCAAGTTGAGAGCCGCAAGCCTGAAGCTCGCAGCTTGAATCTTGCCGCTGCTCCTCTAATAGTTGACCGATTTTCTAGGAGAAGCGGATAATGCGCGTCATCACGCATTATGGCGGCGTAACGCCGGGAGATAGTCAGCATGAGCGTCGAATCCTTCACCCCCACGGCTTTGCAATTCACCCACGGTGCCGCGCACAAGGTGAAGAGCCTGGTCGATGAAGAGGGGAATGATCGCTTGAAGCTGCGCGTATTCGTTACGGGCGGCGGTTGTTCAGGGTTTCAATACGGTTTCACCTTCGATGAAGACGTGGCCGAGGACGACACCATCGTCGAGCGCGAAGGCGTGAGTCTGGTGGTTGATCCGATGAGCTTCCAGTACCTGGCCGGTGCTGAAGTGGATTACCAGGAAGGTCTGGAAGGTTCGCGCTTCGTGATCAAGAACCCGAACGCCACCACGACCTGTGGTTGCGGCTCTTCGTTCTCGATCTGACGCCTCTTCGTTTCAGATAACAAAACGCCGCAGAGCCTTTCGGTTCTGCGGCGTTTTGCTGTGTGCGGTTTGATCAGGCCGGGTAGATGGCGCCCAAGACGCGAAGACCGCGCGCGCCGGTGACGCTCGGGCGGTTGGCGGCCATGCCTTCGAGGCAGCAATGAGCGAGCCAGGCGAACGCCATGGCTTCAACCCAGTCCGGATCGACGCCGTGAGTGGCAGTGCTGGCTACGGTTGCATTAGGCAGCAGGGCGGCCAAGCGCTTCATCAATGTGGCGTTATGCGCGCCGCCGCCGCAGACCAGCAACTCTTGGGTGTCGGACTGAGCGCTTTGCAGCGACTCGATGATGGTCAGCGCCGTCAGTTCAAGCAGCGTGGCCTGCACGTTTTCCGCAGCGAAGGCTGGCAACCGTGACAAGTGTTGCTCCAGCCAAGGCAGGTTGAACACTTCGCGGCCGGTGCTTTTCGGGCCTTTGGTGACGAAGAATGGATCGCTGAGCAGCGCCTGCAACAGGGTTGGCTCAACAGCCCCTGATCTCGCCCAGTCGCCATTACGGTCGTAGTTTTCACCGCGCTGCTGCTGAATCCAGGCGTCCATCAGAACATTCCCAGGGCCACAGTCGAAACCGGCTACAGGCTTGGTCGGCTCTATCAGACTCAGATTGCTGAAACCGCCGACATTCAAGACTGCCTGGTTACCGGTACGCTCTTCGAACAAAGCTTCATGGAAGGCCGGAACCAGCGGCGCACCTTGGCCGCCGGCGGCGACATCGCGGCTGCGGAAGTCGCTGACCACGGTAATGCCAGTCAATTCGGTGAGCAGGGCAGGGTTGCCGATCTGCACCGTGAAGCCGCGCGCCGGTTCGTGGCGAATGGTCTGGCCGTGGCTGCCGATCGCACGAATGGCTTCGGGTTTGAGTTGCTGCTGATCGAGGAGAGTATGAATACCCTGCGCGGCGAGCTTCACCCAGTGTTGCTGGGCAATCGCCGAACGGGCGATTTCGTCGGGGCCGCTGGCGCACAAGCCAAGCAGCTCGGCGCGCAGGGATTCAGGCATGGGAATGTAGTGCGTGGCGATCAGTTTGATCGCCGAGGTCTGCTCAATCAGAGCAATGTCCAGACCGTCGAGGCTGGTTCCGGACATCACACCGATATAAAGGGCCATGGCTTAACGCTTGCTCGAAGCCAGCATGGTGGCCTTCTCTTGATCCATGCGCGCCATCAGCGGTTGGCTCTGCGCGAGGAAGCGAGCGCGCTCGGCTTTGGCGATCGGGTCAGCCATTGGCAGCTTCTGGCCCAGCGGATCGACGTGGACGCCGTTGACCTGGAACTCATAGTGCAAGTGCGGGCCGGTAGACAGGCCTGTAGTGCCGATGTAGCCGATGACCTGGCCCTGCTTGACGGTACCGCCGGTTTTCACGCCCTTAGCAAAGCCTTGCATGTGGCCGTAAAGGGTACGGTAAGTGTTGCCGTGCTGGATGATCACGGTGTTGCCGTAACCGCCGCGGCGGCCGGCCAGCAGTACTTTACCGTCGCCGGCAGCCTTGATAGGCGTGCCGCGTGGTGCTGCGTAGTCGACGCCTTTGTGGGCGCGGATCTTGTTGAGGATCGGGTGCTTGCGGCCCATGGAGAACTTCGAGCTGATGCGGGCGAAGTCCACCGGCGTACGGATGAACGCCTTGCGCATGCTGTTGCCGTCAGCGGTGTAGTAGCTGCTGTTGCCTTGTTTGTTGGTGTAACGCACGGCGGTGTAAGTCTTGCCGCGGTTGGTAAAGCGTGCAGAGAGGATCGGGCCAGTGCCAACGGCTTTGCCGTTGACCACTTTTTGCTCATAGATCACGTCGAATTCATCGCCCTGCCGGATGTCCTGAGCGAAGTCGACGTCGTAACCAAACACGCTGGCCATGTCCATGGTCATGCTGTGCGAGAGGCCAGCGCGGGCGGCGGACTGGGACAGCGAGCTGTTGATCACGCCGTGTACGTAAGCGGTGCGTACGGTGGGTTTAGCGGTAACCCGATTGAAGGCATAACCCTTGTCATTCTTGGTCAGGGTAATGGTTTCGACGTCGCTGACCTTGCTGTGCAGGCTGGTCAGTTGGCCTTCCGGGTTCAATTCGAATTCGAGCTTCTGGCCGTGCTTAAGTTGGCTGAACTGTTTGGCTTGTTTATCGCTGGCCAATACTTCGTGAACGGAAGCGGCGGGCAGACCGACCTTTTCAAACAAAGTGGACAGCGTATCGCCCTTGGCGACGACCACTTCGCGATGGCTGGCAGCCTTGGCTTTCTCTGCAGCCGGGGCAGGTGCCGGCTCGGTTTCAGCGGTTTGCGGTGCGTTTTCGTCAGTGTTTTCGATTTGTGCAAATGGCGAGCTGACAGGCTCATTTGTGGCTTGGGCGGCGTCAGCAGCGTCTTGATCTTGTGTCAGTTGTTCAGCAGGACTTTCCAGTTCAAGACTCAGGGTCGTCTTTTTGGCTTCAACATCACTGGAAGGGAATACCAGGAGCGCCAGACTGAGAAGGGCAGCGATTCCACTTGCAGCGAGCAGGTGGGTCTTCGGGTAAAGCGGAGGCGCTTTAGACGGTTCTGTGGTCATAAGTAGTTTTGACTTTGAAATATGATGAATTGGAAAAGATGAATGACATGATGAAGATGAAATAACTGTATAAAATATAACCAAATCATCTCTTAAGCAAGTCTACAGACAGCGCGTTTGTGGATTGGTGTCCGTGCGCCGGGCAAAACTTGTAATTGGTGCACGATCTTGTATGGTTGGTTCCCTTTGAATCTGAGCCTTGCGGGTCTGTTATGAAGTCGGTTGAAGAGCAGCTAGCGCTGATTAAACGTGGTGCGGAAGAACTATTGGTCGAGTCCGAGCTGATCGAGAAGCTCAAGCGCGGCCAACCGCTGCGTATCAAGGCTGGTTTCGATCCGACCGCTCCGGATCTGCATTTGGGTCACACGGTGCTTATTAACAAGCTGCGCCAGTTCCAGGAACTGGGGCATCAGGTGATCTTCCTTATAGGTGACTTCACCGGGATGATCGGTGATCCGAGCGGCAAGAGCGCCACGCGCCCACCGTTGACCCGTGAGCAAGTCCTGGAAAACGCCGAGACTTATAAGACTCAGGTGTTCAAGATTCTCGATCCAGCGAAAACCGAAGTTGCTTTCAACTCCACCTGGATGGATCAGATGGGGCCGGCGGACTTCATTCGTTTGACTTCGCAGTACACCGTTGCTCGCATGCTTGAGCGCGATGACTTCGACAAGCGCTACACCACCAATCAACCGATCGCTATTCACGAGTTCCTCTATCCGCTGGTTCAGGGTTACGACTCGGTGGCCTTGCGTGCGGACGTTGAGTTGGGCGGCACCGATCAGAAGTTCAACTTGCTGATGGGGCGCGAGCTTCAGCGTGGTTACGGTCAGGAAGCTCAATGCATTCTGACCATGCCGCTGCTTGAAGGTCTGGATGGCGTGAAGAAGATGTCCAAGTCGTTGGGCAACTACGTCGGTATTCAGGAAGCGCCGGGCGTCATGTACAGCAAACTGGTTTCGATCCCGGATGCATTGATGTGGCGTTACTTCGAGTTGCTTAGCTTCCGCTCGATGGACGAGATCAATGCGCTGCGTGCTGATGTAGAAGCAGGCGCCAATCCGCGTGACGTCAAAATCAAGCTGGCTGAAGAAATCGTTGCGCGCTTCCACGGTGAAGAGGCTGCGGCCAATGCTCATCGCGCGGCGGGCAATCGCATGAAGGATGGCGAGCTGCCGGATGACCTGCCAGAGATCGAGCTGACTTCTGCTGAAGACATGCCGATCGCCGCTGTTCTTAATAAGGCAGGTCTGGTGAAGAACTCTGCAGCGGCGCGCGACCTGTTGGCGTCCGGTGGTGTGCGTGTTGATGGTGAGGTGGTTGATCGCTCCTTTATATATGTACTGGGCGCGACTCACGTTTGCCAGGCGGGCAAGAAGGCATTTGCACGGATTACGCTGAAATCCAAGTAAAGCTGCAAATAGGGGTTGACGGCGAATTCTAGATGTCTATAATTCGCCCCACTTCCGGCGCAGTCGAAACGGAAAACTCCTTGAGATTCAATGAGTTGCGCAGTTTTCGACGGCAGGTTGCTTCAGTTTATCGAAGCCAAAAGGAAGTTGAAAAAGAGGTGTTGACAGCAGCGTGTAACGCTGTAGAATTCGCCTCCCGCTGACGAGAGATCTGAAGCGCAAGTGGTTGAAGTTGTTGAAGAATTCTTCGAAAGCTTCTGAAAATAATCACTTGACAGCAAATGAGGCTGCTGTAGAATGCGCGCCTCGGTTGAGACGAAAGATCTTAACCAACCGCTCTTTAACAACTGAATCAAGCAATTCGTGTGGGTGCTTGTGGAGTCAGACTGATAGTCAACAAGATTATCAGCATCACAAGTTACTCCGCGAGAAATCAAAGATGTAACCAACGATTGCTGAGCCAAGTTTAGGGTTTCTTAAAAACCCAAAGATGTTTGAACTGAAGAGTTTGATCATGGCTCAGATTGAACGCTGGCGGCAGGCCTAACACATGCAAGTCGAGCGGATGAGAGGAGCTTGCTCCTT